>SVSD01000006.1 GCA_015064485.1 Oscillospiraceae bacterium | reverse complement strand
TTTTTAAATGTGCTTCGGTTTATCGGGCTTGAAGAAAGATTCTTTTGTACAACACTTTGCGCTGTCGGAATATTCTTTTCAATCGTCCCGACATCTATATCTTTAAAAAGATCCTTATTTTTGGATTCGGGATATAAATTTGAAAATGCAGTTTGAACCCGATCTTTAATTTCGAGTCCTTTTCCCGTAAGCTGATTTGAAGTGCTGCCCTCATTCAACCTAAACGGTGTTGTGTTATTTCCAATGTTAGTATTACTTTTATTGTAAGACAAACTCGGAAATAAATCAATGGAATTTCGTGTGTTTTTGGATAATGTTTTGTCAATATCTCCTAATTGTTTTCATTCGAAATAATTTCTCATACTTTCCTTTCATTATTTTTCAGTTCCGGCTGCCAAAAACACTTTTTCCCGATCTTTCTTTTCGGCATATATATGCCTGCATCCGTATATATATTATATCAAACATTCGTTCTTTTGTCAATAGGTTTTTGAAAAGATGTTTGTCACTTGTAACAAAAAACTCCGTGTTTTTAACACGGAGTTTTCTATATTTATATTGAATTACTTAGCCGCTTCTTCGATAGCAACTGCAACTGCAACAGTCATACCAACCATAGGGTTGTTACCTGCGCCGATAAGTCCCATCATTTCAACATGAGCGGGAACGGAAGAAGAACCTGCGAACTGAGCGTCAGAGTGCATTCTGCCCATTGTATCTGTCATACCGTAGGAAGCAGGACCTGCTGCCATATTATCGGGATGGAGTGTTCTGCCTGTACCGCCGCCGGAAGCAACAGAGAAATATTTAACGCCGTTTTCAGTACACCACTTCTTGTAGGTACCTGCAACGGGATGCTGGAATCTTGTAGGATTTGTGGAGTTACCTGTGATGGAAACGCCGACATTTTCAAGTCTCATGATTGCAACGCCTTCAGGAACATTGTCAGCACCGTAGCACTTAACCTTTGCTCTGGGACCGTCAGAATAAGGAGTTTCGGAAACAACCTTGATTTCTTCTGTGTTTGCGTTGAATTCAGTCTTTACATAAGTAAAGCCGTTGATTCTGGAGATGATGAACGCAGCGTCCTTGCCGAGACCGTTGAGGATAACACGAAGGGGCTTTGTTCTAACCTTGTTTGCGTTGAGGGCGATCTTGATAGCGCCTTCAGCAGCAGCAAAGGATTCGTGACCTGCGAGGAAGCAGAAACATTCTGTTTCTTCGGAGAGAAGCATAGAGCCGAGGTTACCGTGGCCAAGACCAACCTTACGGTTTTCAGCAACAGAACCGGGGATACAGAAAGCCTGAAGACCGATACCGATTGCAGCCGCAGCATCAGCAGCCTTTGTGCAGCCCTTCTTGATTGCGATAGCAGCACCAACAGTATATGCCCAAACAGCATTTTCGAAGCAGATGGGCTGAGTTTCCTTAACGATCTTGTCGCAGTCAATACCCTTTGCAAGAGTAATTTCGCGACATTCTTCGATGGAGTTGATTCCGTATTCAGCGAGAACTGCGTTTATTTTGTCAACGCGTCTCTCGTAATTTTCAAATAATGCCATTATTTCGTACCTCCCGATTATTCTTTACGAGGATCGATGTACTTTACAGCTTCGTCAAATCTGCCGTAAGTACCCTGAGCCTTCTTGTATGCTGTGTTGGGGTCGTCGCCCTTCTTGATGAAGTCTGTCATCTTGCCGAGGGAAACGAATTCGTAACCGATAACCTGATCGTCCTTATCAAGAGCCATTCTTGTTACATAGCCTTCAGCCATTTCGAGGTAACGAACACCCTTTGCACGAGTGCCGTACATTGTACCAACCTGAGAGCGTGTGCCCTTGCCGAGGTCTTCAAGACCTGCACCGATTGTAAGACCGTCTTCTGAGAAAGCGGACTGGCTTCTGCCGTATACGATCTGGAGGAAGAGCTCTCTCATTGCAGTATTGATAGCATCACAAACAAGGTCTGTGTTGAGAGCTTCGAGAATTGTCTTGCCCTGGAGGATTTCAGCCGCCATAGCTGCGGAATGAGTCATACCGGAGCAACCGATTGTTTCAACAAGAGCTTCTTCGATGATACCGTTTTTGATGTTGAGAGAGAGCTTACAAGCACCCTGCTGAGGAGCACACCAGCCAATACCGTGGGTAAAGCCGGAAATATCCTTGATTTCTTTTGCCTGGATCCATTTTCCTTCTTCGGGAATAGGAGCGGGACCGTGGTTAGGACCCTTGGCAACAACACACATTTCTTCTACTTCGCGTGAATAAATAGCCATGATTTATATCTCCTTTATTTTTATTTTTGTATTTAGCTTTCGGTTTTCCGAAAGAAATCACCTTTTATTATTTGCAGCAGCCGTCAATAATTTCAACTGTTATACCGGGGGTCGCACCGCAAGCGTTTGATTCATCTGTATCAATATGCATAGCGGGAGCGAACTTGTCGCTTACACGAACTACAACATCAGCAAAAAGTGTCTTTCTGCCGTCAGACTCTACCTTTACGCAAACATTCTGTTTGTCGGAAAGGCCCATTTCTTCAGCTGTCTTTGTGTCGAGGTGGATATGACGCATAGCGGCAATAACACCTTCTGTAATTTCAACTTCGCCGCAGGGACCTACGATCTTACAAGCACCTGTTCCTGCGATATCGCCGGATTCTCTGATGGGAGCTGCAACTCCTATGCTTCTTGCATCAGTTAAAGAGAGCTCAACCTGTGTTGCAGGTCTTGCGGGACCGAGAACAGAAACTCCTGCGAGTTCCTTTTTTGAGCCTACGATCGTAACTCTTTCATCGCATGCAAACTGACCGGGCTGGGAAAGATCCTTTTTCTTTGTGAGCTCGTGTCCTGCGCCGAAAAGTGTTTCGATGTGTTCCTTTGAAAGATGAACATGTCTTGCGGATGTTTCGAGAAGAACTTTCTTTTCCATTTTTATATATCTCCTTGGTGTATAAAATTCTTATTCTTCAACGGGGTATGCGATAGTTGTCATAAGAGCCATTTCAACTTCGCTTGAATCAAGTCTTGAATACTGAACAACGATTTCCACATTGCTTTCAACAAGAATAGCATAAGGTGTATCTCTGGGAATAAGTTCGCCGTTCTTTGATTTGAGCTTATCAAGACGGATATGATGTGTTCTGCCTGCGCCGCAGAAAGAAGAAAAGTCTGTGATCTTTTCTCTGTCTTCGAAATAAAGAGTAAGGTCGATAACCGCATCGATATCGGATGTGTTGATTACACAAATTGCTTCGTGGCTTATAGATTCATTCTTGGATTTTGAGTTAAGATAAGTATCGGGGATAAGCCAGGTTTTCTTTCCGTATGCTTTTGACATAATTTACATTCCTTTCTTTATCGGGCATAAGCATAAAACTGCAAAGAGTGCCCTTTTGCACTATTATACTATTTTAAAACAGTATAACACATTTTACCGCCACTTTCAAGTATTACAGGAAATATTTTTCAAACTTTATCCCCGGAAAAGGTATATTTATGCGTCTGTTTATACTAAAAATGTATTGAAAATCAAAGACCGATGGTATATAATATATTATTATACCTGATATAAAGGAGAAACATTATGGCAACAGTTAAAGCATTTTCCGCATTGAGATTTACCGCCAAATCCGGAGATATTTCAAAAAATGTATGTCCCCCTTATGATATAATTTCCACCGCACAGCGAGAAGAATATATAAAGGAAAGCGAAAACAACATAATCCGCCTCGAGCTTCCGATGGGTGAAGATGCATATTCGAAGGCGGGCGAACTTTACCGCGATATGCTCGAAAAAGGAATTCTTGCAAACGATAAATCCGAAGGTATCTATGTTTACGAAGAAGAATTTACCGCATACGGTCAGCGCAAAAAGATAAAAGGTATTTTCGTAAGAGTAAAGCTTTGCGAATTTTCTGAAAATGTAGTTTTGCCCCACGAAGAAACCCTTTCAAAGGCAAAAACCGACAGATTTAATCTTATGTCCGCAACAAATACAAATTTCAGCCCCATATATTCAATGTATACGGATGCACAAAAAGTAATTTCGGGAAGAGTCGATTCCCTCACTCAAGGTAAGGCCGATATCGAATTTACTTGTGCTGACGGCGTAACACAGCGCTTATGGAAGATAGAAAAGGGCGCCGATACCGATTTTATCGAAAAGGCTTTTGAAGACAAACAGCTTTATATCGCAGACGGTCATCACAGATACGAAACTGCCCTGAATTACAAAAAGAAGCTTATTGAAGACGGCATTATAACAGACGAAACCCACGCAGGAAACTATGTTATGATGATGCTTATCGATATGGAAAACGAGGGGCTTGTTGTATTCCCCACTCACAGAATGCTTAAAGATCTTAAGAACTTTGACGAAGAGGATGCTCTTGCAAAGATTTCCGAATTTTTCGAGGTTTCCGAAATTGAAAGAAAAGATATAGAAAGCTCCCTTTGCAAAAACTCCGGCAACAAAGCTTATGTTTTCTGTACAAAGAGCGGAAAATATTATCTCCTCACATTGAAAAATGATGCTGCCTGCAAAAAAGCAATTGACGCTCTCAACCCCGGAAAATCCGAAGCTTACAAGGGCCTTGATGTTACTGTTTTACATTCTCTCATTCTTGAAAAGCTTTTCGGTATCGACAAGGAAAATATGGCAAATCAGATAAACCTTAAATACACAAGGGAACTTGACGAGGCTTGTGATTGTATAAAGGACGACGCATTCAACTGCTCCTTTATTCTCAACTCCACAAAGGTTTCCGAGATCCGAGATGTAGCTTTGGCAGGAGAAAAGATGCCGCAGAAATCGACATATTTCTATCCGAAGCTGATTACAGGTCTTGTTATGAATGACCTTTTAAACTGATTTATAAAAACAAGCGGGAGGCGACAGCCTCCCGTTTGTTTTATTCAAGTACGATTACATTTGTGCCTTCAATGTGTGCCAAAGCCGCTTTTTCTCTTTCGTGGCAGGTGAAAACAAACACCTGATACTCCGCCGAAATCCTTTCGATAAAGCCAAGCACCGCTTTAAACCTTGTATCATCCACATATGCGAAAATCTCATCAAGAATTACAATCGGCTTTTCCTTGAAAAGGACCTCGCAAAGAGCCATTCTGAGCGAAAGGTACGCCACATCCTTTGTACCCCGGCTCAAATACGCCGCCTCTTTTAACATTCCGTTTTCAATAATACCAAGTCCGAATTCGGAAGAAACCTCAAGTCCTTCGTATTTTCCGTCGGTGAATATTTTGAAAAGACGGCTTGCACGGCGGGCAATTTCGGGCGAAATACCGTTTTTAAGATCTTCGCACGCCGCCTTTAAGGCTGAAAGTGCAAGATCTGCCGCATCGGCGGATTCTACGGCTTTTACAAGAAGCTCCTCTGTCGCTTCTTTTTCGGCAAGTATCTCTGCAGGTTTTCTTATGGAAGAAGCATTATATGACGCTTGTTTTATAAGCTCCTTTTCCCTTTCGGCAAGCTGTTCGTTTGCCTTTTTTATAAATTCAAAATCACGCAAGACCAGTTTCTTTTCTCTTTCCGGGATATTGGTAAAATGCTTTACCGCATCGCTCAAAGCATGCATATCATTTGTCGAAAGGAAGGCATCGTAGATGCTTTCGCTTTTTTCAAGAGTGTTTTTTGCATTTTCATATCTTGAAAGAGCATCTTTAAGTATTGTAATTACCTTTTGTGCATCCGAGCTTTCCGCGCCTGTCGATTCCATAAGAGAATCGAGCTTTTCTTTGTTTGCATTATAGATTTCAAGCTTTTCGTCATACGCATCTTTTAATATCCTCATTCTGGCACTGTCGGCAAAGAAATTCTCTTTTGCCGCATCGTATTCGGTTTCAAAAGCTACAAGCTCCTCTAAACTTTCAAATCCGTTTTCGGAAAGCTTTGATTTTGCTCTTAAAAATCCGACGATCCCTATGATAAATAATACGATTGCAGCGCCGAGAAGTGCTGCAGATGCCGAAAATGCAAAGGTTTGCCGTAAAAGATCTATAAATCCCAAAACAGCAAACACTGCCGCTGATACTGCAAAAACCCCTGAAACCGTTCCGAATATCCTTATATTTTTAAGGGCTGTGAGATATTTTTCTTTTACCGAGGATATGTCCTCATTTTTTTGCATCGAGAATTTTTTCTCAAATTCCTCTCCGCTTTTCTTAAGCTGTTCAAGAGAATTTTTAGCCGAGAGCATTTCCTCTCTGCTTCTTTTTTCTGCTTCGTATGCTGAAGATAATTCGCGAAGCGTTTTCTCATCAAAAAGTTTTCCGCCTTTTTTCAGTATCCCGTCCGCTTTTTCAAATTCCTGTTTTGCAAGATCAAGATTCTTTTTGGCTTCAAGCACCTTTTCGATGATGACCGAGGCTTCATAGCCTTCGATATTCAAAAGCTCTTTTTCAAGTTTTTCAAGCTGAGAATTATTATACTCTATGCGTTTTTTAGTTTCCGAAAGTCTTGCTTCTGCACCAAGCAATGTTTTATGAGCTTCGCTTGCCTGTCCGAACGCAAATCGCAGGGATGCTATTTTTTCTTCAAGCTCAAAGCATTTTCCTGTTTTTCTATGGGGAGAACGGAAAAAATTGCGGTATTCCGTAAGCTTTTTTTCAGCTTTTGTTATATCAACGCTTTCATCGGCAGAATATACGATATTCTGAACGATTTCAGAAAGACCGTCGGATGTGTCGGATGAAATTTCGCTTTGCCGTATACACGCCATTTTTATAAATGCCGTTTCGTCAACCCCCAAAAAAGCCTCGCCCGGCTCTTTGCCGAAATTACATTCACGGCCTGCGGAGTCTGTTACTTTAACAGAACTTTTCGCCGACGAAACTCTCTCTATACGGTAATCCTTCCCGTTAACAGAAAGTGCGGCGCTTGCAGCCATATTGCCGTTTTTCCAAGAGGCATATTTAAGCTTGTCGTTTGTTTCGACATTCCGGCTTTTTTGCGAGGAAAATCCGTAAAGAATATAGCGCAGCGCCGAGGAAAGAGTGCTTTTTCCCGCTTCGTTTTCGCCGTATATTACATTTAACCCTTTCGAAAAATTAAAGCTTGCGTTTTCGAATTTTCCGAAGGATGTAAGATTTATGTTGTTGAATTTCATAGCTTCTCCATAGGATCAAAGGGCTTATCGCCGTCATTTAAATCTTCGGGTTTTTCCACAAGATCGTCGAACGAAAATGCGCCCAGCGAAGATTGTTGGGGAGTGCCTGTATTTTTCGCTTCAAGGTCTTGTTTTGTTTTTATTCCGTCATCAAGCCATTTTTCAATTATTTTTGACATATAGCTTAAAGAGGGTTTGCCGATAGCATTTACCGTGCGCTCATAAGAAAGAGTAATAAGCTCTTCCGAAACCGCAGATGCCGAAAGTTTTTCGACGATCTTCCTTTCACCCGCTGTAAAAGCCCGGTTTTCCGCGCCGATTATGCGGCGGATCTTTTCTTCATAGCTTTTCGCCTTTTCCTTTGCAGCAATGTAGTATTCAAACTTTTCATAGGTGTCAACGCCCTCCTTGAAGAGATTTGACGCCGCACGCTCAATATATCTTGCGCTTCTTTTTTCCTCACCGCAAGTAAAATATTCGATAATTGCCATAACAAGCGATATATCCATTCCCAAAGTATCAACAAGCGAATAGATACATGCCTGTTCGGTAGGTGTCAGTATTTTCCCTATCTTTTCGGAGGCAAGATTTAAAAGAGAGCGTATATCTTCGTTTTCCTCGATAGCTCTGCTAAGCTCCGCTCCCGTATACGAAACGCTTTTTTCTTCGATCGGGGTATCCGATAAAACCGTCACCCTTGCCTTTTCGTCGGTTTCATAAGAAATTATACCTGCCCCGCGCCAGAAGCTGAGGGCAGAATAAACTTCGCTTTCGGTTATTCCGCAAATCTTTGCGATCTCTTTTTCATCGCCGGTCAAAGAACCGTTTGCAAAAATATGTAAGATTACCCGAAGTTCGGCGGCATTTGCCGTTTTTATGTATTTTTCGACTTCAACGGGCAAAAGAAACACAGAATTTACGAAAGAATTTTTAAACTTTATCATAAATTATTTTCATTCCTGTTCAGAGATTATTTTTGCGGCAAGAAGTATTCCTATCTTTCCGCTTTCATAAGTAAGACCGCCCTGAAGATATGCGGTATAAGGTGCTTTAACCGGTCCGTCTGCAGAAAGCTCGATGGAAGCGCCCGAAGTAAATGCACCCGCCGCCATAACAACCGCATCAGCATATCCCGGCATATCCCACGCCTCGGGAGTTACATGGGAATCGACGGGTGAGCCCGCCTGAATTCCTGCACAAAAACCCAAAAGTCCTTCTTTTGTTCCGAGGGTTATTGTCTGGATTATATCGTGTCTTTCTTCCTCTGCAATAGGATATATATCATACCCGAGCTTTTCAAAAAGCTTTGCAGCAAAAACGCCTGTTTTAAGCGCCTGGCACACTGTATGAGGCGCATAGAAAAGACCTTTGTACATAAGCTTTGTCTGTCCGAGACTTGCCCCCGCTTCCTTTCCGATACCGGGTGTTGTAAGACGGTAAGAGATAAGTTCGATAGCTTTTTTTGTTCCTGCGATATATCCGCCGGTTTCTGCCATACCCCCGCCCGCATTTTTAATAAGCGAACCGACGATTATATCTGCGCCGTAATATGTAGGCTCATGCTCGTCGCAGAATTCTCCGTAGCAGTTATCTACAAAAACATAAACATCCGGCCGGATTTCGTGTGCAGCTTGCGCTGCTTTTCCTATCTGTTCCGAGGAAAGAGTAGGACGAACGGCATAACCTTTTGAGCGCTGGATATATACCATTTTTATACTGCTGTCTTCAAGAAGCTGTTTTTTCATCGCTTCGATATCAATATCGCCGCCCGACATTGCAATTTCTTTATAATTTATTCCGTAGTCCTTCAAAGAACCCATACCCTCTCCGCGAAGACCTATTACCTCATCAAGGGTATCGTAAGGCTTTCCTGTTACGGAAAACATTGTGTCGCCGGTTCTGAGTATTCCGAAAAGACCGATGCAAAGGGCCTGCGTTCCCGATATGATATTATGACGCACTATTGCATCTTCCGTTTCAAAAACACGGGCAAAAATTTCCTCAAGAGTATCTCTGCCCCTATCATCATATCCGTAGCCTGTTGTCGGGCAAAAATGCGATTCCGAAACCTGAAATTCCCGGAAAGCATCCATAACTCTCATCTGATTACGGAAAGCGATATCCTCAAGTCTTTGAAAAACTCCCTTTTCAGAAAGCTCTTTTTCCACTTCCTTCGCTGTTTCAAGCCATTTTTCATTTATTTTCATTTATATTTCTCCGTTTTCTTTTATAAGGTAGGCGCACACAACAGCCTCACATCCGAGGATGTCCTTGATATCGCATTTTGAAATTCCCTCTTTTTCCGATTCACACGAAACCCCGACAAGTGAGGTTTTTTTGCCCTGAGAAAGGAAGGGTAAAAGAATTGAAGGACGCTCTTTTTGTATTTCTGCGCACATCTGAACTTTTATACCGATCCCGTCCGCACATTCCTTTAATTCATCTGTCATTTCCCTGTCGCAAAAGCCTTGAGAATCCCCGAAGGCAATTACAGGACCTCTTCCGGATTTTACAGAGCTTCCCGTTACAAAATCAAGGGCAATAACCTCGTCAGCACAAATTTTATATGATGCCGCCGCAGCTCCCCTTGCTCCCGGAAGATGGGATGACATAAATACAAATTCTATATTGCAGGGATACTGGCCGTCCCTTACGGCAAGATTGCAAAGACACGCCGAAAAGACCTTTGCAGCCGCACCCAAAAGATAAACCTTATCGTTTCCGAAAAACTGCGGTTTATCATCAGGATAAACAAAATCCCCCTCGGATATAACATCATCCGTTTCAAATACAAGCTCCTCGCCGCAGGGTACAAGCATCCCCTTCTTTCCCGAAAGGGTATACGCCGCCTTTCCCGAAAGACGCAAAAGGGCCTCTTTTTTCAATCCGACGGGGTGAAGTTTTTTTGCTTCCTCACAAACTGAGGTTACCGCAAAACCGTATTCGTCACATACGGCAACAATAGCCACAGTTTTCGCTTTTTTGTCCGAACAGCTTCTTTTTGCAATTATATTTCCCATACTGTCTTTGGAAATACTGTCGCAGTATTCTTCCAAAACAGAGCTTATATATTCAAACATTCCGCCGTCATTTCCGCACACAGAGTGCATACAGGAAAGTGATTCAAGCTTTTTTTGAAATTCATTTTTCTTTTTCATATATTAGACCTTTCAGTTACAGCAAAAAATCGCCTATGTTATCGGATATTTCATAAAGAAGATTTTGCATTGCCTCAATATCGCATTTTTTTGCAACGCAGGAAGGCGAATGAATATATCTTGTCGGAAGGGCAAGTCCCAAAACTTCGCATCCGCCCGAAACTTTCGTATAAGAACTTGCGTCTGTTCCGCCCGCCACCTTTGTCTTTGTCTGACAAGGGATAGATTTTTTATCGGCAAGGGCTCTTGCTTTTTTGTACAGCCTGTTTGAATATACGCTTGCCCCATCCATAAAAGGAACTGCCGCACCGCCGCCGAGAATACATACTCTGTCGCCGCCGCAAAGCCCGGGCATGTCGCCCGCCGTTGTGCTTTCGATATTTATGCATATATCAGGCTTTATTCTTTCGGCTACCGTTTTTGAACCTCTGCATCCGATCTCCTCGGCTGTGCAGAAAGCGAAATACGAGTCGTTTCTGACCCCTCTTTCGATAAGTTCGATAAGAAGAGCGCAGCCTATTCTGTCATCGACCGCCTTTGATTTTATCATATCTTCGCCGAAATCGGAAAATTTCGTATCAAAAACCGCAAAGTCTGCAAAAACGCCGAGATTTTTCGCTTCTTCCTTTGTTTTTGCACCGATGTCTATATAAAGGCTTCCTTTTTCGGGTGCTTTATCTCTTTCCTCCGCCGACAGAAGATGTATAGGCTTTGTTGCAATTATTCCGGGGATACGGTTTTTGCCGATAACAACTCTCTTGCCTGCAAAAACAAGCGGATCCATACCGATAGAATCAAAAAGAAGGCTTCCGTCTTCTTCAATATGGTTAATAACAAATCCCACTTCGTCGGAATGGCAGGAATAAAGGATTTTTTTGCTTGATGTACCCTCTGTTCCTTTTTTAAAGGCTATAAGGTTTCCCATATTGTCGTATTCAAGCCCGTCAACAAAATCCTTTATCCTTTCGGCGATATATGAAAGGACTTCTGTTTCATATCCCGAAACTCCCGAAAGACCGCAAAGCTTTTCCAAAAGCTTATAGTCCATTCATATCACCTCCGGCAGGGGTTTTATTATTTTCCCTTTGTTCATTTCATCATATATACTGTTAAATCTTCCTGCAAAGGCACAAAGAAGCTTTCCGCAGGACAAGACATCTTTAATATCGACCGCTTCATTTGCACAGTGCATATATTTTTCGGGAACCGAAAGCACACAGCATCTTGTTCCGAGATGGGAATTCGAAAGATTGTGGGCGTTTGTACCCGTATTTTTTGCCTCTACAAGTGTATTACAGGGAATGTTTTCATTCTTTGCACATCTTATAACGGCATCTGTAAGCTCTCTTGAAGTCGTACTTGAATAAGAAACGCCGCAACCCGTACCGAGTTTATAGCTTTCATATTCCGCAACTCCCTTTTCCCGCCCGAAATTAACATCAAGCACGATCGCCGCATCTGCACAAAGCTTTGAAATACAGGCAGCTCCGCTTCCGTTTATTTCCTCTGCAGACGAAAAAGAGAATATGATATCATTATCATCTTTATAATTTTTATCATTCTCAAGCATTTTTACGGCAATAAGAATTGCAACTGCACATATCTTGTCATCCATACCCGCACCGCAGATAATATCGCCCATAAGCTCGGTATATGAAGAAGCGAAAGAGCAAAAATCACCGACCGAGATAAGTTCACACATCTTTTCAAAAGAAAGTCCTGTATCAACATATATATCCGAGATGTCGGGAAGTTTGTTTTTGTTTTCTCCCTTTGAAAGATGCGGAGGGGTAGAAACAAAAACACCTTTTACGGTATTTTTTCCGTATATTTCCACATCCGAGGCAAAAAGAAGTCTTTTATCTATGCCTCCGACATTTCTGACTTTTAAAAATCCGCCGTCAAGAAGCTGTGTTACACAAAAGCCGACGGTATCAAGATGGGCATCAAAAAGAATTTTCTTTGCATTTTCTTTCTTTGCATGATGGAAGAACAAAAGTCCTCCTGCGGGAGTTTCCTCGAAACTATCGAAAAAATTTGTGTATTCAAAAACTATATCACATATAGCCCCGCAAGCTGCCCTTTCATTTCCGCTTACCGAAGGCACTGCTGAAAGCTTTTTGTAAAGCTCTTTTATATCAGAAAAGTATCTGTTACTTTCCATTTCATTTATATCCTTTCGACCGGGTTATTTGAGTCTGCGAACGATTTCTTTAAAGCATCTTCCCCTATGTTCGAAATTTTTGAACATATCAAAGCTTGCAGAAGCGGGGGTGAGTATCACACATTCGCCTTTTTTTGAGTAATTTTTTGCAGAAATTACGGTTTCCTCAAAATTATCAAACACAAATATTTCGGGCTTGTTTTCGCTTGTGGTTTCTTCTATTGCCGCCTTTATTTTGGGGGCTGTGGCTCCGCAAAGGAATACCGCCTTTGCCATTTCGCATACAGGCTCGCCGACGGGCGCATAAGGAATATTTTTATCATATCCTCCCATTATGAGAACAAGCTTCTTTTTCATATCCGAAGAAAAGCTTTTTATTGCCGCAATAGTTCTTGTAGGAGACGAATCTATTGAACTGTTGTAAAAAGAAACGCCTTCTATTTCCTCAACAAATTCGAGTCTGTGTTCAACTCCCCCAAAAGTTCTTGCAACATTCAAAACATTTTCAAGCGACACAAATTCACTTGTTGCGGCAATTGCAGCCATATAGTTTTCTGTATTGTGAACGCCGGGAAGCTTTATTTCTTTTCTTGAAACTATCGGGTTTCCTTCATAATATATATAGTCTTCGTCGGCATAGTAATCATCTGTCACAATTTTGGCCGAAAACAGTTTTACATCAATTCCCTTTTCTTTTGCCTCTTTAGCATACTCTTTTGTAATTTCGTCTGCCGCATTGGTTACAAATTTTCCTTCGGGGCGAATTGATGAGAATATTGCTTTTTTTGCCTGTGCATATTCATCATACGAAGTATGCCAATCAAGATGGTTGGGACTTATATTTGTGATAATTGCAACATCAGGAAAGCGCACTGTCTGTACAGGGAACCTTTTATCGGGGTAAAAACCGATAGAATGAAGCTGAAAACTTGAAAGCTCGAGGACGGCAAAATCTCCGGGGCGCATTTTTTCGGTATCATACAACAGCGGTCTTCCGATATTTCCGCCGAGATGTACGGTATATCCGGCATCTTCAAGAATTTTTGCCGTAAGTGTTGTTGTGGTGGTTTTACCGTCACTTCCCGTTATTGCGATGATTTTACAGGGGCAAACAGACAAAAAAACCTCCATTTCACTTGTAATGACAGCGCCTCTTTGTGCCGCCTCTCTTATGCCGGGATGATCGCACCGGATACCGGGAGTTTTGAAAACAATTTCTTCGTTTATATCGTCAAGGTATTTTTCTCCTGTTACAAATGATACGCCCATATCTTCAAATGACGGAATATCAAGATCTTTGTTTGCCGAAAGCTCAGAAAGGCTTTTTTTATCTCTTGCAACGACCTGTGCTCCGCATTCGAGAAGGAATTTTATAAGAGGAATATTGCTTATGCCGATTCCGAGAACTGCACATTTTTTTCCGCAAAGAAATTTCTTATATGCACAAAGCTCTTCGTTTATGTATTTTTCCATCGTTTATATCACTCCAAAATCATAGTGTTTAAGGATGCTTTTACATTTACGATTTTTTAATATGTCTTGCAAATTGTATAAGTATCCATTGTATAACCTTCTATATTATATATCTATTTGTGTAAATAATCAATAATTATTTATTTTAAAATAAAATTAAATAAAAAAGCTATTGACATTTCAAACAAAATATGATATCCTTAAATAGGAAATCTTATATAGTATACATTATGAGGTGAAAAGGAATGAAAATGTTTAAGAAATTATTGGCTCTCACATTGGCTCTCCTTCTCTGCAGTACAGCCGCTATCACCGTTTGCGCAGACGGTTTTGGCGACAATGAAACTCCCGATGACTGGGATGGCATTCAGAAGGTTGAGTACACAATCACAGCAGAAGCTACCGAAGGCGGTTCTGTAACCGGCGGCGGTGTTGTTGAAGAAGGCGAAGAAGTAACTCTTACAGCTACAGCTGACGAAGGCTATGAATTCGCAGGCTGGTTTGTTGGTGAAGAATTGTACTCTACAGATGCTGAAATTACAGTAATCGCAGACGCAGATAAGACATTCACAGCTAAGTTTGAACTCATCCCCGCTGTAGAGTACACAATTACAGCAGTAGCTGATCCCGCTGATTACGGTACTGTAACAGGCGGCGGAACAGTTGTTGAAGGCACAGAAGTGACACTTACTGCTACAGCTACAAATACTGCCAAGTATAAGTTCCTTGGTTGGTATGACGGCGAAACTAAGGTTTCTGCAGACACAACATTTGTTGTAACAGCAGAAGCTGACAAGACATACACAGCTAAATTCGTTAAGTACAATGGTGATGTTGATGGTAACTCAAGAGTTGATTTGCGTGACTATCAGGCATTGTTCAAGTATGTTAAGAACAAGGATGCATCTGCCCTTGATTTGACTGTTGCAGATATCGATGTTAATGGAAGAGTTAACTTGCGTGACTATCAAGCATTGTTCAAGTATGTTAAGGGTAAGCTCTCTACCGATGAGCAGAATAAGTATCATCTCCCGCTTAAATAATTTTATGATAAGTTACAAGGACGGTTTTTAACCGTCCTTTTGCTTTTGCGTTTTTTGAAAGCCCGGATAATTTCCGGGTTTTTTATTTTAATGTTCTTTATAACAGGATATATTTGTTTTATTACACACTTCGACAGTTTTTTTGAAAAGAGCGGTGTATAATATGGGTATAAAAACCCATTATTACCATTCATTGGCAAACTCCGAGGAGAACAACCTATACTTGCGGAGCCGGTTGAAAGCTGCACAATTGCAAAACCGATACCGCATTTAACCACCAAAAGAACGGAAGTGAAAATATGCCTATATTACCCGAAAACACCCCAATCGTTGAAAAGACAAAAGAATATTTTAAAATTGCCCGCAAGAAAATAAACGAAGCCGGCGAAACATACGGAGAATATAAAAACAAAAAAACCGTTAATGTAAAAACAGGAGAAACGAAAAGCGAGAAAAGCGTATGGAAGACGGCTTTAAAATGTGTCTGCTTTGCAGCTGCAGGTATAATCCTCGGATCTGCCCCGTTACCGAATAATGTTTATCCTTTGGGTGCTGCACTTACACTTTCGGCTGTCGGAGACAAATACGCATTCTTTTCATTTATCGGTTCTGCGTTTTCCTGCATAAGTTACGGAAGCGAAGCTGCTGCTTTTTTTGCGGTAAATACTCTTTGCTTTTTCAGCCGTGCATTTTTAAGTTCATTTGGCTTTAATGAATCTTTCAAAAAAAGAGTTGCCCTTTCCTGTTTTATCGGAATTTTGTGTGCTGTCATAATCTCAGCAGTCGGAATGTTCAGAGCAGATTACATAATTCACGGTGTATCGTATGCCGCCGGACTTATAAGCTCGTGTGCCCTGTTTTCATGCGTAATCCCCGAAAACAGGAAAAGAAAAGGTGCATTTTTCGGCGGGACATCTCTTGCAGTTGCCTACATATTTGTCTATGCTCTTTCAAAAATTCCGATTGAAAGCTTCTCCCCCGCCATTATGCTTACATCATTTATAACACTTTATTCCGCCACCCGGCTGGGTTCAATGTACGGTCTTGTTTCGGGGCTTGTTTGCGGAATCGCTGCTTCCTCGTGCACAGATCCCGCCTTTGCAATAGCCGCGGGTATAGGAGGATTTTGCGCAGGATTTTTCGGTGAAAAAAAGCTTTCTCAAGCAGCAGTCTCCTTTAAGCTTATATTTTCAGCCGTCATCGTTTATATGTTCGGAACAAGTCAGATGCAGGCGATCATATCTGCAGTTTCAGCCTCACTTCTGTTTATTCCCGCATCACAAGCTCTCCCCAGAATAGCTTTGAAAAACCGATTTTATGAAACAGGAAACGAATTAAAAAACAGCCCCGGTTTTGAAAAGCTTTCGTCCGCATTCACATCTCTTTCCGAGGTAGTATACAATATTTCAGACAAACTTAAATATCCGGGAGAACGCGAGGTACGGGAAAAAGTATCATTCACCATAGACTCTTTCTGTAAAAATTGCTCGATGTATGAGCATTGTTACAGCAAAGGACTTTATACATCAACAGAAGCTGAAAATATAATTTGCGAAAGGCTTATGTCGGGCGGACTTCAAAAAAGCGATCTGCCCGAAAAATATCTTGGAAACTGTTTGAAGTTTTCTGAAATAATTGCAAAGCTGAACGAATGCTATGCTGAACTTGTAGGCGAGCATTTCAACGACAACAAAACAGAGATACTTGCATCGGAGTACAACACAATGGCAAGACTTATAAAATACACTTCTCAAAAAGCAAAAACCGACAAAATCCCCGACAAAGAGCTTTATGAAAAAGCAAACGCCGCCCTTGCGGCAATAGGCGTAAGATACACCTGGCTTGAGGCTTACGGCTCAAGAATGAAATATATAGATGTTCACGGAGTTAAGATCGAAAAATTCCCCTGTACGGCACAAGAGCTTGCCGATTATATAAGCGAAAAATGCGGATATCTTTTTGGCGAGCCCGAATTCATCGGAATAGGCGAAAAAACTACTATGCGTCTTTCGAGAAAAAGAAAGCTTATGCTTGAATATGCAAAAAGTGCAAGAGCAAAAGGCGGAAGCTCGGTAAACGGAGATTGCGTAAACTTTTTCGAAAGTGACGACCATTATTTTTACGCCCTTATATCCGACGGTATGGGAAGCGGAAGAAGCGCAGCGCTTACTTCGCGTCTCACTTCTGTTTTCATAGAAAAATTTCTGACAACGGGAGCTCATAAAAATGTTACCCTTGAAATGCTTAATAATCTTCTGCTGACAAAAAATGATGAAAGCTTTGCAACCGTTGATCTTCTTGAAATAGATCTTCTTTCGGGTGAAGCTTCGTTTATAAAGGCAGGAGCCGCTCCCGCATATATTCTTCGTGCCTCAAAGCTTTACAAAATAGCATCATTTACTCCGCCTGCCGGAATAATCCGCTCGTTTTCCGCAGAAAACACAAAATTTACTCTTGAAAAAGGCGATACGGTTATGATGCTGTCCGACGGAATTGTGCAGTCGTATGATGAAGTTCCCTGGCTTTGCGAACTCTTATCCTCCGAAAAAGGCGAAGATCCCGCAAGACTTTCCGAAAGGGTGCTTGAAAAAGCCAAAAGAATAAACCTTCGGGACGACGATATGACCTGTGTTGCGGTAACAGTTTTATAAAAAAATTATCAGCCGTCAAAAAAACGGCTGATTTTTATTGTAAAAATGATTTCTTTGTGATATAATGTATATATTATAAGGAAAAGAAGGCAAAAAATGAATCCCGTAATAATTATGGAAATACTTGAAGCGGTAATGGTCATATGTTTTGGTTTATCCTGGCCGCTTTCGATCATTAAATCATATAAAGCAAGAACAGCAAAAGGAAAAAGCCTGTTTTTTCTTATGTTTATCTTTATAGGTTACTTGTGCGGAATAGGCTGGAAGATGATAGCCTACGCCAACGGATACGGTTTTTCATATCCGACCGTATTTTATTTTATAAACCTTTTTATGGTTGGAACAGATATCGCGCTTTACTTCAGAAATAAAAAAATAGATTTAAAAACCGAAAAGGAGGGCTTAAATGAAAATTAAATATTTCCACTTTAAAAATGACACCTCTCCCTGCAAATGCGGAAAAATACATAAAAAAACCGATATTAAAGTTTACATAGGCAAAAATGCCGTTAATTCCATCATAGAAGTACTCAAAGATTTTAATGTTAAAAAGCCTCTTATTATAGCAAAAGAATCTTTTTTAAATTATGACGGAAACGGCCCCAAGGCATCAGGAGTACTTGTCAAAGAGCTTCTTGAAAATGCAGGTGTTGAATATGCAACATATTCTTTCCCCGATTCAATGGTTAAGTGTGATGAACATACTGCAGGCTCCGCCTTTATTAAATTCAACACATCGTGTGATTGCATTATCGGAATAGGCTCAGGTGTTATCAACGATATCGGAAAGCTTCTTTCATCAAGAACAAAGCTTCCGTATATAATCGTAGGTACAGCGCCCTCTATGGATGGGTATGCTTCCGCCACCTCTTCTCTTGAAGTAGACGGACTTAAAACCCATGTAAGATCAAAAAGCCCTGATGTTATAATAGGTGATACCGATATTCTCAAAACCGCTCCCGATATTATGGTTTGCGCCGGCTTTGGCGATCTGCTTGCAAAATATACAAGTCTTGCCGAATGGAAGATTTCAAACATCATAACCGGCGAACATTATTGCGAAGACATAGCCCAGCTTGAGCGTTCAGCTCTTGAAAAATGTACTGCTGGTGCCGAGGGCCTTGCAAAACGCGAAGACGAAGCGATTGAGGATCTTTTCGAAGCTCTTATCCGTTCGGGTGTTGCAATGAATATTCTCGGAAATTCCCGTCCGGCATCGGGAACAGAACATTGTATGTCCCATGTATGGGATATGCGGGGTCTTGAATTCGGCACTCCCGTCGCGCCTCACGGAATACAGTGTGCTATAACTACCGTTATTTCATCAAAAATGTATGAAAAATTAAAGGATATGACTCCCGACCGCGAGAAAGCGCTTGCCTCCGTTGCTTCGTTTGATAACGAAAAATGGAATAAGCACCTCGAAGAATTCATCGGTAAAGGCTCAAAGGTAATGATAGAAGCCGGAAAAAAGAATCCCAGATATGATGTTGAAGGTCACAAAGCCCGTCTTGAAGTAATTATTGAAAACTGGGACAAGATCGTTTCAATCATAAAAGAGGAAATTCCGTCATCAAAGCATATCGAGGAACTTCTTGATCTTATAAACTGCCCGAAGGATATGTCGCAAATTGGTCTTGATAAGGAAATTTTGCCCGACACATTCCGTGCGGCAGCCGACATACGCGATAAATATGTCCTTTCCCGCCTTACATTCGATCTTGGTATCACTGATGAACTTTTAAAGTAAATTTTTACAAAAAAAGCGTTCCGAACATAAAGTCCGGAACGCTTTTAACATATTTTAAGGAGAAATGAAGACAAGATGATCTTGTTTTCGAATATATTTTAAACTATCAATGTGATAGTTTTTTGATGACAGTATGAAAAAACAGTTATAAAATTGTAATAATCTTTCATTTTCGGGAAACAATATTTTCACATATTAAATCATTTTTAATTTTCAAAAATCGCTCTTTTTTGTATTTTTTTCATTACATATCACGAACTCTTACGGTGAATATTAATCTTACCGCAAAAAGATTCTTTTGCGGTTTGATGTATGAAAAGGAATGGTAGGAAAATGCAAAAAGAGAGAAAAACAAAGCGGTTTTTCCGCTTTGACAAAGCAAAAATCATATATCTTTTGCCCGTAACATTGCTTTTGTCAATTCTTCTTATGGGAGCGAGCGCAAAGGCAATTCCCGACGGTGTATATTTTGACACCGATGTGCTGTCCTCGGAAACCGTAGGGGGAGTTTCAAGCGGACTGCACGAGGGAGAAGATGTTACCTATACCGCAAAGCTGTTTGGGTTTTTACCGGCCAAAACTATTGATGGCGCCTTGCCTGCAGATCTTAAACTTGTTCCCTGCGGCGATGTGTTCGGCGTAAAGTTTTTTACAAAAGGTGTAATTATAACAGATATTTCGGAAGTTGAAAGCGATGAAGGAATAATATCTCCTGCCGCCAAAGCGGGTCTTAAAAAAGGCGATGTCATAAATTCGATAAACGGAAAAGAAATAAATTCTGCCGAAGATCTCGGGGGCATTATATCGTCTTTTTCGGGAAAAAGCCTCAATATAAACTTTACCCGCGACGGAAAAAGTTATAAAGCCCATCTTTTACCTGTAAAATCAAGCGGTGACGGTATGTACAAAGCAGGACTATGGGTAAGGGACAGTACCGCAGGTATCGGAACCGTAACATTCTACAATCCGGATGACGGCAGTTTTGCAGGTCTCGGACACGGTATATATGACAGCGAAACCGAGCTCCTGATGCCGCTTTTGCGGGGTGCTGTTGTCGATCTTCATATGGAGGATATTTTAAAGGGAAAGGCCGGTCATCCGGGAGAGCTTAAAGGCTCATTCGGAACCGAAAAGCAGGGGACCTTGCTTAAAAATACCCCCTGCGGTGTTTTCGGAGTACTTTCAACTCCTCCCGAAACAATATCCGAGCCGCTTTTTTGTGCCTTAAAAAGCGAAGTGGAAAAAGGCGATGCCTATATCCTATGTAATGTTGACGGCAAAGGGGTAAAAAGTTACGGTATAAAGATTGAAAAAATATATTCCGGTACCGAAGAAACCAAAAATTTTGTAATATCTGTAAACGATGATAAACTTCTTTCGCTTACAGGCGGCATAGTAAGAGGTATGTCGGGCTCACCCATCATCCAAAACGGAAAGCTTGTGGGAGCAGTCACTCATGTACTTGTAAACGATCCGACAAAGGGTTATGGAATATTTATAGAGAATATGATTGCGGAAGCAGGTAAAACAAAATAGGCGATATACACTTAAAGCGTATTGATATCAGATGACAAAAAGAGGAAGGCTTTGAAGCCTTCCTCTTTTCTTTTTATTTTACTTAGTTTTATCCCGCACAGATACAAAGCGGTTTTCTTTTCTGTACTGTGCAGGAGTTTGTCTGAATCTTTTCTTGAAAAGTCTGCAAAAGTATGCACTGTTTCTGAAACCGATTTTATCGCATATACAGTAAACAGAATCTTCTGTCTCGGAAAGAAGCTTTTTTGCCTCTTCAAGGCGCACCGTTGTGACATATTCATTTACAGTAATGCCATAATAATTCCTGAAAAGTTTGTACAGACTGTTTTTTGATATAAAAAACTTTTCACAAAGGTGCCCTATACTTAAATTCTCCGCAAAATGCTGTTTGATATACTGCGCTATTTGCTCTGCTATATTATCTATTTCAATATAAACAGCTTCATCGAAAAGGATATTTGATAAAAGAGATGCCATGCTTTTTATTTTGTCTTCTGTAAAAAAAGGGGTCTGCTGATAAAACTCGTCTTTCTTACCGCATCCGTCAAAATGTGCGGGGGATCGCTCACATCTTACTCTCCCCATAAGCACATAACAAACAAGCGCATCATTTTTCTTTATCGGCAATATTGCATCATAAAGACCTGCATGACAAATATGACTTTCGTGTTTTCCGCTTTCAGTGCATTTTTTTATAAGATATCTGTCCGAACAGACACATTTATCCGCCACTTCAGGGGTTTGCTGAATACGGGTACAAAAATCACTTTTTTTCGTGTGCATACATATAAACTCGGAGTTGTTATCAAGGATTGCAACACTCATACCTGTCAGAGTAAAAAGGTCTTTTGTTATTTTTTCAAGTTTTTCTGTGTTGTATTTTACAACCATTTTGTATGTACACCCCACTTTCGCAGAAAATTACACTTTGTAGACTTATTATATTGTTTCGAGGAAGAAAAGTCAATAACTTATTGTTTTTATTTATTGCTTAATAATCTTTTTAGGTTTATACTTATAAAGTGATTTTACTTTACGGAGATTTTGATGAACGCAATTTTACTTATATCGATAATTATCGGCATTTCTCTTCAAAATATTGCAAAAAAGCCGTTTACAGAAAAAACAGGCGGCAACGGCGCATATTTTTTCACAACTCTGACAGGTCTTTTTGCGATGCTGTTTTTCATCTGTACCTCTCAGGGCTTTGAATGGAATAGTGCAATTATAGTCTACTCTGTGGGATTTGCCGTTTCATATATGCTATGCACTGTAGCAAGTGTTATTGCCACAAGCTGCGGCTCGCTTTCGCTTACCGCTCTTATTATATCTTATTCCTTGATGATTCCCGCATTTTACGGACTTATCTTTAAACACGATCCGGTAAGCATTGGCTTTGTTCCCGGTATTATTCTGCTTGCAATTTCTCTTTTTCTTATAAACAAAAAAGAACCCGAAAAGAAATTCAGCATCAAATGGATAATAAGCGTTATTCTTGCTTTTTTCGGAAACGGTATGTGTTCGGTCGTTCAAAATATGCAGCAGGTAGCCTTTGACGGCGCATACAAAAACGAATTTATGATAAGTGCCCTTTTGATGGTAACCGCGCTCTCGCTTATTATGTTTATAATAAAGGAAAGAAAAAACACAAGGTTTTATTTCCGTCACGGAGTTCTTGCGGCGTTTATATGCGGCATAATGAACGGTATGGTAAATCTTTTTGTTATGATATTGTCCGCCCCCGGAAGGATGTCCCTTTCTGTGATGTTCCCCCTCGTTTCTTCGGGAGGAATTATTGCTACATATCTTGTTTCAAAATTCTTCTATAAGGAAAAATTCACAAAAGCTCAGCTTTGCGGCTTTATCATCGGCGTCGCTTCTGTAGTCTTTTTAAATATCTGAATTTTAAAGAGCCGTAAATCTTTACAGCTCTTTTTTATTTTTATAAAATAATGCAAAAACCGTCATAAAAAATAAAAATCCCCTTGATTTTATGTGTTTTGCGTAGTATACTCTATTCGGTACTAAATTTTGTGAAAGAAGATGAACTTTTTATATGAACAGCACTCTTTTATCTGTATCAATCGCGCTTCTTGCGGGCCTTTTGATGACAAGAGTTTTCAAGCCTTTTAAACTGCCGTCGGTTACCGCATATCTTATTGCGGGAGTTATTGTCGGACCTTACTGCCTCGGTCAGCTCGGAGTCGGCGGACTTGGATTTACAGACCACGCTTCTATGGCAGATCTTGCCCTTATTTCCGAAGTGGCTCTCGGATTTATCGCCTTTTCTATAGGCAACGAATTTAGACTCGACGAATTGAAACAAACAGGAAAACAGGCAACAGTTATCGGCATTTTCCAGGCACTTGTTGCAACTTTATTTGTTGATCTTGCCCTTTTCGGGCTTATGTACCTTCTCCCGGAAGGAACACTTTCCATGCCTCAGGTATTAACACTCGGTGCGATTGCGACGGCAACCGCTCCCGCCGCAACCCTTATGGTTGTTCGTCAGTACAAGGCTAAAGGCCCGCTTACCGACCTTCTTCTTCCCATCGTTGCTCTTGACGATGCTGTCGGTCTTATAGTTTTTGCGGTTTCCTTCGGTGTTGCAAAAACACTCCAGACAGGAAATGTAGATATTCTTTCAATCGTTGTAAATCCCATTATTGAAATCGTTCTTTCGCTTTTGCTCGGCGGTATTATGGGACTTATTCTCACACAGCTTGAAAAGTTCTTCAACTCCAACACAAACCGCTTAAACCTTACAATAGGCATTGTTTTTCTCACAGCATCTCTTTCGATGCTTGAATGGAGTATTCATACGCCTGCAGGAGAGCTTCATATCGCTTTCTCCTCGCTTCTTACCTGTATGATGCTCGGCACTGTTTTCTGCAATACCTGTTCCCTTTCCCACGATCTTATGGCGGCGTCAGACAAATGGACTTCCCCTATATTTGCGGTATTTTTCGTTATCAGCGGTGCGGAACTTGAACTTGGCGTATTTACAGACTGGGCAATAGTTGTAATCGGTATCGTATACATTCTTTTCCGCTCATTCGGAAAATATTTCGGCTCTATGGTAAGTGCAAAAGCTACAAAATGCTCACCCGAAATATGCAAGTATCTCGGAATTACTCTTCTTCCTCAGGCAGGCGTTGCGCTCGGTATGTGTACAACTGCGATGTCGCTTGGCGAGGCGGGAAATCTTATCCGCAATATTACCCTTTTTGCGGTACTTATATACGAACTTTTCGGTCCTTTGTTCACAAAGATGGCTCTTACCGCCGCAGGCGATATCAAGCCTATGTCCGAAGAAGTCAAGAAGCGCCGCGAAACAAAACTTGCAGCTGTTAAAAACAGCGGGGTAAAATGATGGAAAACCTTCAGAATCTTCATACCCATACGACCTTTTGTGACGGATGTGATACTCCCGAGGAAATGGTTTTGGCGGCAATCGGAAAAGGCTTTTCCTCAATAGGTTTTTCGGGGCACTCATATATGAGTTATTCCCCCTATTATATAAAACTCGGAGATAAAACTGCGGAATATAAAAAAGAAATTATCCGTTTGAAGGAAAAGTACAGATCCGAGATCGAGATTTTTCTCGGTCTTGAAGTGGATATGTACTCTCAGCCCGATATGTCCGGATATGATTATCTCATCGGTTCGGTTCATTATTTTAAAATAGGAAATGAATTTGTTGCCTTTGACAGAAATCTTGATGTGGTCAAAAATGTTATAAACGAATATTTCGGCGGAAACGGGATGGAGTATGCAAAGGCATATTATAAGGAATGTACATATCTTCCTGAATTTGGAAACTTCGACATTCTCGGCCATTTCGACCTTATAACAAAACACTCGGATACGGAAAAGCTTTTTGATGAAAATTCAAAAGAATACCGCACATGGGTTTCTGAATCGCTTGAAGCCCTCTCGGGAAAGATCCCGTTTTTTGAAGTAAACACAGGAGCAATATCCCGAAATTACAGAAAAACGCCATATCCCGCCCCTTTTATTGTTAAAGAAATGAAAAGACTCGGATTTGGCGCTGTTATAACTTCCGATTGCCACAACAAAGATTTTCTTGATTGCAATTTTGAAGAAGCAAGACAGCTTCTTCTGGAATGTGGCTATACCGAAAGATACATTCTTACAAAAAACGGTTTTTGTGCCGTTGCGATCTAAGGAGAAACGGATGAATTATATCACCCTTATAATGCTTATATTTTCTCTTATTGCAGCATTTGACCGTATAATCGGCGGAAAATTTAAGCTCGGACAGGAATTTGAAAGAGGCTTTATGCTCTTTGGAGTTATGATGCTTTCGATGACGGGTATGATAATTATATCCCCCCTTATTGCAGATGTTTTAAGTCCGTTTTTCGATTTTATATATAAATATCTTAATATCGATCCGTCGATAATTCCCGCCAGCGTCTTTGCAAACGATATGGGGGGAGCACCCCTTTCAACAGAGGTTGCAAAAAATGCGGATGTGGGATTATTTAACGCCCTTGTTGTTTCGTCAATGCTCGGTTGTACCGTTTCCTTTACAATACCCTTTTCGCTTGGTATTGTGAAAAAAGAACAGCATCCCGAACTTTTACTCGGACTTTTGTGCGGTATCGTTACAATTCCCGTCGGCTGTTTTGTTGCGGGACTTGTTGCGGGTATTTCTCTTTTGCCGCTTCTTGTTGACCTTATAATTCCTGTTTTTGCATCTTTGCTTATCGGCTGCGGTCTTTTGTTTATACCGAAGATATGCATAAAGATCTTCGCTTGTCTTGGAGTTATAATAAATGCTCTTATAACAATCGGCCTTGCTATCGGGATTTTATGTTTCCTTGCAAAAGGGATGCCCGAAATTACACAGTCTTCTCCGCAGATATCAAAATTTCTTTCGGAAATCCTTAACAGCATAACCTCCTCCCCTATCGTACAGAAAATGGCAACTATTGAGGACGGAACTGCGGTTTGTCTTAATGCGGCAGTCGTTATGTCGGGTGCGTTTCCGCTTATCAGCGTTCTTTCAAGAGCACTCTCAAAATTTCTTGCTGCAACAGGCAGAAAACTCGGAATAAACGAAGAGTCCGCTCTCGGTCTTTTTTCTTCTCTTGCGACAAGCGTAACCTCTTTCGGAAATATGATCAAGATGGACAAAAAAGGAGTAGTATTAAATTCCGCCTTTGCGGTTTCGGGTGCTTTTACCTTTGCAGGGCATTTGGCCTTCACTCTTGCCTACGATCAAAGTTATGTTTTGCCCGTGATTGCGGGAAAACTGGTTGCGGGAATACTTGCCGTCGCAGTTGGTTTATATATGTATAAAAGAAATTATAAAAAGGGAATGTAAAAAAATTCCGGATCTCAAAAAAGAAGAAAATAAAGATAACTAAAAGAAAAATCGGGATAAAAATCCGGTAAAATGAAAGAAAAACTCAAAAAATGAGTTTTTCAAATAATTATTCTTTTTTGCTATGAACAAACAGCGCCTCTCGTCGTACGGCAGTACACCTTCGGATGCTGTTTGTCCATTCTGAAGCATTTTTTCCTATCCCCTAAAAAAGGAGCTGTAATTTTTACAGCTCCTTTGTTTTTACCAATCATTACAAACAGTAAGCTTTATGAGAAAATCCTCGTCATCATACTGTTCATCAGGCAAAGTGTCCTTTGCCGAAATTTTTAAAGCAGCACGGTTGCGTCTCAGTTCTCCGCATTTTTTACATTTATGGGTTATAATATACCCTTTTTGGGGATCGGGAGTTGCAAAAACGGGTATAAGAAGCCCTTTGCAATCAGATGCTCTGTCGCCGGGGTTTATGTCTATATGTATAGAACATAAGCACTTCGGGCAATGGTTGCGGCTTGTTTTTATAAGCGGCATAACTTCAAATCCGCAATTTCCGCATACAAATCCCGCGTCGTTTTTTGTAAATCTTTTTGTCTGCATTTTATATCCTTACTGACGGTTTAGTTTCTTCACAACACGGATATCGTCGCCCGAAAATCTGAACAGACGGTAGTTTCCTGCAATTCTTGAAACTATGCGCTCGTCATACGCTTTTTTCATTTCGGGAATACTTGCAAAGTTTGTACTTATAACTGTACCCTTATTCATATTAAGACGGGTATTTATTATATCATAAACCGACATTCTGTTAAACGAGCCGAAAGTTTCAGCTCCAAGGTCATCCAGCATCAGAACATCACATTCGAAATACTTATCTGTATCGGTATCTTTCGAAAAGCGGTTCTTTTCGAAATTTGATATGATATTTGTTGCCGAATCGTAGACAACATAAAATCCTCTGTCAATAAGTCTTTTGCCGATTGCTGTGGTAAGGTGGGTCTTTCCGAGACCTGTTCCGCCGAAAAACAAAAGGTTTTTGTCTTCGGGATTTTCAGTTCTTCCGAAGTTTTCTGCATATTTTATCGCTTCATTCAAAACAAGCGACATCGTCTTCCGGTCGTTTTCGGGATAAAGCGAAATATCAAAATTATCGAAAGTCTGCTCCTGAAGCTGCATACCGAGTCCCGAATGTAAAAACGCTTCTTTTTTCAGGGCATTGAATACACATTCACACGGCTCTATTCCAACATATCCCGTATCCGAACATTTTTTACATTCGAAAACAGGCATCGTATAATCTTTATCGTAGCCATGCATTTTGAGAAGTTCTTCTCTTGCCTTTCTTAGCTGTTCATTTTCATTTCTAAGCTTTTCCATTCTTTCGGAAAGAGGCTTTTCCGCCTTCTTATTAATAGCTTCGTGATATATTTTAAGACCGGTCTTTGAAAGCTCAAAATCTATTTCTTCAAGGCCGGATATTTTTGAATAAAGCTCTCTTTTTTTTGCATTTGCCTCATCAACAGCTCTCCTGTGCTTTGTTTCATAGGCATCCTTTACCGCTTTTTTTATTTCCTGTGAGTATGAAATGGTATTCACCGCTTTCTTTAAATATTAACTGAAATTACGCCGCAAAATGCGTTTTTTATCCTTCTTCCTCGCAAACCGAGGTTTCTCTCGGGAGAAATACAGTTACGCTTGTACCTTCGCCCTTGCGGCTTTCAACAGAGATCAAACCATGATGGGCATCAATAATTTCCTTTGATATGGAAAGTCCAAGACCCGTACCGCCGACATCCGAGTTTCTCGCCTTGTCCACACGGTAAAACCTTTCGAACAAATGCGGAATGTTTTCCTCGGGAATACCGATACCGTTGTCTTTTACTGTAATCTCATAAGAATAGTTTTCTTTTTCCGACATCTTTGCAAAAACTTCGATCTTGCCGCCTTTCGGGGTATATTTTATGGCGTTTCCGATGATATTTGTAAACACCTGCTCTATGCGTTCCTTGTCTGCGGCGATAATTTCCGATTCGGGGATGTCGGATGTATATGTCAAGGTGTGAGAGTGTTCTCCGGCCTCTGTCTGGAGAGCAGTACATATTTGGGAAAGTGCATTATGAAGCGAGAATCTTGCCATTCTCCAGGACATTCTGCGATTTTCAAGTCTTGAAAGAACAAGAAGATCCTTTACTATTCTCGTCATTCTGTCCGACTCGTTCATAACTATCGACAGGAAGCGTTTTTTCATCGCCTCGGGCATCTTTTCGTCAGCAAGAATAATTTCGGTAGCCCCTTTAATACTTGTAAGGGGAGTGCGAAGTTCATGCGATACATTTGCGATAAATTCACGGCGGCTCTTTTCAAGAAGCGCGCGGTCGGTTATGTTCTGGATGACGATTATATAACCTACTCTTGTTTCGTCATAATGGAAGATATTAAAACTTACATCGGTTATCATATCTCCCGTTGCTTTTTTTATCGTATATTCTGGGATGTTTATTGTTGTTGTGGAACGAAGGATAGATGAGGTTATCTCCGGCATACCCAAAATTCTCGTAAATGAATCGAAGCTGTATTCCCTGTCTGTCGGAATACCGAGCATTTCGCACGCCGCCTGATTTATATGAAGAACCTTGCCGTTTTCGTCAAAGGCGGCAACGCCGTCTTCAAGATGTCCGAAGATGGTTTTGAGCTTTTCTCTCTCGTCGGATACTTGTGCCATAGAGCTTTCGATCTTTTGTGCCATTTGGTTGAAGTTTTCGGTAAGCTCGCCTATCTCATCTCTTGATTGGGTTTCTATTCTGTAATCATATTGACCGGATGCGATAGTTTTAGCTCCTGCCGTAAGCTTTTGTATGGGGGAAGTTATCGCCCTTGTCATAAAGAAGCACAAGAACATTGCGATCGCAAGACCGATAAAAAGCGCCTGCATTATGATTGAAAACAGCACCCATATAAGCGATTTCATTCGTGTAAGGTCATCATATATATATACGATACATTCGTCATCTGTGCCTTTTATATAGCAGGCATAATCGAAAAATTCAGAACCCGAAACCTTGTTTGCGCCGGTCTTGCGGTTCATCGCGGAAAGAAGGTTTGATGTTTTTGCAACAGTTTTTCCGCTTTCGGCAGAGCCTTCAAGCACATTTCCGTTCATATCGAGTATATAGAAATTGCGGTAGTTATCGAAACTGAATGCGGCTGAATACGCCGTCATAATTTCCTTTTGAGCCTCGGCATAATTTTCGGAACTAAAGCATCCCGCAAGAGTTTCCTTTAGTCTGTCGGAAAAGCCTTCGTCCATCTGATTGATAAAATCGTCCGCATAAAAGGCACTTACTCTATCGAGAAGAAATACGCCGACAACCGACATTACAGATATTATAAATACAATAAATATCAAAACAAGTTTTACATTCAGACTTCTGAACATCGGCGGAATCCTCTTTCTTTACAACATCAAATATCCTACGCCCCGTTTATTCTGTATATATTCGGGTTCGGCGGGGTTTTCTTCGATTTTCTTTCTTATTCTTGAAAGGGTAACATCAACGGTTCTCAGATCTCCGTAGAATCCGTCATACCCCCAAACTTTTTCCATTATTTCTTCTCTCTGGAATACCGTTCCTCGGTTTTTGGCGAAAAATTCAAGAAGATCATATTCCTTTTTGGAAAGCGAAATACTTTTACCGTTCTTTTTTACAGAATAGCTTTTTGTATCGATCGTAAGACCGTTTATAGTAATAACACTTGCATCCTGCGCATCTTTTATGACAGGAGTTCTTGCTTCGTTATGATATCGTCTTATATTTGCCTTGATTCTTGAAATAAGCTCTGCATGGCTGAACGGCTTTGTCATATAATCATCCGCGCCAAGCTCAAGTCCCTGTACTTTGTCCGCTTCCTCTTCGCGGGCTGTAAGCATAATTATCGGGGTGTCGAGAACCTCTCTTACTTTTGAGCATACTTCAAAACCGTCTATCCCGGGAAGCATTACATCAAGAAGAATGAGATCAAAATTGCCGCCAAGGGCAAGTTCGAGTGCGGTTATGCCGTCAAAGGCGCATACCGCTTCATACCCTTCCCTTGTGATCGTATATTCAAGGATTTCAGAGATTGTCTTTTCGTCCTCGACGATAAGAATTTTCTTTTTGTTGTTTTCCATAAAAATGTCCTTTCGGAGCTGAAATTTATCTGTAACTTACAGGTTTTACCGTTTCGTCCATTGTATATACTCTTATTTGATTTTTGCCTTTGATAAAGCTGTAAAGATTTGTAAGAGCCGTGTCGGAATTTGTGCCGTGTGAAAATCTTATTATGGCGGTTACCATTTTTGTGTTTTTTGAAAAATTATAGACGGTTTCCTGAACCTTGCGGGAATCTGTTATATTTATATTGTAATCCCAGACGCAAAGACCGTATTTTTTCACAAAGTTTTCATACTGCTCGTCATCAAGTGCGCAGTTCGTACTGCCTCTTGCAAATCTTACAAGTCTTGTCGACTGCTTTGTCACAAGCCGCAGATTTTCTTTTGCCAAAATGTATTCGGCTTCGGGGTCGGTTTCTTGCAAAAGTATTCCGATACTCTGTCCGTAGGCGAGTATTTGCCGTATCTGGTCGGGATATGTTAAAATATCCTTTGCACTGACAAAAAACACTGCGCTTTTCCCCGGGAAATCCCTTTCAAGAACAGCAAGAGTGTCGCTTATCCCTGAGAAATTTACGGTATCAAAGGTCAAATATATATTCCTTTTTCCGATATCAGTGTCTGTTGACGGATTTTGGGTGGTTTCTTCTTTTTTTATCGGGCTGTACATTCTTATAAGCTCCGGGAAACTCACCTTGGCATTTGAATCTGAAAGCCTTAATGCATAAATACTTTCGTCGGGCTCGTTATATATTTCAAGCTTAAGGCCTAAAACTGCCGCCACAGCTTCGGCGGGAAGATATCGTGTGTTATAAAACATTTCTGTTTTAAGCGCATAAGTGTCTTTTTCGTGAGTTGTCGCCGCATTGTTTTCGACATCAAACGATATATATTTTGTGTTTCCCCTTGTCGCAAGGTAAAAATACGATGCTGAATAGCCGTATGTCAGCTTTATGCCCGAAAGACCCATAAACATTTCAACAGGTACATAATGGTAATCGCCTTTAACTACAAGAGGAAAACGGCGGTGGTTTCCAAAAACCGCATCGTTTTTGTAAAGAGTGGGAACAACATTCGTTTCGCTTTCCGCAGGTTCCATATTCTTATAGCCGAGAACCCAGGAATCGCTGTATGTTTTTCCCGAAACCGTAAATGTGTCAAAAGAAAGAGAAAAAAGCAGCACAGCAAAAATCATACAAACCGCAATTCTTTTGATTTTATAAAATTTCATTTGCCGCACCTCCGTTTCTTTCTCTTTATATTATATGTAAATCCATCCTAATTATAGTCTTTTATAATTGTTTTGTCAATAGACAAAGAACTGTGCAGTTTTTCCGGTGTATATAAAAACAACACCCTTTCGTATTAAAAAGGATGTTGTCTTAAATTATAAAACTTACGAAAATATTTCGGCTGTTTCGTTTCGGATAAAAGACGAAACTGCTTCGATCTCCATATTCAAAGAATAGGCAATTTCCTGATAAAGCATTTTTTCGGCCTTTTCAAGAGCTTTTTCATCAGAAAGATGAAGCTTTTTCCCTTCCGCTTCTTTTTCTTTGAGTTTTTTATGTATCTCTGTTATCATACAAAGCAGTTTTTGCCTGTCCCCCTCCCTCAAAAGAGCACTGAAAAGCTTTCTTCTTTCGTTATCGTTTTCTATCCACAAAGTTTTTTGCGGGATTGTGTGAATCAACTCCAATATTTCGTCTTTATCAAGGAGCTTTTTAAGATTGACTTCTGTACTGTCCACCGGGCAATATATCGTTGTGTCCGAGTTATCATACACAGCTTTTAAAACATAATAAGTTCTTTCATCCGTGTGCAGAAATTTTTGATTGATGATATCTTTGATTATACATACTCCTGTGCCCGGATAAATGACTTTGTCGCCTGTTTTATACATATTTTTTCTCCTCAAAAGACAAAAAACAGCCTGCAACAACCGGACTTATGTTCCGCTTTTTGCAAACTGCTCGTTGTTAGTAATCTATATTTTATATTATATCACAGCATTTTTTAAAATGTAATAGTGTTTTTTAACAAAAAAACAAAACAAATCTGTCAAAAATGCTATATTCTTTTGCAGTATATTTGAATCATATGCCGATTTTCTAAGAAAGTGAAATATATACTTGATTCTTTTTAAATCTTAGAGTAAAATATAAAGGATATCAATATAAAAGGAACCTTTATATGTATACAATAGTCAGAAAGCAAATACTTAACAGCACAGTTACCCTTATGGAGATATACGCTCCGCTTGTGGCAAAAAAAGCACAGCCCGGTCAGTTTATCATCCTGAGAACCGATAATAACGGGGAAAGAATCCCCCTTACAATCGCCGATTTTGACATAGAAAAAGGAACTGTCACAATAATATTCCAGATAGTCGGAGCTACTACCGAAAAGCTCGGCAGAATGAACGAGGGAGACGCCCTTTGCGATTTTGTCGGACCGCTTGGCAAGGCAACTCATACGGAAGGACTTAAAAAAGTTGCAGTTGTCGGCGGCGGTGTTGGCTGCGCTATCGCTTTTCCTGTTGCTAAAAAGCTTCATTCTCTCGGTTGCGAAGTTCATTCTGTCATCGGATTCAGATCAAAAGACCTTGTAATACTTGAAGAAGAATTCGATAAAAACAGCTCTCTTGTCAGAAAGATGAGCGATGACGGCTCCTGGGGTGAAAAAGGTCTTGTAACAGATGCACTCCTGTCCCTTATCGAATCGGGAGAAAAATACGACGAAGTCATCACAATAGGCCCTCTTATGATGATGAAATTTGTTTGTGAACTTACAAAAAAATACGGTATAAAGACTGTAGCTTCTATGAATCCTGTTATGATAGACGGTACGGGAATGTGCGGCGGATGCAGACTTACCGTCGGCGGAAAAACAGTTTTTGCCTGTGTTGACGGCCCCGAATTTGACGGACACAAAATAGATTTTGATGAAGCAATTTCAAGAAGCGGTATGTACAAAGCCTTCGAACGCGAAAAGCACGAAGAAACATGCAACCTCTTTAAAAAGGAGGTAGAATAGTATGCCGAATATGTCTTTAAAAAAGAACCCTATGCCTGTGCAGGATGCGGATGTCAGAAATAAAAATTTTGACGAGGTGGCTCTCGGTTATACCGAACAGCAGGCAATAGACGAAGCAAAAAGATGCCTTAACTGTAAAAACAAGCCTTGTGTAGGCGGATGTCCCGTCAAGATATACATACCCGAATTTATCGCGGAAGTGGCAAAGGGCGAGTTCGAAAAAGCTTATGAAATAATTGCAAGATCCTCCTCTCTTCCCGCTGTATGCGGAAGAGTATGTCCCCAGGAAACACAATGCGAAGGCAAATGTGTAAGAGGTATAAAAGGCGAACCCGTTGCAATCGGAAGACTCGAGCGGTTTGTTGCCGATTATCACAACAAAAACAGTATCTCCGAAAGCAAAAAGCCTTTATCAAACGGCAAAAAAGTAGCGGTCATCGGTTCCGGCCCTTCGGGACTTACCTGTGCCGGCGACCTTGCAAAGCTCGGTTATGAAGTTACGGTTTTTGAAGCTTTGCATCTCGCAGGCGGCGTTCTTGTTTACGGCATCCCCGAATTCCGTCTTCCCAAGAGCATCGTTCAAAAGGAAATCGACGGACTTATTGCTCTCGGCGTAAAAATCGAAACAAATACCGTTGTCGGAAAAACTCTCACCATTGATGAGCTTAAAAACGAATACGGCTTTGAAGCAATATTTATAGGCTCCGGCGCCGGACTTCCCAAGTTTATGAATATCCCCGGCGAGAACTTAAAGGGTGTATATTCCGCAAACGAATTTTTGACAAGAATAAACCTTATGAAGGCATATCTTGAAGACTCAGATACACCGATACAGAAAGCAAAAAAAGTTGCGGTTGTCGGCGGCGGAAATGTTGCGATGGACGCGGCAAGATGCGCTAAACGCTTAGGTGCCGAGGTTTATATCGTATACCGCAGAAGTATGAATGAGCTTCCCGCCCGCCGTGAAGAAATCGAACACGCACAGGAAGAAGGAATAATCTTCAAAACTCTCTGTAACCCGACAGAAATTCTCGGATACAGCAACCCCGGCGATAAAAAAGATCCGAAAAACGGTACGGTTATCGGTATGACCTGCATCGAAATGGAACTCGGAGAACCCGACGCTTCGGGAAGAAGAAGACCGATAGAAAAAAAGGGCAGCGAATTTACTCTTGATGTAGACTGTGTTATTATGGCTCTTGGAACTTCCCCCAATCCCCTTATCAAATCCACAACCGAAGGACTTGAAACTCAGAAATGGGGCGGAATTATTGCCGACGAAAACACAGGCCTTACCTCGATTGAGGGAATATATGCCGGCGGAGATGCGGTAACGGGAGCAGCGACGGTAATACTTGCTATGGGTGCCGGAAAAAATGCCGCCGCCGCCATTGATGAATATCTCAAAAACAAATAAATTTAAGATATATAAAAAGGAGCCTAAAGGCTCCTTTTTTACTGTTATCCTTTTGTAACTTTCTTTATGTCTTCAATCAATTTTTGTGTATTTTCTTCTTTTGTTGCCCAGCTTGTGCAGATTCGCACAGCGCTTTCGTTGTCCGAAACCTTTTTCCAATAGCAGAAGGTGTATTTTTCTGAAAGCTCTTTTAAAATTTCGTTTGTAAAAATCGGGAACTGCTGGTTTGTGTCTGAAGCGAAAAGAACCTTTACCCCACATTCTTCAAGACATTTTCTTACTTTCATAGCTTCATTTATTGCGTGGTCGGATATTTCAAAATAAAGTCCGTCGGAAAACAACTCTTCAAACTGCAGCCCCAAAAGCCTTCCCTTTGCAAGAAGGCCTCCGTGACGCTTTATGAAATATCTGAAATCTTTTTTGAGCGCATCATTTGTTATAACGACAGCCTCGCCGAAAAGCGCTCCGACTTTCGTTCCGCCGATATAGAAAATATCGCAAAGCTTTGGTATATCCTCAGGCTTTATATCTGTGTTTTTTGCCGCAAGTCCGTAACCGAGCCTTGCGCCGTCAATAAAAAGAGGTATGCTGTGTTTCTGACAGACTTTGTAAAGCTTCTCAAGTTCGTTTTTTGTGTAAAGCGTTCCTCCCTCTGTCGGATGGGAAATATATACCATTCCCGGTTGAACCATATGCTCCGCCGCTTCATCTTCAAAATGGCTTTTTATGTATTCATCCGCTTTTTCCGCTGTAATCTTTCCGTCATCGCTCTCAAGAGCCAGAACTTTGTGCCCCGTTCCTTCAATCGCACCCGTTTCGTGTACATTTATATGGCCGGTTTCTGCGCACAAAACTCCTTGATACGGCCGGAGTACAGATGAGATTACCGTAGTATTTGTCTGAGTCCCGCCCACAAGGAAATGCACATCCGCATTATGACAGGAAAAAGCCTTTTTTATATATTCTTTTGCCTTTTCACAATGTTCGTCAACCCCATATCCCATAGTTTGTTCGAAATTTGTTTCAATAAGCTTTTCAAGGATCTTTGGGTGTGCTCCTTCGTGGTAATCACATTCGAAATATATCATTTTCTTCTCCTTGCTGTAAAATCTGTTTCCTTTTATCAAAACATTTCTCCCGGCGAATAAACGCCTTTTCAGATGGCAAGAATCCTTTTAATGAAAGTTTTTCCAAAAGGAGTCAAATTTATGATAAAAGGCTGTTCCAAAAGAATGATAGTGTTGAAAAATACGGGGAGTGAATTTTTTGACGAGGCATATTTTGTTGTAAAGCCCCACCGCGCGGTAAGCACATTTAAAGGCGAAAAAGCCTTTATAGACGAAGCTCACAGAATTCTGAACGAGGCGGGTTTTTCCTCTTCTTATTTGAAAAGTAAGGAAAGGCCTTTGAAATCCGTCTTTTTTTCGGGGGCTTTATGCGGTCTGCTTTTCGGGTTTGCCTGCGCGGCAATAGTGTTTATAAGCATCTGAAAATCAGCCGAGTATATATTTATAAAGCTTTTCGGGAGTTTCCGAAATGAATGCCGCACCTGCATCTTTCAGCTCTTTTTCCGAGCCATATCCCCATAAAACACCGATACCCTTTATGCCGAAATTTTCGGCTCCGAAGATATCGTGCTCTCTGTCCCCTACCATAACCGCATTTTCGCAGTTTATCTCGGGGTTATTATTTAAAAGAAGTGCCAAAACATCCTTTTTTGAGCATCTGCCGTTTTCGATATCCGCTCCGCAGACATCGGTAAAATACTTTTTCAAATCAAAATGGCAAAGCACTCTTTCAGCCATAAAATCGGGCTTTGATGTGGCTATATAAAGCTTCACTCCGCTCTCATTTAAGGTTTCAAGGCAGTTTATTATCCCGTCATATACCGAATTTTCGAAAATTCCGGTATCTCTATAGTATTCACGGAAATAATTTTCTCCCTTTGCCGCCTCTTTTTCGCTTATGCCGTAAAAACGCATAAAGCTGTCATAAAGCGGCGGACCGATAAAACGGTTGAGCTTTTCAGTATCGTTTTCTTCTATTCCGTATTTTTTGAGGGCGTGGCGCACCGCATTTCTGATACCCGGTCCCGAATCTGTCAAAGTGCCGTCAAGGTCAAAAATAATATGTTGATATTTCATTTTTATCACCGTGTTTTTTTCAAAGAACTATAGAATCTATCTTTTCAAGCTCTTCCTTTGAAAAGCTTAAGTTTTCTGTCATTTTAAGATTTTCTTTGATCTGTTCGGGCTTTGATGCGCCGATGAGAACGCTTGTAACACCATTGCGGCTGTAAACCCAGGAAAGTGCCATCTGTGCAAGAGTTTGTCCTCTTCTTTCGGCAATAGTGTTCAATTTTCTTATTTTTTCGATCATCTCTTCGGACAATGCTTTTTCATTTAGGAATCTTCCGTCGGTCTTTATACGGCTGTCTGCGGGAATTCCGTCTAAATAACGGTTCGAAAGAAGCCCTTGGGCAAGCGGGCTGTAGATTATAACGCCTTTGCCGTTTGAAACGGATTTTTCAAGCAATCGGTTTTTTTCGACGGTTCTGTCAAATATCGAGTATCTGTTCTGGTTTATTATAAAAGGACAGCGAAGCTCAAAAAGTATCTTTGCCGCCTTTTCCATAGTTTCTCCGTCGTAGTTCGAAAGCCCGATATAAAGTGCTTTTCCGCTTTTCACTATGCTGTCAAGCGCCCACATCGTTTCGTAAAGGGGCGTTTCGGGGTCAGGTCTGTGATGATAGAAAATATCGACATAGTCAAGATTCATTCGCTTAAGGCTTTGATCAAGACTTGCTGTGAGATATTTTTTACTTCCGAAATCACCGTAAGGACCCGGCCACATATAGTAACCTGCCTTTGTGCTTATTATCATTTCATCGCGGTAATTTTTAAAATTATCGTTCAATATTCTACCGAAATTTCTTTCCGCGCCGCCGCCTGCAGGTCCGTAATTGTTTGCAAGGTCAAAATGTGTTATCCCGTTGTCAAACGCAGTAAAGCACATTTTGCACATATTTTCATAATCTGCATTATCTCCGAAATTGTGCCACAAACCAAGCGAAACGGGCGGAAGCTTAAGTCCGCTTTCGCCGCATCTTCTGTAATCTGTAAAATCATATCGTTTTTCGTTTGCTGTGTAGTTCATTGTTTGATCCTCCATCTTAACTCTGTCATCTCATATCCCGACGAATCGGCAATTCCGTCATAAATCTCATTGCCGTCTGACGAAACAAAACAGTTTCCGATATACGACCAGTGTGTTTCGTTTACAAGCCAGGAAATGTGCATTACATAATATAGTTTTTCTTTTGCTGAAACTGCGCTTATACATCTGTAGGAAATCGGAAAGCCGGTTTCGGGAGCTATATCGCCCAAAACTTCAAGGCAAAGCTCTTGCGCCTCTTTTGCTGTTATTCCGCCGTCTTCCGCCTCGGATTCAACATAATAAATCTCAACTTCTTTGATGCTGTCGGGGATGATTTTTTCATCTGTAATGTTTTCCTCTCCGGGCGCTGATATATGACGGTATACAATAACGCCGGAAAATAAAACCGCAAGAATTATAATTATAAATAATACTTTTTTTAACTTCATAATTTTACCCTTCAGGAAATATTTATACGAATATTATACCACACAAAAACCCCCTTATCAACAGCAAAAAGACATTTGCCAAAAGCAAAAACGAAATTTGTTTTACAAATATTTCCCCAATTCACAAAATATGCTTGAAAAAATGTGCTGTAGATGGTATTATATATTATTAAAAGATGTTTTAAAAACATATTGAAGGATTTTATAAATGAAAAAAATTATGCTCGTCTTCGGCACCCGTCCCGAGGCTATCAAAATGTGTCCGCTCGTAAATGAGCTGAAATCAAGAAAATCAATTGAAACTATCGTCTGTGTAACTGGTCAGCACCGCCAGATGCTTGATCAGGTTCTTGATGCTTTTTCCGTTATTCCAGACTACGACCTTTCGATAATGAAGGACAAGCAGACTCTTTTTGATGTTACCGTAAATATTCTTGAAAGAATAAAGCCGGTGCTTGAAAAAGAAAAGCCCGATGTTGTTCTTGTACACGGCGACACATCAACAACATTTGTGACCGCACTTGCGTGTTTTTATCTTTCCATTCCCGTCGGTCATGTTGAAGCGGGTCTTCGTACTTACAATATCTATTCTCCCTATCCCGAGGAATTTAACCGTCAGGCTGTCGGAATAGTTGCAAAATATAATTTTGCCCCCACTCAGATGTCAAAAGACAATCTTCTTCGCGAAGGCAAGGATGCATCATCGGTTTATATAACAGGAAATACCGCAATCGATGCATTAAAAACCACAGTGCGCGAAAACTATTCCCATCCCGAACTTGACTGGGCGACAGAGGACGGCTCCCGTCTTATTATGATAACCGCTCACCGCAGAGAAAACCTCGGCGAGCCTATGCACAATATGTTCCGTGCAATAAGAAGAATTATCGACGAACATCCCGATATCAAGGCTATCTACCCTATACATATGAATCCGGTTGTAAGAGAAGCCGCAAACGAAGAGCTTGCGGGCTGCGACAGAATAAGAATTATCGAGCCTCTTGAAGTTCTTGACTTTCACAACTTCCTTGCAAAAAGCCATATGATCCTCACCGACAGCGGAGGAATTCAGGAAGAAGCGCCCTCCTTGGGAAAACCCGTTCTTGTTATGCGTGATACAACAGAGCGTCCCGAGGGAATTGCCGCAGGAACATTAAAGCTTGTCGGAACCGATGAAAAAGTTATATATGACAATTTTAAAGAGCTTCTTGAAAACTCCGAAGCGTATGAAAAAATGAGCAAGGCATCAAACCCCTACGGCGACGGCTTTGCCTGCAAGAGAATTGCCGATATTCTTGAATTCGGCAAAACAGATATCTGAAAAATCGAAAGGAATATATAAAATGATACAGAAACCCAAAGGCACACTCGATATACTGCCGTCCGAAACTCCCCTTTGGCAGACAATTGAGGACGCGGTGCGTGAAGTTACTTCAAAATACGGCTTTGCCGAAATAAAATTCCCGACTTTTGAGCAGTCCGCTCTCTTTAAAAGAGGTGTCGGCGGAACAACAGACATCGTTCAGAAGGAAATGTTTACAATGGATGACAGAGACGGAAACGAGCTTTGTCTTCGCCCCGAGGGAACAGCGTGTGTTGTAAGAAGCGTTATAGAAAACGGTCTTTACAACGAGCCGATGCCCCTTAAACTTTACTATTTTACAAACTTTTTCCGCTATGAAAAACCTCAGGCGGGAAGAAGCCGTGAGTTTTTCCAGTTCGGTCTTGAAATGTTCGGAACTTCAAAGGCAAGTGCGGATGCGACGGTTATTTCCGTTGCCGATACCCTTTTCAAAAAATTGGGTGTAAATGCAAGACTTAATATAAACTCCATCGGCTGTCCCAATTGCCGTCCCAACTATCACAAGGCGCTTGTTGAATATTTTTCAAGTCACGAGGAAGAGCTTTGCGATACCTGCAAGGAAAGACTTAAAACGAATCCTTTGCGTATTCTTGATTGCAAGAGTCCGATTTGCGGCGCTCTTTGCGATAATGCCCCGAAAACCATCGAGCATCTTTGCCCCGAATGTGACGAACATTTTGAAGAGCTTAAGGGCGCACTTGAAGCTATGGGCATAGAATACAGCATAAATCCGAGAATCGTAAGAGGTCTTGATTATTATACAAGAACGGTATTCGAATTCATTTCCGACGACATCGGTGCTCAGAGTACGGTTTGCGGCGGCGGAAGATATGACGGTCTTGTTAAAGAGCTCGACGGTCCCGACCTTTGCGGCATTGGCTTCGGTCTTGGTATAACCCGTCTTGTTCTTGCGATAAAAAAGAATGCACAAGATAAGGGGATTTCACTTCCCGAAAACGAAAAACCGCTTATTTACATCGCTCCGATGGGAAAAGAGGCGGAAAAATGTGCAATCGGTCTTGTACATAAGTTAAGATGTGCAGGGGTTGCTGCTGAATGTGACATCACCGGAAGATCCTTAAAAGCCCAGATGAAATATGCCGACAAGATAGGTGCGAAATACGCCGCAGTTATCGGCGACAACGAGCTTTCGGAAGGCAAATGCGAGCTTAAAGATCTCCGCCTCGGCGAAAAGAAAACAGTTGCAATCGAAGAACTTGCTTTAATAAAGGAATAATCTCGAAAGGGTGAATATAAAATGACAGAATTTCTCGGAAATATGAAGCGTACCGACTACTGCGGTACTTTGAATGAAAAAGATATAGGCAAGGAAGTCTGCGTTATGGGCTGGGTCCAGAAGCAGCGCGACCTCGGAAGCCTTATCTTTATAGACCTTCGCGACAGAACAGGAGTTGTTCAGCTCGCATTTGACGATACAACAGAAAAATCCATCCACGAAAAGGCTTTTGCCGCAAGAAGTGAATTTGTTCTCGGCGCTGTCGGAACCGTTCGCGAACGCTCAAGCAAAAACCCCAACATCCCCACAGGTGCTGTTGAAATATTCGTAACAGAACTTAAAATTCTCGGTGAGAGTCAGACTCCTCCTTTTGAAATAGTTGAAAACTCCAACTGTAACGAAGAGCTTCGTCTTAAATACCGTTATCTTGACCTTCGCCGCCCTGACCTTGCGAAGAATATTCTCATCCGTCATAAAGTAGCAAAGGTTACAAGAGATTACTTCGACGAAAACGGATTTATTGAAATCGAAACTCCTATGCTTATCCGTTCCACACCCGAAGGAGCAAGAGATTATCTTGTTCCCAGCCGCGTTCATCCCGGCTCATTCTACGCTCTTCCCCAATCCCCCCAGCTTTACAAGCAGCTTTCTATGGTTGCAGGCTTTGACCGTTATATGCAGATCGCCCGCTGCTTCCGTGACGAAGATCTTCGCGCTGACCGTCAGCCCGAATTTACACAGATCGACCTTGAAATGTCTTTTGTTGAGATGGAAGATGTTCTTTCAATCGGCGAAGGTTATATGAAGAGGATTTTCAAAGAGATCCTCGGCGAGGACCTTCCCCTTCCTCTTCCCAGACTCACATACAAAGAAGCTATGGAGCGATTCGGCTCTGATAAACCCGATATCCGTTACGGAATGGAAATTATCGACCTTTCGGATATTGTAAAGGACTGCGGATTTTCTGTTTTCACATCAGCAATTTCAGGCGGCGGTTCTGTCCGTGCAATCAAGGCTGACAATGCCGTTTCCGTTCTTACAAGAAAAGAAATCGATAAGCTCACAGAATATGCAAAAGGCATCGGTGCAAAAGGCCTTGCCTATATAAGACTTACTCCCGATGGTATCGCTTCTTCATTTGCGAAATTTATGACAGAAGACGAAATGAACGCAATTATTGCAAAGACAGGCGCAACTGAGGGCGATGTTATCTTTATTATAGCAGACACAAATAACAACAAGATTCTCTCCCAGCTCGGTTCGTTGAGATGTGTTGTTTCCGACAAGATAGGAGTTGAGAAAAAGGGTATCGGTCTTTTGTGGATTACAGAATTCCCCTTCTTCGAATACAACGAAGAAACAGGCAACTGGGATGCTATGCATCATCCTTTCACATCTCCTCTTGACGAATGTCTTGACTATCTTGAAACCGATAAGGGCTCAGTAAGAGCAAAGGCATACGACCTTGTATTTAACGGTATCGAGCTTTCCTCGGGCTCTATCCGTATAACAAACCCCGAGCTTCAGAACCGTATGTTCAATCTTCTCGGCTTTACAAACGAAGAAGCGTATGAAAAATTCGGCTTCCTGCTCGACGCATTCAAATACGGTGCTCCTCCTCACGGAGGTATGGGCATCGGTCTTGACAGACTTTGTATGCAGCTTTTCGGGTGTGAAAGCCTTCGTGATGTTATCGCGTTCCCCAAGGTACAGAACGCTTCCGAGCTTATGACTATGTGTCCCTCGCCGGTGGATCAGAAGGCGATCGACGATCTCGGTATCAAGCTTAAATAATATACTGAGAGCAGAAGGCAAATATCCCTCCTGCTCTCTTTTGTCAAAATAACAAAAAGGGAATATTTATGTCTGACAGAAAAAAACTACTGATAATAGACGGCAACAGCATACTTAACCGTGCGTTTTACGGCGTCCGCCCGATGACTACAAAAGACGGAAGACCGACAAATGCAATTTATGGTTTTATAAATATGATTTTAAAGCCGCTTGAAAGCCTCTCCCCCGATGCTGCGGCAATCGCATTTGACTTAAAAGCTCCGACTTTCAGACACAAAAAATGCGATTTTTACAAAGCAAACCGTAAGGGTATGCCGGAGGAACTTGCCGCCCAGCTTGACGGAGCAAAGAAAGCGGCGAAATGCCTCGGCCTTCATATTCTTTCGCTTGAAGGATACGAAGCCGACGATATACTCGGTACCGCCTCCAAACTTGCCGAAACAGATTCAAAGACGGATTATGACTGTTATATAATGACCGGCGACCGCGATTCCTTCCAGCTTGTCGGAGAAAAAAGCTTTGTTCTTCTTTGCACAAATTCCGATACGGTTTTGTATGACAAAGAGAAGATCTCAGAAATCTACGGCGGTCTTTGCCCATCCCAGCTCATCGACCTTAAAGCTCTTATGGGCGACAGCTCGGACAACATCCCCGGCGTTGCAGGTATAGGAGAAAAAACGGCGGTAAAGCTCATCTCGGAGTTTTCTGACCTTGACAACCTTTACGAAAATTTTGAAAACTCATCCCTTTCAAACGGAATAAAGGAAAAGCTTAAAAAAGACAGGGAAATGGCATATACAAGCCGTTTTCTTGCAGAAATTTACCGCGAAGTCCCCCTGCCTTTGGCCTTTTCGGATCTCTCCTATCCCGGCATTGACAAAACGGCTCTTTATGAGCTTTTGTCCTCATATGAACTTCGCAGTATTATAAAAAGGCTGAACCTTTTGCCACAGGCTCCGGCGGTGCAGGCAGCGGAGAATTCCGCTGCCGTGTCGCTGTTTGACAGCGACGAAGAAAGCGAAGCTTTCGGCGGCACCGCCTGCGCGACGGCTGAAGTTTTTTGCGGCTTCACCGAAGAAAGCAAAGTCCCCCCGCTGGATTTTAAGGAAATCGCAGTATATACCGATATTTCGGAAAACAAGATGTATATTGACCCCGACGGTATCGGAAATATGTATATTGTCCCCTTAACACCCGATAATCTCAAAGGTGTTTTCTCAAAAGAGAATCTGCTTTGTATCGTTTACGATTCGAAGGAAATATACCGTCTTCTTTTGCAGTCGGGAATAGAGGAAAAATGCAGCTTTTTTGATGTTTTACTTGCGGAATATGTCGTTTCCCCATCGGCAAAAGGCGGAATTGAAGATATTTTAGCAGGAAAAATCACAGCAGGCTTTGATATTTCCGATAAGGTTCAGAAAAATCTTCTTTGCACAAGGCTTTTGTTTACAGAGAAAAAAGAGCTTGAGGTGCGGCTTGAAAAAGACGGCCTTTGCGGCATTTTTTACGATATGGAAATGCCCCTTGCCAAAACTCTTGCAAAAACCGAACACGAAGGTTTCCTTATTGACACAGACGGACTTTTTAAATACGGCGAGGTCCTTGATTTACGCCTTTCCGAAAGAATCGCAAATATTTATGAGCTTTCGGGCTGTACCTTCAACATAAATTCCCCGAAACAGCTTGGCGATGTTCTTTATAACACTCTTTCTCTGCCGGCCTTTAAGAAGACAAAAAGCGGTTTTTCTACAGACGCGGAAACACTTGAAAAGCTTCGCCCATACCATCCGATAATCAATGAGATTCTTGATTACCGTGTAGTGGCAAAGCTCAAATCCACATATGTTGAAGGCCTTTTAAAGGTTTGCAACCCCGATACTAAAAAAGTTCACACAACCTTTAAACAGGCGCTTACCGCAACAGGCAGACTTTCATCGGTCGAGCCGAATTTGCAGAATATTCCCATAAAACAGGCGGAGGGAAGAGAACTGAGAAAGTTTTTTGTGGCATCTGCGGGCAATATCCTTGTTGATGCAGACTACTCTCAGATCGAACTTCGCATACTTGCGGCACTTGCGGGTGACAAGACTATGTGTGATGCATTTAAAAACGGAATTGATATTCACACAATGACGGCTTCTCAGGTTTTCGGAGTTTCTCAGGATAAGGTGACTTCTGAAATGAGAAAGAGTGCAAAGGCAGTAAATTTCGGTATAGTATACGGGATTTCTGATTTTTCACTTGCAGGCGATATCGGAACAACGAGAAAACAGGCGGGAGAATATATTGAAAAGTATTTTGCAAAATACCCCGGCATCCGTGAATTTCTGGATGCACAGATCGACTTTGCCACACAAAAAGGGTATGTTACAACCCTTTTCGGGCGCAGAAGATATATCCCCGAGCTTACAGCAAAAAACAAGGTAATGCAGGCTTTCGGAAAGAGAGTTGCTATGAATTCTCCGATACAAGGGTCTGCCGCCGATATCATAAAGCTTGCGATGATAAGAACCGAAAAAGCTCTTGAAAACGCCGGACTTTCCGCAAAAATAATTCTTCAGGTGCACGATGAACTTATCGTGGAATGTCCTGAGAACGAGAAGGACAGGGTTTGCGAAATTCTGCGTTTTGAAATGGAACACTGTGTTTCGGAGGATTTTCCCGTACCCCTTGAAGTATCTCTTTCCTGTGGAAAGACTTGGTATGATGCACATGGCTGATATCTGATATGGTAAAAAAGGAACTGTAATTTTTTACAGCTCCTTTTTATTTTTATAAAAACCACCCGACAACCGAAAGGGCGGCTGTAATAATTGAAAAAACAAACATCGGAAGAGCGCACAAGGTCACCGCAAACGGCTGATACGGCAAAGATAACATCATCAGCAAAATAAAAAAAGAAAGTATCAAGGAAAAAACAAGCGATATAACATATGCTCCGTGTGCAAATATCAAAACAGGAACGCACACACACAGCAAAAGTGCAAAAAAGGAGAAGTAATATATCGCATATCCCGCCGTTTTTTCCGGTCGGTTTTCTACATTTCTGTAATACAGAAATATTCCGAAAAACAAAGCACACAATTTAAAAAAGCCAAAAAAGAGGGCACTGTAGAAATTTTTTACACCCGTAAGTCTTTCGAAAAAGCTTTCGTATCCGCAAAGCGACAAATGTTGTGCAAGAAGAGAGAGCGACATAGAAAATGAAGAAAAAGTTAATAAAGATATCGGGGCTTTCATAAATATTTAATCCTTCATCGCATTTATAACGGCAAAAAAATATGGGCCGCCGTTGACTTTAATACAAAAATCGGTTATAATATATTTTGTATATTTATTTTTTACCGAAAGAGGTTATTTATGCTCTCAAGTCTTTTCAGAGGCGGTTTTTCATCATCTGCACTCGTTGAACTGCTTCTTCTTATACCTATAATTCTTTTCTCGCTGTCGGCACACGAATTTGCGCATGGATTTGTAGCATATAAATTCGGCGACGACACCGCAAGAAATTACGGCAGACTTACTCTCAACCCCTTAAAGCACATCGACATTCTCGGTTTTCTTATGCTTCTTTTTGCAGGATTCGGATGGGCAAAGCCGGTTCCCGTAAGCACAAGACATATGAAAAATTCGCGTCTTGGCTTTTTACTCGTTTCTCTTGCCGGCCCCTTTACGAATTTTATAATTGCCATCATCTCGGCATTTCTTTATTTTTCCACACTTGTTGTGCAGTATCATCTTGTTGCAAACGGATTTTCGGAAGGGATTCTTAGAACCTGCGGTCTTGTCGCAACATTTTTCTATCTTTCGCTTACGCTAAATGTGGGCTATGCGGTTTTCAATATGATACCCATCCCTCCCCTTGACGGTTCAAGACTTCTGACAGTTTGTCTTCCCAGAAAAGCGGCTGTCTGGTTTTTCAAATACGAACACATCATCCAGCTTGTGCTTTTTGCCCTTTTACTGCTTGATGTATTAAACGGCCCGATATCGTTAGGGATCCGTTTTGTTACAAACCTTATCATAAACTTTGTAGGACTTTTCCCGTTTGAATTTTTCTTGCCGGGATAAGGAGGATTTATGACAGAAGAACTTGAAATACTTCTTCCCGAGGAGTCGGGTTTTGCCTCCTCCGACGGAGAAATTACCCTTTTTGACAACGAAGAAGAGGACGAAAACCCTAAATTCAAGCTTGAAATATTTGAGGGGCCTCTTGATCTTCTTCTTTCGCTGATTGCTAAAAACAAGGTGAGCATTTACGATATTCCGATTGCGATGATTCTTGAGCAGTATATGGAATATATCCGCCAGATGGAGCTTTTCAATATGGAAGTAGCCTCCTCCTTTATAGTTATGGCGGCTCGTCTTATGCTTATAAAATCCCGTATGCTTTTGCCTGTTCAAAAGGACGAGGAAGACCCAAGACAAGAGCTTGTTGATATGCTTCTCGAATATCAGAGGGCGAAAAAAACTTCAGAGGTTCTCCATGACAGAGAGCTTACATATAAAGGCAGATACGAAAAACCTGCAGAAGATATAGGGTATGATCCCGAGTACAAGCTTACCCACGATATCGAAATATTAAAAGAAGCCTTGCGCCGCGCACTTTCAAGAAACGAAGAGGACGAAGACGCCGTATTTGAGATGGAACAAAACATCGGTAAGCATATGGCGGCTACCCGTCAGGTAAGCGTCGGCGAAAAGATCGTTCATGTTCTGAAAAGCCTTGTAAAAAAAGACCGCCGCCGACTCGACAGCTTTTTTGACGAAGTCAAAAGCAGAGGCGAGGTTGTCGCTACATTCCTTGCTCTTCTTGAACTTATAAAGGGCAAGAGAGTAAAAATAAGCTACTACGGCGAAAGCTATTCGGAATGTGATATTGTGCTCAACCGCGAAATAACAGAAGAAAATTGAATTCGGAGAAATGATACATATGGACAACCAACAAGCTTTTGAAGGTATTGTAGACCTTGATTATATAGTTAAGGCAAGCGAAGCAATACTTTTTGCCTGCGGAAGTGCGGTGGGTTTTGATAAACTCGCCTTTGCAATCGGCACAAGTGTTGCCGATATTCCCCCGGCACTTGAGATGTTAAAGAAAAAATACGATGATGAAAGCTCGGCAATCGAACTTGTTATATACGAAGGCTACGCACAGCTCGTAACAAAATCGGTATACGGCGATATTGTACGGTGTGCACTTGAGCTTCGGAGAAACCAGCCTCTTTCAAGAGCGGCTCTTGAGGTTCTTGCAATTATCGCCTACAATCAGCCTGTAACCCGCGCTTTTATCGATAGAGTAAGAGGTGTGGAATCCCCCTCTGTTACAGCCTCCCTTGCCGAAAAAGGGCTTATCGAAGAGGTAGGAAGACTCGACGCTCCCGGTCATCCCATACTTTACGGAACGACTCCTGTTTTCCTTCGCACCTTCGGACTTTCATCAATCACAGAGCTTGAAAATCTCCCCGAACTTGCCGAAATGCGTCAGGCTTTTCTTGCAGACGGAGATCAGATAGAAATGGATGTGGGAGATGCATCGCTCAAGCCTTCCGAAGATACCGAAGGCGAAATAATAGTTCCCGATATCGTTCCCGACGAAGGAATAATCGGGCAAGCTCCCGACGAGGGAATTCAGCTTACAATAGACGACACAGAAAATGCATAAACAAGGAGAAAAGATATGAAACTTTATATAGCCTGCGACCACGCAGCCATCGGAATGAAAAACGAAATCACAGCTTACCTTCGTGAAAAATCCTATGATGTGGAAGACCTCGGAATCAACGAAGGAGAAAAGATAGATTATCCCGTAGCCGCAGAAAAGGTTGCGAAAAAAGTAGTTGCAGACAGCGGCTCAAAGGGAATCCTTATCTGCGGAACAGGTATCGGGATGTCTATTGCCGCAAATAAAGTAAAAGGAATAAGAGCCGCCGCAGTTTCCGAAGTTTACAGCGCAAAGCTTACCCGTATCCACAACGATACAAATGTCCTTTGCTTCGGCGCAAGAGTTATAGGTATCGAAACTGCAAAAATGATAGTTGACGCATATCTCGAAGCTGAATTTGAAGGCGGAAGACATGCCGCAAGAGTAGCTCTTATCGAAAAGCTTGAAGAAAACTTCAAATAAAATGAGTTTTTTTGTAAAAAAGCGTATTTTATGCGGAGCTTTATCTTTGCTTTTGCTGTTTTTTTGCGGATGTGCCCAGGTAACTCCAAAATCCGATGATGAGATATATATTCCCTTAGAAGATACTCGGTCTGATGAAGATCTTCAAAAACCGGATTTGGAACAGGAAAAGGGAAAAACGCCGTTTGACCTTATACCAAATGAGGATTTCGGCGGACGGGAATTTGTAATTGCGACAACTGACGAAGCCTTTACGGATTCTCAGGAAGACAGCGGTATTATCGGCAAAGCTCTTTTTAAACGCAACCGTGCCATCGAGGAAAAATTCAATATAAAAATAAAGGCTGTACCGGTAAAAGATACTCTTTTGCAAACACAGCTTCAGTCTGCTCAAAATTCCGGGCAGTTTGACCTTATATATGCACCGATGGATACAATTTCTGTTTGCGGTGCAAACGGACTTTTGATGAATATATACTCTGTTCCCCTTTTCGGGGTTGAAAAAGAGTATGCGCAAGGAAATATCACAAAGTCGCTTTCCCAAAACGATACGGCCTTCGGAGTATACGGAAACGCCGCATATGACGACAGAAATATGTGGTGTGTTTATTACAACAAGGATATTCTGTGCGAGCTGGGCTATTCCGATATTTATTCTTTGGTTGACGACGGCTCCTGGACTTGGGAAAAATTCCTTGAAATATCAAATAAGGCGTTAAGCGACCTTGACGGAAACAAAAGAATGTCAAAATCAAAGGACAGATACGGTTATTCTTCTCTTATGAACACCTCTTCCTTTGCAAGTGCGGTTTTTGCATCCTTCGGCAAAACATATTTTTCCCGTGATGACGAGGGGTTTTTCAGGATGGATTTTGCGCAAAGCAAGGAAAATAAATATTTTGATCTTTTAAAGCGCATATGTTTGACAGATTCGTCAAAATTCCCCGGAAACGATCCCGGAACCGAAGCGTTTGACGCATTTTCACAAGGCAGACTTGCCTTTTTATGCGAAAAACTGTCAATCGCCGCTTCCCTTGCATACATCCCTGCAAACTGGGGCATACTTCCTATGCCTAAAATGTCGGACTGGCAGGATAAATATTATACCCTTCTTGACGGCTCAACTCATGGTTTTGCCGTTCCGCAAAAGGTTTCGGATTCAAATCTTGCGGGAAAGGTACTTGATGCTGTTTATTTGTACGATTACTCCTTCGGAAAAGAGGAAAATACGGTAAAAACCGCCTTTACCTATTATTATCTGAGGGACAGCAGTTCTTCAAATGCAATTTCCCTGATAAAAGAAGGAAAGGTTTATGACGCCGCATTTGCTTTTGGTGAGGGGATGCCCGATTTTTCACTCGCATCCTACGGCCTTTTACGCTCTTGTCTTGAAAATAACATAAGCTTTGATCAGCTTTACGCACAAAACGAAAAGCCTTTTTCCTCTTTTGTGAGAAGCGAATTTGTAAACTGAAATATGTAATGCCGCACGAAGCTTCTTTCTCCGTGCGGAGGACTTTTACGGACAGAACCGTAATCAGTCGATGTGTTCATCGAGCACATCTTCTCTGTCTCTGAAAAGGAGCGAAATGCACCAAATACCCGAAAGGGCAACGACAGTATAAATAAGACGGCTCAAAAGTGCATCCTGTCCACCGAAGATCCATGCAACGGTATCGAAACCGAAAATTCCGATGCCGCCCCAGTTTAAGGCTCCGATGATCGAAAGGATGAGTGCTATTCTGTCAAGCATAAGAATACCTCTTTATATATTTCGTTAGCGAAACAGTATTTACCGTTTCCGAAAGTATTTTGCCCCGACAAAGAACAATTATACATTTAAAAAATAAACCTCCAAGGAGATCTTTTTATGAGAATGAGAAAGAAAAAGCACACCGACGACAGAATTATTGCCTGCGGTGAGCTGTTGATAAAAAATCCTTATGATATGAAAGGAAAATGGGCTGAGAAAGCAAACGGAAAAACTCTTTGCCTTGAGATCGGCTGCGGAAAGGGAACTTTTGTCTGCGAAACCGCAAAAAGAAATCCCGATAAATTTTTCATCGCCGTTGAAAAAGTGCGTGATGTAATGGTTATGGCGATGGAAAAAGCAAAAAATGCCGAGCTTACAAATGTTGTTTTTGCCGATATTGATGCGGAAAAGCTGGGAGAAGTTTTCGAAGAAAACGAACTTTCGGAGATATATCTCAATTTTTCGGATCCCTGGCCGAAAAAGAAACACGCAAAAAGAAGACTTACATACCGCAACTTTTTAGAGCTCTACAGAAAAATTCTCTCACCCGACGGAACGGTATTTTTCAAAACCGACAACCGCCCTCTTTTCGATTTTTCGCTTGAAGAACTCGAATTTTGCGGATACAGGATGTCTGATATAACATACGATCTTCACAATTCTGAATACGCCAAAGACAATGTCGTTACCGAATATGAAGCAAATTTCTCGGCAAAAGGTTTTACAATAAACCGTGTTGTGGCAAAACCTTAAATAAAAAATCACCTTGCGATATTAATGTCGCAAGGTGATTTTTATATGATCATTTCGTATGTAATGCGCTCGGTCGTATTTACTTCGGGAATATGAATTATCCCCGTTTCATAAAAACCGCATTTTTTAAGCATTGAACGCATCGGTTTATTGAGTCTGTGGGTATCTATACGCAAAGAGGTTTTTCCTCTTTTTTTGCAGTATTTCGAAATTGCCCCGATAAACGAAGAACCGATTCCCCGGCAAGTCGAATCAAGGTCAACACAAACTCTGTGTATCGCCGCATAGCTTTCTTCGTCGCCCTTCCATACACCGTCAAATTCCCCTTTTTCTATCTTGTCGTACCAGGGCTCATTTCCGAGAATTACCGCCGCCACCGCAACAATCTCATCCGCTTCGTTGCAAAAAGCATATCCTATTCCGTCAGAAATGTCTTTTTCGTATGTTTCTTTGTTGGGATAACCCGATTGCCATTGGTCGATTTTCAAAACATCCCGCATATTCTTTTTTGCTTTTTCGATCATAATATCGACCTTTTCAAGGTCTTTTGTTTCGAGTTTTCTCAAAATGTACATTCTTTTTTTAATCCTTTAAGCTGAAAAAAATTTGCCTCGGTGCTTTTAAACGCCGAGGCGATTTGTTTAATAATAGCGAAGACTTGCAACGACTTTTCCGAGTATGCTTACCTCGTCAACGATGATCGGCTCCATTTCGGAATTTTCAGGTTGCAGACGGTATCTGCCCTTTTCCTTGAAAAAGCGCTTTACTGTCGCCGAATCGTCTACCATAGCAACAACAATATCACCGTTGTCTGCATACGGGCGGTATTCAACAACAACATAGTCACCGTCAAGAATACCTGCGTCTATCATACTTGTGCCTGCGATCTTAAGTGCAAAAAGGGAATCTTTTTCGTACTTCTTCAAGGTTGTATAATCAAGATAGCCGTCGAAATTTTCGATTGTAAGGATGGGTGTTCCTGCAGCAACCTGACCGAGGATGGGCACTTTATAAGTATTCTCCGCTCTGCCGCCTGTTGTGCTTTCATCTACACGGATAGCACGGCTCTTGCCGTCGCAGCGGTCGATATATCCCTTTTCTTCGAGTTTGCGGAGATAAAGATGAACTGTTGATGTTGATTTAATATCAAGTGCGGCGCAAATATCACGCACAGACGGCGCATAGCCGTTTAACATAATAGATTCGCGGATAAAATTAAGAACTCTTTGTTCTTTTGGTTTAAGGTCTTTCATAATATACCTCTTTCTATGTGTCGGGATATCCCTTTAACTTACGGTTACATTATATCACAAAAACATATGTTTGTAAACGGATGTTCCGCGTTTTTTCACTTTCGCCACAGTTTATTTACAAAAAATACATTTTATGACCTTTTTCGACAGAAAATTTATCCATCCTCCAAAGTTCGATTCGGAGGATGGATAATTTCATTCGGTTTCTGATGTATTATTTTTCGTAATCGATAAAATCAATTACTGTGTTGTTTTCGTAAATCTTCTTTCTGAAAGCTTCGAATTCTTCATCTGTATTGCCTTCGCGGCTTATGATATCCTGACCCTTGGGGCAAACGAAGGTGTTTCCGTAGATTTTATATGTTTCGGGAAGCTCGCGGGGGCCGCCTCTCTTATAGATCGAGGAAACATTTGCAATATAGAAGTAGTTGTCGGATACCGTTACATCGCAAAGCGGGCAATCAAGATGATAAACAAGAAGATGTGCCGAAACATCCTTGTTGGGACGGGCAACACCGCCCCAGCAATTGCCGGAATTTATGCAGGTATTGCGCTGAAAATAGCACTCTTCAAAGCCTGTATTCGGAACATCGCCGCTTGACCATATTTCGAAAGCCTGAGTACAGTTCCAGATGATATTATCAACAAAATGAATATTCTTCCAGCTTGTCTTTACTTCTGTTCCCTGCATTGTGAAGGCAACATCGTAAACATCAGAGAATTTACAGCCCTTGATTGTTACATCATGGGAATTTGACCAACATTCCACACCGTTACCGTAACGGGTATCGGGATGAGGATAGAAAGGAAGACGGGAACCGCCGATTTCATGGAATTCACAATTTTCGATATATGCTCCGCCGGTAGTACCGTTGATACCGTGAGCACCCGTACCGTTGAACACAATATTTGTAACCTTGATATTTGTCGCAAAGCAAAGGCATCCGACATTGCAAGCGATCTTTATTTCCTTTGCCATTTCACAGGGGCATTTTTCTGAATATACATAAAGTGTTAAATTGTCATCATCACAGAAGAAATCCCACTGCTGAGAAAGGTCTTCAAGGCGGACTCTCTTTACATAGAAGATTTTGCCGTCAACCTTTATAAAGCCTGCGTTTGAATCGATATCGGTTGTGTTTCCGTCAAACTTTGAAGTATCAGCCATATCAAGCTTATATACATTTTCGGAAACCTTTTCCCACGCACCGCTTCTTGCAATCTTATATTCGCAGACAACAGGCTTTTTACCTTCTCCGTAGGATGTATATGTTGTAGGCTTATCTGCGGATATACCGTCTTTTGCCCATATTTTTCCGTAGAAAGTATCGCCGCAGCGGAAACGAACCTCATCGCCGCCTGCAATTGTTTCATTTACCTTTGATATGCTTTTCCAAGCTGTTTCGGGCGTAAGACCGTCGTTCTTATCGCAACCGTTTGCGGATACATAATAAATACTCATTGTTCCTCCTTCCGATCCTTCAAAAAGGACCTTGGAAAATGTTAAAAAGTGCAAAAATTTCCACTTACACTCCAATTATATATACCTTGTACTGTTTTGTCAATAAATATATTCAAGCAAAAATATGGATAAAAAACCTATTTCCCCGAAAATAAATATATAATATATGGAAAAATACAAAAAATCCGACATCATATTTCTTGACAAAGGCTTTTTATTAGGATATAATATATGTTGAAATAATACCCTTTGGTATAAAATTTTTACACGGAGGATGCGGGGAAAACCGCGCAATTTCAAATGATATTAAGTATGACAGGCCACGGCAGAGCCTCCGAACAGATTCCCGGAAAGACTGTAACCGTTGAGCTTAAATCGGTTAATTCCCGTTATCTTGACATAAACTGCAAAATGCCCAAAATATATATCCGCTTTGAAGAACGCATAAAGCAGGTTATAAGAGAATATGCCCTTCGTGGAAAGATCGAGCTTTTCATAAGCTTTGATAATTTCACAGACGATGACGATCAGAAAATATCTCTCAATAAGAGCTATCTTGAAAGCTATCTCGAAAGCCTTTATACTATGCGTGACGAATTCGGACTTCGAGACGATATAACAGTATCGACAGTTGCCGCAAACCGCGATATATTTGTTATCACAAAGGCGGATGAAGAAGAGGACGAAATAATCTGGTCAAGACTTGAACCCGTTATCCGCAAAGCCCTTGATGCTTTTTATGAAATGAAAAAGACGGAAGGTGCAAAAATGAAGGCGGATATTCTTGAGAAGCTCGGAAACCTTGAAGGCATCATCGAAAAGATAAAGGTACGCCTTCCCGCAGTTACAGAAGCTTACAAAGAACGCCTCACTTCAAAGATAAAGGAAAATATCGCAAACCTTCTCGGAGAGGATTTTGAAATCGCCCAGTCGAGAATACTTACAGAAGTTGCAATTTTTTCCGACAAGGTTGCTGTAGACGAAGAAACTGTCCGTCTTTCCAGCCATTTTGAACAGTTCCGCAGCATTTTGAATAACGAAGGTGCTCAGGACAAAAATCAAGTCGGAAGAAAGCTTGATTTTCTTTTACAGGAAATAAACCGAGAAATAAACACTACAGGCTCAAAGGTTACAGACGCCGCCGTTGCTTCTCTTGTTGTAGACGCAAAGAGCGAAGCTGAAAAGATAAGAGAACAGATTCAGAACATAGAATAAAATAAAACGGAGAAAATAAAATGAAACTTATAAATATCGGATTTGGAAATATGGTTTCCGCCGACAGAGTTGTGGCGCTTGTAAGCCCCGATTCCGCTCCCGTAAAAAGACTTATACAGGATACAAGAGATACCGGTATGCTGATCGATGTAACCTGCGGAAGAAGAACCCGCTCGGTTATCATCACCGACAGCGAACATATCATTCTTTCCGCAATTCAGCCCGAAACGGTTTCAAACCGTATCGCCGGTATGGATGCGGATGAAAACGAGGAGGATGACGATGAGTAAAAGAGGAAAGCTTATTGTAGTTTCCGGCCCGTCGGGCTCCGGTAAAGGAACGATTCTCGGTGAAGTATTAAAATCGCCCGATTTCGTTTATTCCATTTCTATGACAACCCGTGCTCCCCGCGAAGGAGAGATAGACGGAAAGCATTATTTCTTTGTAGATAAAGCATCCTTCGAAGAAGATATCAAAAAGAACAGATTTATAGAATATGCCGAATACAACCACAATTACTACGGAACTCCCAAGGATTTTGTGGAAATGAATCTTGCAAGCGGCAGAAATGTTATTCTTGAGATCGAAGTTCAGGGTGCAATGCAGATAAAAAAGACAGTCCCCGACGCTTTATTTATCTTTATGACTCCCGAATCAAGATTTGAACTTGAAGAGCGTCTGCGCTCAAGGGGTACGGAGGACGAAGATGTTATATGCCGCCGTCTTGCCATCGCAGACAGAGAAATTCACTCCGCATTCCTTTATGACTATATAATCATAAACGAAAACGGAAAGCAGGAAAAGGCTGTAAAGGATTTTAAAGCCGCGATCCGCGCCAATAACCTTACATCCTTCCATCAGTACGACATACTCAAAAAGTATTTTTCATAACATAAAAAGTTAAATTATTAAGGAGATATTTATTATGGTAAAGCCGTCTATCGACGAACTCACAAACGGAAAATTCAACCGCTATATTCTTGTAATCGCAGCAGCAAAAAGCGCTCGCTATATCACAAATGTAACAGGTGCTATGGATTCTGACAACATCGACGCAGTAAGCGAAAACGGTATCGTTTCAAAGAAAGAATCCCTTGAGGACAAATCTGTTAAAATAGCAATAAACAAGCTTTATTCGGGCGATATTCTTCTTCAGGAAGAGACTCTTGACAGAGCCTTGAATGCAGGCCTCAACGGTATTGAGGGAATCAACTGATATCTTTTGTTCAAATAACGCTTGATATGAAGGTTGCGGGAGAAATTTTTGTTTTTAAAAACTCTCCTTGCAGCCTTATATGTGTTTTTTAAGATGTTTTGCAAAATGCCGTATTTTAGAAAAATTTACCCGTTCAGGCAGATTTTAAACTTTTAAAGGAGGGATATTTGTGAAAAAATATGTGCGTGTCCGCCTTACCGACATCATATATAAACTCGATAATATTTACGAATATTCCCTTCCGGAAAATCTTTCGGAAAAAGCTTTTCCCGGCAAACTTGCAGTCGTTCCCTTCGGAGGAGGAAATATATCAAAAACCGCAGTTATTATATCGGTTTCCGACAGCTGCGAATACGAAAAGGTAAAACCTGTACACGATATTCCCGATACGGATTTCTTTGTAAAGCCCGACCTTCTTGAAATATGCTCCTTTCTTTGTGAGATGTGCTTTTGTACCTTCGGCGAGGCTGTGCGTACCGTATGTCCTTCGGGAATTTCCGTCAGAGTAAAGGAATACTTCTCTCTTTGCGACGGTGTTTACGCCGGGGATAATCTTTACGGCAAATTGAATGATACTGCCTGCGATATTGTAAGCTTTATTGCGTGTAACGGCAAGGTTTCGGCAAATACTATTGCCGAAAAATTCGGCGACGGTGCAAAAACCTGTGTTTCTGCACTTGTAAAACAAGGATATCTCGAAAAACTTGTCGACTCTTCATTTCACGAGAACAAAAAGACATCTAAATATATCCGCCTTTTGCTTGATGATGAAAATATCGGAGATATTGTTGATTCCGGCAGTATTTCTTTCTCGAAAAAACAAAAAGAAGCTCTTCGGCTTCTTTATGAATACGGCGGAATGTGCTCGGCTGATGACCTTTGCGAGGTTGCCTCTTGCACAAATTCGGTTTTAAACGAGCTTGTAAAGAAAAAAGCTGCCGAATATGTGGCAATAAAAGACTGGCGTTCGCCGATAAATTATGAAAATGTAGTAAAATCAGAAGACTTCAAGCTTTCGGAAGAACAGAAAGAAGCTTTTGACACCCTCTTGTCTCTTTACAATGAGGACTCCCCGAAGGCAGCATTGTTATACGGAATTACCGGAAGCGGAAAGACAAATGTTATACTGAAGCTTATTGACAAGGTCGTATCCGACGGAAAGCAGGTCATCTACCTTGTACCCGAAATCGCCCTGACTTCCCAAAACATCTCAATCTTTGCGGGGCGCTACGGCGACAGGATCGCAGTTTTACATTCGGCTCTTTCTGTAGGTGAAAAGCAGGATGCATGGTGCAGAATAAACGACGGAAAAGCATCTATTGTCATCGGAACACGCTCGGCAATTTTTGCCCCTGTTGAAAACCTCGGACTTATCGTTATCGACGAAGAGCAGGAAAGCTCCTTTAAATCGGATATGTCCCCGAAGTACCACGCACGCGATATTGCAAGATTCAGATGTGCAAAAACAAATTCCTTGATGCTTCTTGCTTCAGCAACGCCCAGTATCGAAAGCTTTTATAAGGCAAAAGAGGGCAAATATACTCTTGTTACAATGAAAAACCGGTTTGGTAACGCCCGCCTTCCCGATGTTTTCATCCATGATATGAAAAAAGAACCCGCCTATATGGGCGATGCCGGCGAGGGAATTTCCCCCTGTATGATAGGTGAAACTCTCAAAAAAGAGCTTGAAAAAAATCTTGAAGACGGTACTCAGAGTATCCTTTTTATAAACCGACGGGGTTATCATTCGTTTTTAACCTGCCGTTCGTGCGGAAATGCTGTCTCCTGCCCGAACTGTTCGGTTGCGATGACATATCATAAATTCAAAAAGGGCGGATACCGTATAAAAGACGGTGGCAAGCTTGTTTGCCATTACTGCGGATTTACCCGGAATGTCCCGAAGATCTGCCCGGAATGTTCGTCAGAACATCTTGCATTTCTCGGAAGCGGTACTCAAACCCTTGAGGAAAACCTTGAAAAAGACTATCCGGGTGCTAAAATTCTGCGTATGGATGCAGATACGACAACTCACAAAAATTCCCACGAGGAAATACTTTCCTCTTTCAGAAACGGAGAGGCAGATATCCTCATCGGAACACAGATGGTAACAAAAGGTCACGATTTCCCGAATGTTACCCTTTCGGGAGTTATCCTTGCGGATACATCCCTTTATCTTAACGACTACCGTGCAAACGAAAAAACTTTTTCGCTGCTTACACAGGTTCTCGGACGAGCAGGCAGAAGTGAAAAGAAAGGCAGGGCTGTCATTCAGACCTACTGCCCGGACAATCTTACCCTTTCCCTTTCGGCAAGGCAGGATTACGACGCCTTCTACGAGGATGAAATAAAGCTTCGCCGCGCATCTGTCTTTCCGCCTTTTTGCGATATCGTAACCTTCCTTTTCTCAGGACAGAATGAACAGGCGGTAAAAAATGCGGCTCAGGAATTCGGAAGACGGCTTGACCTTTACGCAAAAAGCGAGTTTTCGGGATTGCGGCTTATAGTTTTCGGGCCGTTTGAGGCTACGGTATATAAACTCAACGGAAAATACAGACTAAGATACATAATCAAATGCCGATACGATAAAAATTCAAGACCGCTTTTCAAAAAGCTGTTTTCAGAATTTTCAAACGGCGATGAGAGTCTTTCGGTTTCGGCGGATGTCAACCCGTCGTCACTTTGATGAAAGGAGAAAAAGAAAAATGGCAATACTTAAAATAGTTGAGAACGGTGACGAAATACTCAGAAAAAAGTGTAAGGAAGTAACCGAGATCACACCTAAAATAATTACATTACTCGACGATATGCGAGATACCCTTATAAAGGCAAACGGTGTGGGTCTTGCCGCACCTCAGGTCGGCATCTTGCGCCGTATCTTTATCATCGACGAAGGTGCAGGAGAGGGTCAACACAAGATAATCGAATTTATAAACCCCAAAATCGTCGCAACAAAAGGTCATCAGGAAGAAGTAGAAGGCTGTCTTTCCGTTCCCGGAAAATACGGTATAACTTCCCGCCCTATGACTGTTACGGTTGAAGCTACTGACCGCGACGGCAAGACCTTTACCTATACAGGCACCGAGCTTTACGGCAGATGCCTTTGCCACGAAAACGACCATCTTGACGGTATTCTTTATATCGACAATGCCCTTGAGATGCTTGACCCCGACGACATCGAAGAAGCATAACTTTTATAGGTGAATAAAAATGAGCAAACTCAAAATTCTTTTTATGGGCACTCCCGACTATGCGCAGGCATCTTTGAAGGCGCTTTGCGAAAACCGAGAAAATGTTATCGGCGTTATCACAGGCGAGGACAAAATGAAGGGACGCGGAATGAAGCTTTCGTTCTCCGAAGTAAAAGAATATGCCCTTTCACAAAATCTCCCCGTATATCAGCCTGCAACTTTAAAGGATGGAGCGATAAAGGATCTTCTTGAAGAACTCGATCCCGATATTATCGTTGTTGTTGCATACGGAAAGATACTTCCGAAATATGTCCTTGATTTTCCGAAATACGGCTGTATAAATGTTCACGGCTCTCTTCTTCCCGAATACAGAGGCGCCGCTCCTATTCAAAGAGCTGTCCTTGACGGTAAAAAGGAAACCGGCGTTACCACAATGTATATGGATGTGGGACTTGATACGGGAGATATGATATATTCCGAAAAGATTTCCATCGGCGAAAACGAAACTGTAGGCGAGGTCTGGGACAGACTCTCAACTCTCGGCGGCAAGCTTCTTGTAAAGACTCTTTGCGATATAGAAAAGGGTACGGCTCCGAGAATCAAGCAGAATGATTCCCTTTCCACTTATGCGGCAAAAATAGACCGCGAGGAAAGAAAAATAGATTTTTCAAAAGACGGGGAAACTGTTCATAACAAAATTCGCGGAATGTCGCCGTTTCCCGCCGCTCACGGCATCCTCGACGGTACTCCGACAAAGCTTTATGACAGCGAATATATAAACATTTCCCACGAAAAGCCTTACGGAAGTATAATTACACTTTCAAACGACGGCGTTGTTATTGCCTGCGGGAAAGGTGCCGTAAAGGTAAAGACCTTAAAGCCCGACGGCTCTAAGGCTTTAAAGGTTTCCGATATGATAAACGGAAGAAAAATATCAAAAGAAAGTATTTTCGAATAATTTTGACAAGAAAGGAAAAAAGATGACGATCTATCTTCTTTTAATTGTTGCAATGATGTTTGCTATGTGGGCACAGGTAAATGTCCAGTCCACATTTACAAAATATTCAAAAGTTAAAAATTCCGCAGGAATCACAGGCTTTGATGCCGCAAGAATGATTCTTGATGCAAACGGTCTTTACAATGTAAAAGTCGAAAGAGTTTCCGGAAACTTGACCGACCATTACGACCCGAGAACTAATGTTATCCGTCTTTCCGACGCCGTTTTTTCGGCAAATACGGCTTCTGCCATCGGCGTTGCCGCTCATGAAGCAGGCCATGCGGTACAGTATGCGAGAAATTACGCTCCCACAAAATTCCGCTCGGCGATCGTTCCCGCCTGTCAGGTAGGTTCGTACCTCTCCTGGCCTTTGATCCTTTTGGGAATAATCTTTACAATTCCTCAGCTTGCATATGCGGGCGTAATACTTTTTTCTCTTACAACAATATTTTCCGCAATAACTCTCCCCTGCGAATTTGATGCAAGCTCCCGTGCGATAAAGGCACTTTCCGCATCGGGAATGCTCCGCGAGGATGATATAGACGCCGCAAGAAAAACTCTTAAAGCCGCCGCTTTAACATATGTTGCGGCGCTTGCAGTATCTCTTTTACAGCTCTTGCGTGTAGTTTCAATGGTAAGAAGAAACGACTGACATCGAAAGGTAAGGAAAAAATTGACTCCAAGACAAGCGGCCCTGTTGTCGGTAAACTCATCTATCGGCAACGGCAAATATACAAATATCGAGCTTTCATCGGTTATAAAAAAATACAAATTCCAGGGGCTTGACAAAAGCTTTTTTACCGCTCTTTTCTACGGTACCGTCGAAAAGATGCTCACACTTGATTACTGCATCGAAAAGCTTTCGTCTGTAAAACCCGAAAAGATAGACAATATGGTGATGTGCCTTTTGCGAATCGGACTTTATCAGATCCTTTTTATGGATAAAGTCCCCGATTCTGCGGCGGTCAACGAATCGGTCGAACTTGCAAAACGCTATTGCCCCAAAAGCTCTGTCGGATATGTAAACGCAGTTTTGCGTACTGCATCAAGAAACAAGGAAAAGCTTTTTAAGCTTATGATGTCCGAAAAAGGTTTGCGGAAGATTTCTGTTATGTCCTCAATCCCCGAGGATATCATAAAATGCTGGCAGGATTCCTACGGTGAAGAAAAGGCGGCAAAAATTGCATCATACTTTGCAAACTGCACACCCTATCTTACTTTGCGGACAAACACTTGCAAGATAACAAGAGAAAGACTTCTTGACTCGCTCGGAAATATCGCAAAGGCGTCTTTTCTTGTTCCATCGGCAATACGCCTTTCAGGTTCCTTCCCTATTGAAGATTTATATGGCTTTAACGAAGGTCTTTTCTTCGTTCAGGACGAGGCTTCGCAGCTTGCCTCCTCCTTTATAAACAAGGATTCTGTCCCCGAAGGCGGGATTGTTATTGATGTTTGCGCCTGCCCCGGCGGAAAGAGCTTTTCTGCCGCAATAAATCTTGAAGACAAGGCGAAAATCTATTCAAGAGATCTGCACGAAAACAAACTGTCCCTTATTGAAAGCGGAGCAAAACGCCTTGGAATCACCTGTATAGAAATATCGGCGCGGGATGCAAGAATTCCGGATGAGGCTCTTATAGGAAAAGCTGATGCCGTTATATGCGATGTGCCCTGTTCGGGACTTGGAGTTATTGCAAAAAAAGCGGATATAAGATATAAACCCCTATCCGAAACAAAAAGACTTCCCGAAATACAAAAGGCGATTCTTGAAACTGCATCAAAATATCTCAAACCGGGCGGTTTTCTCATTTATTCCACCTGTACCCTTTCAAAAAGCGAAAATGAGGATGTGGTTAAAGGCTTTCTTGAAAACAACAAGGACTTTTGCCTTTCTGATGACATTATTATTGACGGCAAACACGGAATGGCTACTATATTCCCCGACGAACATTTAACCGACGGTTTTTTTGTAGCCAAAATAATTAAAAAATAAACGGTGCTATATGTTTAATAAAACAGATATATCAAGTTTTAACCTTGCCGAGCTTTCGGAATACCTTTTAAAGCTTTCGGAAGAAAATGGCATAAAAATCGAAAAGTTCAGAGCAAAACAGATATACGGATGGTTAAATTCGGGAGTTTCCGCTTTTGACGAAATGACAAACATTTCTAAACCTATCCGTGAGCTTCTCGACAAAAACTGTTACATAGCTTTGCCGCAAGTGGAAAACAAGCTTGTTTCAAAGATCGACGGCACAGTAAAATACCTTTTCCGTCTTTATGACGGCGAATGTGTCGAAAGCGTTTTTATGCGCTATGAACACGGAAATACGGTATGTATCTCGTCACAGGCGGGCTGCCGTATGGGATGCCGTTTTTGTGCATCCACCATTGCCGGTTTTTCCCGAAATCTTACTCCTTCCGAAATCCTCGGCCAGGTAATTGCCGCCTCCAAGGATACGGGAGAGAGGGTTTCAAATATCGTTATGATGGGAATCGGCGAGCCTCTTGACAATTTCGATAATGTTATTAAGTTTTTAGAGCTTGTAAATTCCCCCGACGGCCTTAATATCGGCTATCGGCATATATCGCTTTCGACTTGCGGTATTGTTGATAAAATACTTAAACTTTCCGAAAAAAATCTTCCCATAACGCTTTCCATCTCTCTTCACAGCACAACTCAGGAAGAAAGAGAAAGGCTTATGCCGATTGCAAAAAAATTCGGTATCGATGAACTTCTTTCCGCCTGCAGAAAATATATCGAAAACGGCGGAAGACGAATATCTTTTGAATATACTATGATAGAGGGCGAAAACGATTCTGAGGAAGATGCGCTCCGCCTTGCAAAGCTTCTTTCGGGAATGCTTTGCCATGTAAATCTCATCCCTTTAAATACAGTCAAAGGCAGAGATTACAGAAAAAGTGCAAAAACCTCCATTCAGAAATTCATATCGGTTCTCGAAAAACGGGGAATTACCGCAACCGTCCGCCGAAGGCTCGGTTCGGATATTGATGCCTCCTGCGGACAGTTAAGAGCTTCGAAAATTGAAAGCCCCGCAAAATAAACCATTTTTCATACCATCGAAAGGGTGCTATTATTGGCACACGGGTTAATTTTTATGCCAATACTTTATTACGGCAAAACCGACACTGGCAGTGTCAGAGACAATAATCAGGACAGCTTTTTTGCCGGCAAAATTGATTGCAATACCGAAGAAGATGTATTCCTTGCCGTCGTATGCGACGGTATGGGAGGCGCTGTCGGCGGAAGCTTTGCATCAAAACTTGCCGCAGATACATTCACAAAAGAACTGACCTCGGGAATGAAAAACATAATAGAAGAAAACCTTTCCATAGATTCGTGTGAGGTTTTGCTCTCGTATGCGGCAAGATGTGCAAACAGCGCAGTTTACGAAGCTTCTTTAAACGATCCCTCGTTAAGAGGAATGGGAACGACCCTTGTTGCAATGCTTGTTTTCCGCCATAATGTCTATGCGGTAAATATCGGCGACAGCAGATTTTATTGTATCGGTGAGGACGGTATTTGCAAAATAAGCCGCGATCATTCGTATGTACAGACTCTTGTCGATCAGGGAAAAATATCAGAAGAAGAAGCAAAGGTTCATCCCAATAAAAATGTCATAATGCGTGCTGTCGGTACGGAATCTGAAGTAAAACCCGACTTTTTTAAGGTTCTTCCCGACAGAAAAACTTTTCTTCTCTGTTCCGACGGGCTTTCAAACTTCGTAAGCGACGAAGAAATAGAAAAGACGGTAAGAGAATCCGAAACACTTTCAGACGCAGTAGACAGCCTTATTGAAAAGGCAAACGCCGCAGGCGGCGGAGACAATATTACCGCTGTTCTTGTAAAAGCTTGACGGGAGGGTTTATTATGGATAATTACAAACAGTATATCGGAATGACCTTAAACGGAAAATATCAGATCGAAGAGCTACTGGGAAGCGGCGGTATGAGCTATGTTTTCAAGGCAAGAGTTGTAGGAACAGACAGCATTGTTTCTGTCAAGATCCTCAACGAAGAATCTGCAAGAGATGAAAAGGCCGTTAAGCGCTTTGTAAACGAATCAAAGGCGGTTGCTATGCTTTCACACAAGAATATTGTAAAGATTTATGATGTTGCCTTTGAAAGCGATATAAAATATCTTGTAATGGAATATGTCGACGGCATAACATTAAAAGAATATATAAATTTCAAGAAAACTCTTGAATGGGGAGAAGCTGTTTTTTATGTATCGCAGATACTTAAGGCCCTCGGGCATGCCCATTCAAAGGAAATAATACACCGCGATGTAAAACCGCAGAACATTATGATAACCCGTGACGGAACCGTAAAAGTAATGGATTTCGGTATCGCAAAGCTTTTGAAATCCGAATCTATCACAATGACAGATACCGCCCTTGGAACTGTAGATTATATTTCTCCCGAACAGGCAAGCGGAAAAGAAGTAGGCTTTTATTCCGATATCTATTCTGTCGGCGTTATGCTTTATGAAATGACAACGGGAACTCTTCCGTTTATAGCGGATAGTCCTATGGCCGTCGCTATGATGCAGCTCCAGAATGATCCTACCCCTCCGAGAGAAATAGATCCCTCGCTTCCGAAAGGGCTTGAACAGATAATCATAAAGGCAATGAACAAAGAGCCCGACTGCAGATTTTCTTCCTGCGGTGCTATGGACAAGGCTCTTGAGCTTTTGAGAAATGATCCGGCCGTTATTTTTGCAGACCGAAGCATTCCTGTGGGCGGCAAAAGAGTTACAAGAAGCGGCAACAAAGATCAGAAGCGCTCCTCTCTTATCCCGATAATTTCGGGGGTCACCCTTGCATTTTTCCTTGTTCTTGCGGCATCGGGAATTTATCTCGGTATGAAATTTATGTCAAACAACACCGATGTAAGTACAGAAATAAGAATTCCCGACCTCGTCGGAAAACAGCTCACAGACGAGCTTTTGCAGCAGCTTCAGGAAGATCAGTTTGAAATAACCAAAAAAGATGCAAAACAGCACGATCCCGAAAAGAAAACAGGAGAAATTATTTCGCAAAACGAATACCCCGGCACTACCAAAAAATTAAGCAGTGCTACCAGCTTCTGTCCGATAACAGTCACAGTAAATCCCCCTCCCGCAACAGTTATTATGGGAGATTACACAAATCTTTTGGCTCAGAAGGTGAAAAACAATCTCCAGAATATGGGGCTTAAATGCGAATATAAATACGAAAGCCACGATACTATAGTCGAAGGCTATGTTATCGGCACAAAACCCGAAAAGGGCGTTGAAATAACAGACAAAAACAAAACCGTTGTAACGCTTCGTGTAAGTACAGGCGCCAAGATCCCCACAACCTCAATGCCGCAGGTTGTCGGCATCTTCAAAGATGACGCTATGAAGGCTTTGCAGGAAAAAAATATCAGCATTGGAAAGATAACTTATGAGCAATCCGACCTTGCGGAAGGGTTTGTTATCAAAGCAAGCGTAAAGGAAGGCGAAACCTTGGCTGAAAAGATCGACAAGGTTGACCTTGTTATAAGCCTCGGAAACCCGAATGCTGAAAAGAAAGAAGAACAGACAGAAGATCCGGCAGAAGAAACAGTCGATGAGTCCGGAACTTCCGAAGAACAACCCGAAAACACTCCTTCTTCCGAAACCGAAGAAGATTTGCAGGTGGAAAATGGCTGATAAAGCAAAAATTTTAAAGGGCGTCGGAGGTCTTTATACCGCCGAGCTTATAAATATTGACGGTAAAGGTCTTGATGAAACGATAAACTGCCGCGCAAAGGGCAGTTTCAGACGCAACGGCATAAAGCCCCTCCCCGGCGACATAGTTGAATTTGAAAGACAAACCGACGGTACAGGCTTTATCACAAAGATCTGCGACCGGAAAAATTCTCTCATCCGTCCGGCAAGTGCAAATATTGATCTTATACTTTTTGTTATCGCCGCCGCAAAACCCGATCCCGACCTTTTTCTTATCGACAAGATGCTTTCCGTCGCAACACACAACGGTATTGATGTCCTTATTATAGTAAATAAGGCGGATGTGGATCGCGGCCGTGCAGACGAGCTTTGCGCCATATATAAACTCGCAGGCTATGATGCCGTCGATTTTTCGGCGGTATCAGACGGGTTTGATGAGCAAAAGGACTACATAAAGGAAGCTGTAAAGGGTAAGGTCTGCTTTTTTGCGGGAGCATCAGGCGTCGGAAAATCAAGCACAATAAATACTGTTTTCCCCGAACTTGGCAAAACCCTTGAAACAGGTATGCTCAGCGAAAAGATCGAAAGAGGAAAGCATACAACAAGAAAGACCGAGCTTTTTAAGCTGTCCGACGACAGCTATATTGCCGACACCCCAGGCTTTTCGATGCTTGAGATCGCACAATATAATATGATTCCAAAGGATATGCTTTTATCCGCTTTTCCCGATATCGAAAAATACTCTGTTTCGTGCAGATATTCCGATTGTACCCATGTCTGCGAAGACGGATGTAAGGTTATAGAGGCAATAGGTGAAAACCTTATTTCCAAATCAAGACACGACAGTTACCGTACACTTTTTGAGGAGCTGAAAAACAAAAATGAATGGGATTAATCTTGACTCTTTTGAAAAAAACACCTCAAAAAGAGCTTTTATATTTACAGGCGGAAGTGGTTTCTGGCCGGAAAAGATGACAGATCTTCCCGAAAAAGACGATATAATAATTGCCGCAGACTCAGGTTGTTTGCTTATCGGTGAATTTTCAAAAAAGCAATATGAGATCTCGCCCGACATAATTTTGGGAGATATGGATTCATATAAAGGGGAAAGCATCGAAAAACTCTACCCCAAAGCCCGCTTTGTTTCTTTTCCTCCCGAAAAAAACGATACAGATACCGCCCTTGCAGTTTCGACAGCGCTTGAGCTTGGATGTAAAAATATAATAATCGCAGGCGGACTTGGCGGACGGCTTGACCATACTCTTGCAAATATATACTTACTTGAGTATATAAAGGAAAACGGAGCATCGGGAATAATAACCGACGGCAAAAACAGAGCGTATCTTGCAAAAAGTGAAAATGTCCTTTCTTCCATCAGAAAATACCTGTCGCTCATTCCTCTTGACGATTGTGTTTTCGGGGTTTCGATGGATGAAAATTTCAAATACCCCTTTAAAGCCGAAAAACTTTTCCGCAAACGCTTTGTGACGGTATCAAACGAAATAGTTTCGGAAAAAGCTTTGATAACTCTTGAAAAAGGCTCAGCACTTATCGTAGAATCAGGTGATTAAATGACACAAACGCAAAAGATCCTCTCAGCCGTCTTAAAGAAAGCGGATATAAAAAGCGGAATGAGAGTTTATATTAGAGAGCCGCATCCCGCAATATCGGATGACCATATTTGCGGTGCGTACGGAAAGCTTTATCTCAAAGAAAAGGCTTTTACTGTCCCGGACGGTGTTTTTATAAATCTTGATGGGGCTTTAAGAAACGATGTAAAAAGCTGCGAAGTCGCAGAATATATTTATGCGTATTTGAAAAAAGAAAAGCTTTGCGGTCTTTCTGTTGAGCTTGGCGGAGATTCGATGGGGTATCTTACGATGGATGACCGAATTGAAGTAGTAAAAACACTCATAAACTCGGATATTTCGCCTTTTTGTGTAATTTTCGAATGTGATTATATCACAGCACAGTACGCTCTCGAAATCCTGAAAGAAAAAACCGCCGCTTTTTATAACGACGGTCCGCAAAATTTTAAAAAAGTAATTACTGTTGATATTTCAAAGGTTTGATTTTAATAAAGAGGTCTGTAAACGATTTTACAGACCTCTTTTCATACATATTCTCAAGCTTTGAAATTTCTCCTATTGCCTTTCGGTTTACATCCTCCGGCAGTTCGCTATAATCCATTTCGCCGTCAACTATGCGTTTGATCATCAGCTTATCTCTTTGCGTAAGTACATTTTTATTCATTGCATTTTGAATCTTCTTTCGCAAAGCATTTGCCTGTTTGCTGTTATTCATAGCTTGTTTGATATCGAAATTTTCAACATCAAAATCGTTTGCTGTCGCTATTTTGCCTTTTATTTCAGCATCATATCTCTCAAGAGACGAAAGCTCGGGGGCAATTTCATTTTGAATATACCGTTTAAACTCTGTCATCATAGAGTGAGCCATTTCCTCGGCATTATCACCGAAGTATTCAGCATAACCTCTGTTGACTACTTTTATATTCTTTGCAACTTCAAGAAGTTTGTATAGCTGGTCCTCTCCGTGAAGATCTTCCGGGAAAAACTCGGGATAATTATCCGAAAGCTCATTATAAACAGAATCAAGCGGCATACCTTCATTTGATATCGTCAAAACGCCCATTGTGGATTTTCTGAAATCATTCCAATGAGAAAAAGAATTTTTAACCGAATTATTTACCGATATGGGAGTATTGCGAAGAGTCTTTTTCAGATCCTTATACATATCGTAAAACTCGCTGTCGATATATTGAGCTCTTCCGATAAGCTCCAAAGTCAGATTAAAATATTCATCATCTGAGATATTGCCGTTTCGATTCACAAGCTTTGCCGCCATTTCCTCGATAATCGGTTTTATGTGCGCAACAGCTTCTCCGTGCGGAACAGAAAATAAACTTTCCGCTTTGCGGAGCATTGCGTTTAAATTTCGGTTATAAATATCCTGCGCTTTTTTGTTCGAAGGTATATATTCGCTGTTTTTGTTATATTCCCCAATTGAAATCAAACTTTCTGATGCAGTCCTTTCCTCAACATCATCATTTGAAGTATTGACATTCGAACCTTTTTCGGTTATACTATCATTAACATCGAGGTTTGTTAATGCCATTTTAGAGCCACTGGCTCCAGTGGCAATGGCCTCGGTGTTTTCTTTTTTATTGAATTGTTCCCCCATTGACACTTGATATTATTTTGTGTATAATGCTATTGAAGTCATAACTATTTAACTTCCCAAGGAATTGTACCTCGGCTGAGTCAGATAGTTATGACTTCTTTTCTTGTTTATATATAGTAAAATGTCTGTAATTTTAAAAAACCTCTTCTATAAATATGATTTCAGAAATCTATGGTTGACAAAGATCCTCTTTTGTGATAACATCGGGGATAGTGAGCGGGCCGTTCTGTAATGCAGACAGGGCACCGTCGCCCTCCCGATGTTTTTTATTCTATATGTATTGACAACAGAATTGTTTTCGGATATACTACTACTGTGAGCATATCCATCGATCTGGGACGCATCGTTGTTGTTAGTCCCTGATGGTATGCTTGCTTTTTTATTTTATCTGAACAGTTTTATATTGACTTTTATCGTATTTCGCATATAATAGTATTAAGCCATAAACTTCAAACTGCTCGAACCACGATGTGTCCGACTCGGTTTCAAGCTTTATGGTTTTTCTTTATCCTCAAATTGATGTCAAAAAATCTGTTGACAACAAAGTTGTTTTAGGATATACTTTTGTTGTGAGCATATCCCTCGATCTGTGGCGCAGCGTTCTTGTTAGCCGCTGAGCGTATGCTTACTTTTTTATTTTAAAAAATCAATTGCTGGCAAAAAATATTGACAACAAAGCTGTTTTCAACTATACTGTATTCGGCGGTGGTATTGTCTCCGATTGGGCATCTCGGGTGTAAGCTGCGGGTCTTTTTTGACATGTTCAGCAGTTCGGGCTTACCGCCGTCTTTATTTATATCCTTTTTGCTTTATTCTCCCGAACGGTTTTGCAACATAACAGATACCGTTTATTTTTATACTCTATTGTCCTTGATTTTCAAGGCAAGTTCATATATAATGTAAAAAACAAGTTATCGGAGAAAATATGATAATCATAATTACAGGCGCATCCCATACAGGAAAAACCGCCCTTGCGCAGAAGTTTCTTGAAAAGTATGGATTTCCCTACCTTTCAATAGACCACTTGAAAATGGGGCTTATTCGGTCGCAAAACACATCTCTTACTCCCTTCTCAGACGACGATAGTTTAACAGAATACCTTTGGCCTGTCGTTTGCGAAATGATAAAGACTGCGATTGAAAACAAGCAAAATCTGATCGTCGAAGGATGCTATGTGCCGGGGGACTGGGAAAAATATTTCGAAGCGGAATATTTAAAGGATATAAAGTTCTATTGCCTTGTTATGAGCGAAAAGTATATCGAAAATCACTATAACGATATAAAAAAGTACTCAAATGTAATAGAAAACAGACTGTTTGACGATGAACTTACAAAAGAAAGCATAATTGCTGACAATAAGAATTATAAAGATATGTGCATATCCCACGGTTTGCCATATGTATTGATTGATGAAAATTATAATGTGCAAATAGAGTTATAGTCAAAACATTTTTATGATCTAAATATAAAAACTGCCGGGTGAAATTTCACCCGGTATATTTTTGATAATTTATATTAAATAAAAAAAGAAGCTCATTTGAGCTTCTTTAGATGTCAGCATCGACCAATCTTCCCGGGCCGTCGCCAGCCAAGTATTGTAGGCACGGTTGAGCTTAACTGCCGTGTTCGGAATGGGAACGGGTGGACCCTCAACGTTAAAGACACTGACTTTTGTCAATATCGGCAAGGAGTATGAGATAATTTCTTTCTCTCATATGGAAGTTTTCTTGAAAACTTCCGAACTTGAACATTTTCGGTCAAGTTCCTTAAAGACACTGACTATATTTGGTGCACCTTCAGGGATTCGAACCCGGGACCCACTGATTAAGAGTCAGTTGCTCTACCAACTGAGCTAAAGGTGCATTTCCTCGGGAACCTTTTCAGGTGTACCTTCAAAACTGAATAAGACTCATAATTTTTACTCTTCTTGTTCAAGCCCTCGGTCTATTAGTATCAGTCAGCTGCACACATTACTGTGCTTCCACCTCTGACCTATCAAACTCGTAGTCTTCAAGTGACCTTACTAGCTTTTGCTATGGGATATCTTATCTTGAGGCGAGTTTCACGCTTAGATGCCTTCAGCGTTTATCTCTTCCATACGCGGCTACCCGGCTGTGCTCCTGGCGGAACAACCGGTGCACCGGTGGTATGTCCATCCCGGTCCTCTCGTACTAAGGACAGCTCCTCTCAAATATCCTGCGCCCACGACAGATAGGGA
>SVSD01000022.1 GCA_015064485.1 Oscillospiraceae bacterium | reverse complement strand
GGAAATAAAATGAAAACTGTAAAAAAGGATGAAGTTGCTGTAATTATACTCATATCTGTAATAAGGTTGTCGATGAATGTTCTCATTGCCATGAATCTCGACAAAGCCATACTTATTATTCCTTTTGGGTTACTCATTATTTTTTCATGGTTGGGATATCTGCAAAATCTTTTTTTCGATGTTTTTGAAATCGGTCCTCAAATACCCGAAATACAATACGGAAAGTTTCCGTTTGAAATAGTGTACAGTGTTGACGGAGAAATTTATGAAGTGAAAGATGTTTTTGTTTGTGAATATAAAGGCATAGGGCACCCTTTTGATGGCGAAAAAGAACTTGAATGGCAAACATATATCGGAAGTAGTGGAGAAAGGGATTTTGAACTTTTTGAAGCGGAAAACCGAAAAGGCATATATATTGACTTGGGAAACGAAGAATATTATATGATGGGCAAAAAGCCTTATGACGAGTATGTTCCGGGAGAATACCTGCACGACGGATACCATAAGTTAAACCTTCAAGAAGCCAAAGAACAGCTCGGCATCGAAATAATCAGCGCAAAATTCTCTGACCCGATAGAAAACGAGTTTGAATACAGGACTGTCGACAAAATACGGTTGTTTTTGTTTGGCGGAGGGAATAAATAATATTGAAATATTATAAAACATTGAGAATATAGCAAATCTTTATCTTTTACTTATTGAAAAAAAGTCACGGCGGTGTTAAAATAGAAACATAACCATAAATCGGAGGAAGAAAATGCTTTTCTTTTACATACGGCACGGAGATCCGATATACGATCCCGATTCTCTCACCCCTTTGGGAAAAAGACAGGCTGAAGCTGTAGCAAAACGGCTTACGAGATACGGGCTTGACAAAATATATTCTTCTACATCAAAAAGAGCGATTGAAACCTCAGAGCCGACTTGCGAGATTCTCAAAAAACAGGCGGAGCTTCTTGATTTCTGCAATGAGAGTTATGCCTGGGATGACCTTTCTGTAGAATTCTGCGACGGGAAAAGAAGATGGGCGTTTAATGATAAAAAATTTAAAAGCCTTTTCCTTTCCCCCGAGATACGAAAAATGGGCGACTTCTGGTACGAGCATAAAAGCTTTGAAAACACAAGCTTCAAAAAGGGTATCGAGCGTATATATGAAGAAAGCGACAAGTTTTTAAAGTCGCTCGGTTATGAACACGAAAGATATACGGGAAGATATAAATGCATATCCCCCACAAACGAAAGAATTGCACTTTTCGCCCATCAGGGATTTGGGATAGCCTTTCTTTCGTGTATTCTCGACATTCCGTATCCTGCGTTCAGCACCCATTTTGATATGACACATACGGGAATAACTGTTATAGATTTTTCTGACGAGGGCGGATATTGCAATCCTACAGTTCTTACCCTTTCTTCGGATTCACATATTTACTCGGAAGGACTTCCCACAAAATACAACAATACGATATATATATAAAGGAGAATAAAAATGTCAAACATCTGGCACGATATATCGCCCAAGAGAATAAATGCAGAAGATTTTATCTGCGTAGTTGAAATTTCAAAGGGCAGTAAGAAGAAATACGAGCTTGACAAGGAAACGGGATATATAATGCTCGACAGAATCTTACATACATCAACCCACTATCCCGCAAACTACGGCTTTATTCCCCGTACATACGGAGACGACAATGACCCTCTTGATGTACTTCTTTTGTGCTCGGAAAAGCTTGAGCCTCTTACTCTTGTAAGAGCATATCCTATCGGGGTTATCTGTATGATGGACAACGGCAGAAGCGACGAAAAGATAATCGCAATACCCTTCAGCGATCCTACATACAACCACTATACCGATATAGATCAGCTTCCCTCTCATATTTTTGACGAAATGCGTCATTTCTTCACAGTTTACAAGAGTCTTGAAAACAAGTCTACTGCCGTTGATGAAGTTCGTCACCGCAATGATGCGGTAAAGATCATAGGCGAGGCTATAAATAACTATATTGAAAACTTTTGCAAATAAACCTTTTAAAGGTGATTTTCGGAGTATTTGAATGAAAAAAACAAAAAAGAGAATTGTAACAAGAAGTCTTCTTTATATTTTGGGAGCATTTCTTTTTGTAAATTCTTCGGTGCTTCTTTTCGCATCAAATGTTCATACGGGAATATTTGCCGAGTTTATATTCGGGGCGGCGTTTTTGCTTTGTGCAATATTTTTTGACCGGTTTCTTGATAAAACGCCTATGTGGCTGAAGTATTTATGTGTGGCAGTATGCACTATAATATGTGCCGCAACTCTTTTCCTTTTAAGTCACGGAGTTGCCGATACCGCAAACTACGACGAAGATGTGCTTATAGTTCTGGGGGCGGGAGTAAACGGAACTCAGGTCGGAGAAAACTTAAGGCGCAGACTTGATTCCGCTATTGATTATCTCGAAAAGAATCCCGATGCATATATTGCGGTAAGCGGCGGACAAGGGTATCAGGAGGAGATCTCCGAAGCTCTTGCGATGGAAGAATATCTCTTGTCAAAGGGGGTTTTAAAGGATAAGATCATAAAAGAGGACAAAGCCTCCAGCACATATGAAAATTTTGTCTTTACCAAAAAAATTCTCGATGAAAAATTCGGAGAGGGCTACACTTTGTGTTTTACCACAAACGAATTCCATATCTACAGAGCACAAAAGATCGCCAAAAAAGCGGGGTTTGATAAGATCACACATATTCACGCCCCGACAAAAGCAACGACTATCGTTTCCAACGGCATAAGAGAATGTCTTGCGGTTATAAAATATGCCCTTATAAAAAAATAATTATTTTTACACACTTTATTTTTCAAAAACTATTGCATAATAGATAAAAATGATATATAATGATTTTGACAGAGTAGGTTACCGTGCGTGAAGTGCCGAGGGGACGGGGAGTTGTCTTTCGGACGAAAAGAAATCTTGCGGTACGGTTTCCGCATCCCGCTGCCGCATTTAAAACCGTGAAAATTTACGCTCTTTTGAAATGCGACATTTTCTGTCGCAGTATGTTCAAAGGAGTGTTTTTTTATGCAAAAACAGCGAAAAAACAAAAAACTTGCCGTAATTTTGCGGCGAATGGTTATATGTGCCATGTTTTTGGCGCTTGCGGTCGTTATCAACTTTTTCACTGAAACAGGAATACCTCTTTTCGGTGCCGACGGAATTCAAATCAAGTTCGGAGGAGTATTTACATCTTTCCCCGCCTTTTTGTTTGGCCCGATATACGGCGGTATTGTTTGTGCCGCATCCGATATTATCGGCTGTATCATAAAACCGCTTGGCGGATATATTCCCTGGTTTACGATAACCGCGTTTATTGCAGGGTTTATAAGAGGCGGAGTGTTTATGCTTCTCAAAAAGAAAAGCGATAAGGGCATCCGTATTTTTCTTGCGGTTCTGGTTGCCTTAACGGCATTTATCGGCGTTTACAGCCTTGTTTCGGTTAAAAACGATAAAGTTTTTGAGGGGACTTTTGCTTCAAGCGAAAACCTTTTGCCGATAGATGAGCTTATTGCAAATAAAGAAGAATATTCCGCGCCTACAAAACTTGCTCTTACTTATGCGGAAAGTAACGCAAAAAGGGCTTCTCTTCCCGAAGACACAGCGAAACACGCGAAATATACAGTTTTCGAACTTGACGGAGAGCAGTATGTTTTCCTTACTTCAAAATTCGGTTCGGGATTTGCTCTTACGATAAACCTTTTGAGCTTTTCATTTATACTTTTTGCCGTACTTGGCGCTGTTCTTCTTGCTTTTTTATATGCGGCGGACAAAAAATTCCCCGGCGGCGCAAATTCTTCAAAGATATTTCTTTCGATAATCCTTGCGGAGGTTGTTCAGACAAGTATAAATACTTTCCTTCTTATGAAGCTTTATGCGGGAACATATCAGAATTTCTCCTATTCGCTTCTCAATCTTCCCAGAGTTGCTGAGGGAATAGTTATGAGTATAATCCTTTCTTATTTCACATATATTCTTTATCAGGTGTACGATTCCAAGATAAAGAATAGATTCAGCCGGTAAGATTCTTATATAGATTAATTGGTAGAAAAGAGCACTGCAGTTTCTATTTGCAGTGCTCTTTTCACGGTTTTGGGACTCGGTTTTTGATTTTTGTATTTGAAAATAAGACGGAAATTATATTGTAGGGGGAGCTGATATGCTCCCGCTTTTTATGTTTTACTGTTTTAGGTCTCATTTCGAAAATTTCGTATATTGATTATTAAAGAGGGGTGTTATCGCACACCCCTCTTTGACACCCCACTCCCACCCCCACACCCCCTCGAGGGGGTTAAATTATCGAAAACGACAATTGCCAATCTACTACCTGCAAAAGCAAAGTCATCGGTGTTATCACTATTTGATTTCACCAATATTCTTATCAAAATGAGAAACCGACATCTGTTTTTAATTTCATCTGATTGGAACGCTCAAGCGCTAAAGGAAGAAGGTCTTCAGGAAGCCGAAAACATTGCCCGAAGGCAAACTTTCCTATAGCGCTGAAACATCGTAATCAGATAAAATCAAAAACCCTTGATGCCGAAACTTCCTTAGATGACGCAGCTGGTGATGTTAATAGTGATGAGATTGATGATTTTGTTTTTGCCGGCTACCGATTGGCAGTTGTCTTTTACTGCAATCAGTTCCCCCTTGATAGGGGGCAAGGGGGTAGGAGTGGGAGTGAAGAGGGGGCGCGATAGCCACCTCTTCAATAGGTTAGGTTTGAAGTTTTTGAAACATTGTTATAACAAAACCTGTAAAAATTTACTCTTCAATATATAAATCAAAAAGACAAAACGGCGGGGTTTACCCCGCCGTACACAAAGTTATTCAATTATTTAATTAATAAGAGCTTCGATATCTTCCTTCGGTCTGTAGCCCACAAGTTTATCGGTAACCTCTCCGCCTCTGAAAACGAGAAGAGTGGGAATGCTTGCAATACCGAATTTTATTGCCAATTCCTGTTGGTCGTCAACATTAATTTTGCCGACTTTTACAGTTCCCGCATATTCTTTTGCAATTTCTTCGATTATGGGGGCGATCATTTTACAGGGACCGCACCAGCTTGCCCAAAAATCAACAAGTACGGGTATATCGCTTTTTAACACTTCATTTTCAAAATTTTCTTTTGTAATAACTGTTTCTGCCATAATATTTGTCCTTTCTTTTTTTATATTATTTGCCGTAAGAACAGAAAAAATAAGCAAAAGGAAGGCTTTTGCCTTCCTTTTTTTGCGGAATTTTAATTAAAATCCCTGAAAGGCTTTCTTAACCTTTTCAAAAAATCCTGTTTTCTTGGCACTGTTTTTGCTGTCAAGCGTTTCGTCAAACTGTTTTAAGAGCTCTTTTTGCTTCGACGAAAGATTTTTGGGAATTTCAACGGTAACAGTAAAGTTAAGGTTTCCCTTAACAGGGTTTCCTTTGGAATCCTTCTTGTTTCCGAGATGCTGAATACCCTGCTTTTTGATGGTAAAGCTTGTTCCGGTCTGAGTTCCTTCGGGTATTTCATAAACATAATCTCCCTCGAGTGTGGGAACATGAATCTTTGCACCGAGCGCCGCCTCCGCATAAGAAATCGGAACTTCGCAGAAGATGTCATAGTTTCTGCGCTCAAAAATATCGTGCTTTGCCACATTAACCGTTATGAAAAGGTCGCCGTGAGGTCCGCCGTTTCTTCCTGCATTACCGTAGCCCGGACGCTTTATTGTCTGACCGTCGGCAATACCTGCGGGGATATTTACATCTGCCTTCATATTGCGTCTTGTATGTCCCGAGCCGCCGCAGTTTTTACAAGGATTTTGTATAACAGTACCCTTGCCCGAACAATTCGAGCAGGTTTTTGTTTGCTGCATAACACCGAAAGGTGTTCTTGTCTGGACACGAACCTGTCCTGTACCTTTACAGTTGGGACAAGTTGTGGGGGATGTACCTTTTGCCGCACCTGAGCCTGAACATTCGTCGCAGGTATCTATTCTTGCATAAGCTATCGACTTTTTACAGCCGAACGCTGCCTCTTCAAAGGAAATATTTACATTTACTTCGATATCCGAACCTCTTGCAGGGGCATTTCTTCTTGCTGAAGATGATGCACCGCCGCCGAAAAAGCTTGAAAAGATATCTCCGATGTCGCCGAAATCAGCACCTCCGAATCCGCCGTATCCTCCATATCCGCCAAAGCCTGAGCCTGCGCCGTAATTGGGATCGACTCCTGCGTGACCGAATTGGTCATAACGGGATTTTTTGTCGCTGTCCGACAAAACTTCGTATGCTTCATTTACTTCCTTGAAGTTTTTTTCGGCTTCAGCATCACCCGGATGTAAATCCGGATGATACTTTTTTGCAAGTTTGCGGTATGCTTTTTTTATTTCGTCATCGCTTGCCGTCTTTGAAACGCCGAGGACTTCATAATAATCTCTTTTATCTGCCATGTTGTACCTTAATTAATAGAACTTTGCAAATCAAAGCTTCAGTTCTTGTCTTCGAAGTCGGCGTTGATTGTGCCGTCATCGTTCTGAGCACCGCTGTTTCCGCCTTCAGTATTCTGCTGCTGAGCTTGTGCATAAAGCTTTTCGCTTATAGCGTAAAACGCCTTGTTGAGTTCTTCGATACCCGCTTTTATTTCTTCGGTGTTGCCGCCGTCGATCTTTGCCTTGAGGTTATCCTTTGCAGCGTTGATGGGAGCTTTTTCTTCTTCGGTAACCTTGTCGCCAAGCTCATTCAAAGTCTTTTCGCACTGGAAGATAAGGCTTTCAGCCTGGTTCTTTGTATCAACCGCTTCCTTCTGCTTCTTGTCTTCTTCTGCGAACTTTTCAGCGTCCTTAACAGCTTTTTCGATATCTTCCTTTGACATATTTGTTGAGGAAGTTATTGTGATGTGCTGTTCTTTTCCTGTGCCCTTATCTTTTGCGGTAACATTTACGATACCGTTTGCATCAATATCAAAGGTTACTTCGATCTGAGGAATTCCTCTGGGGGCTGCGGGAATACCGTCGAGAATGAATCTGCCGAGAGTAGTGTTTCCTGCCGCCATTTCTCTTTCGCCCTGAAGAACATGGATTTCAACAGAAGTCTGATTGTCGGCTGCTGTAGAATATACCTGGCTCTTCTTTACGGGGATGGTTGTATTTCTGTCGATGATCTTGTTAAATACACCGCCGAGGGTTTCGATACCGAGAGAAAGAGGAGTAACATCAAGAAGAAGAAGTCCCTGGAAATCTTCATCAGGATTAAGAACTCCGCCCTGAATTGCGGCGCCGACAGCTACACATTCATCGGGGTTGATGCCCTTGAAGGGTTCTTTGCCGATAAAGTTTTTAACAGCTTCCTGAACAGCGGGAATTCTTGAAGAACCGCCGACGAGAAGAACTTTGGAAATTTCGGAAGCGGAAAGACCGGCATCAGAAAGTGCCTGTCTTGTGGGAACCATAGTTTTCTGAACAAGATCGCTTGTAAGCTCGTCGAATTTTGCTCTTGTAAGAGTCATATCAAAGTGCTTGGGGCCTGTTGCGTCAACTGCGATAAAGGGAAGGTTAACATTTGTACTTGCCATACCGGAAAGTTCGATCTTTGCCTTTTCTGCAGCTTCCTTAAGTCTTTGAAGAGCCATCTTGTCAAGGCGGAGGTCAATGCCTGTGTCTGCCTTGAAGGAATCAGCCATATAGTTCATAAGCTTTTCGTCGAAGTCGTCGCCGCCGAGCTTGTTGTTACCTGCTGTTGCAAGAACTTCGATAACGCCGTCGCCGATTTCAAGGATGGATACATCAAAAGTACCGCCGCCAAGGTCAAATACCATAATCTTCTGTTCTTCTTCCTTATCCATACCGTATGCAAGAGCTGCCGCTGTAGGTTCGTTTATGATTCTCTTGACTTCAAGACCTGCGATTTTACCTGCATCCTTTGTTGCCTGACGCTGTGCGTCTGTAAAGTATGCGGGAACGGTAATTACAGCCTCGGTTACCTTTGTGCCGAGATAGCTTTCAGCATCAGCCTTGAGCTTCTGAAGGATCATAGCGGAGATTTCCTGAGGTGTATATTTCTTTCCGTCAATATCAACTTTTTTGTCTGTACCCATATCACGCTTGATTGACATAACGGTTTTGTCGGGGTTTGTAACTGCCTGACGCTTTGCGATCTGACCGACCATTCTTTCGCTTCCCTTGAAAGCTACAACAGAAGGAGTTGTTCTTGCACCTTCCGCATTTGCGATAACAACAGGCTCGCCGCCTTCAAAAACCGCAACACAAGAGTTTGTTGTACCAAGGTCTATACCAATAATCTTTCCCATAATAAATTTTCCTCCATTGATGTTAATTGTTGATTGTTTGATTGTTTATTTGATTAAAGATTAGTTTGCAACTTTTACCATCGAATATCTTATAACTTTGTTTCCCATTTTATACCCTTTTTGGAAAACTTCAACGATTTCGTTTGCGCCCTTATCGGGATTTTCTTCCTGCATAACAGCGTTGTGGAAATTCGGGTCGAAGGTTTCACCAAGGGCGGGTATTTCGGAAACGCCCATTTTTTCAAAAGTGTCGGCAAAGGATCTGAGCACAAGCTCAACCCCCGATTTTATCGCCTTTCCTTCGTCGGTCTGAGCTTCGCAGAGTGCGGCACGCTCAAGATTGTCGATAACGGGAAGGAATTTTTCTACCGCATCAGATGTGCTGTCTGTGTAGATCTGTGTTTTTTCGGAAGCGGTGCGTTTGCGGAAATTGTCGTATTCCGCCATAAGACGAAGCTGAGCATCCTTTACGGTTTCAAGCTCTTTTTTAAGCTTTTCATTTTCTTCAAGAAGCTCTGCAATAAGCTTTTTTGCCGCCTCGTCGTTTTTATCTTTTTTATGCTTTTTGCATTTTGATGTTTTTTCCTCGCCGGAAGCCTGCGAACATTCACATTCTTCTGTTTCGGGAATATTGTTTTCCTTATTATCCATTTATATCCTCCGTTTATTCATTTGCGGTTGTTATATCGGTTTGAGCCTTTTCGATGCTTTCGGCAAACTGTCGAAGTGCAGAAACTGCTTTTTTGTAATCCATGCGCTTGGGGCCTAAGATTCCTATAACCGATTCGGTATCTCCGACAGGCACTGTGCAAAGCACAAGGCTTGTGTTTGAAAGGGCGGAAGAGCTTTCCTCATCTCCAATATATATCTTCATACCATTGTTCGTTTCAAGGGGTATAAGCCCCGTAAGAGCCGTTTCCTCTTCGCTTTTCGGAATATTTTCCGAGGTAAGAAGCTCTTTTATATATCCGTTTTTCTTGTCAAATACATCCATAATAGAGCGGAGCTTGTTGACATCCGAAAATTCGGGATACGCCAAAAGATTTGAAAGACCGTTTACCTTTACATTTCCCTCCGCCTCCGGACTGCTTTCGGAAAAGACTGTGCGGATAATCGGGTTTATAAGGGGGGCAAGTCTTCCGGCTTGTGCTTCCATCTTCATAATAACCGGGACAGTTACCTGATCTATCGGAAGATAGGAAAGGTTTTCGTTGAGTATGTTTTTTATAAGAGTCAGCGAATCTTCGTTTATAAAATATTCTGTGCGGATATGTTCGCTTCTTACTTTTCCTCTGCCGTTTGGAATCATAACAAGAAGGAAGCTCGAATTATCGACATATACCGTATCAAATCTTGAAAAGCCGCCGCCGGAAGTTATTTGATCTTTTGTAAAGGAAAGGGTTACGCACTGTGTAAGGTCTGACATAACCTTTCCGACACGGTTTATAATATTGTCAAGCTCCGAAACCTTGCAGTGAGCAAGTTCGTTTATAACATCAAGCTCTTCGATCGTCAAACGGTAGTTTTCCATAAGTTCGTCTACATAAAGGCGGTAGGCGATGCTTGAAGGAACTCTTCCAGCTGATGTATGGGGTTTGTCGAGATAACCCATCTCCTCAAGCTCTGACATTTCGTTTCGGATAGTTGCAGGAGAAAGCGATATATTGCTGTGGGATGTGAGGTATTTTGAACCGACGGGTTCGCCGGAATCAATATACGCATCTACGATAGATTTAAGTATCTGCTTTTTTCTGTCGTTTAAAGCCAATTCGATCTCTCCTTTTCCATTTTAGTTTTAGCACTCAAAACACTCAAGTGCTAACAAAGATAAATTTACCACTATTTTTCCCGTTTGTCAAGAGAAAAATCAATATTTTCCTTGTTAATATTGTGTGAATGAGAACAAGACTGCTAAAATCTTGCAAAAAAACTTCGGAAAACAAGAGATAATAAACTTTTTTGTCAATAAAGGAATAGGAGGAAAACTTAAAAAAGTTTTCCTCCCATTTCTCACAGCTATAATGAAGGTGGTTGATATAAGCTAATTAATGTTTTCGTGAAAATCGGATTTTATTCATATATATTTATGCAATATATACAGATTGGTTTCAATCTCCTTATAAAATATTCATAATCAACACATATTATAGATAGTTTATATCTAAATTTTCAGTCAAAGGTATTTTGTGTTTATGATAGAATAGAAGGGGTGAAGAAAATGGAAATGTCTTTTGGTGAAAAAATCAGAGAACTTCGCGAGGATATGAACTTAAACCAGACTGAGCTCGGAAAAGCTTTGGGCGTCACTCAAAGAAAAATATCATATATAGAGTGTGGGAAATATGAACCGAGCATACAGGATATTGCGGCGTTCTGCAATTTTTTCAAGGTTTGTTCAGATTATCTTATAGGTATACCGCAAGGATATACTTATCCTAAAAGATAAATACCTTATGTTCGGAAAGCGGGGATGGTAAAGATACCATTCCCATAAATTCTTTTATAACCTCAGCCAAAGAAAGCAAAGTAAAAAAATATGACCGATCCGACAGCAAGCAATACCAAGCCGGCGGCAGTAACGGTAGAATACTCCCGGACTCTTTTCCGGTTACGGAAAAAAATCTCGTCGCTATCCTCTTCAAGCGGATAACCGCAAAACTCACAGAAGAGCTTTTCTTCTGTTTGTCTTCCGCAGTTTCTGCATCTGATCATTTAGTTCCACACCTCTTTTTGATTATTCGTTGTTAATACATATAATAGACGTTTTACATCTAAAAGTCAATAGAAAATACAATATTTTTTTAAATTGTCCTGAATTTTGGCGGAATTCATAACTTTTAAACCGGATAAGCTTGTTTATTTGTTGAAAAATAAGGGGTTTGGGGGATAAATAAAAATGGAGCGGGTTTCTTACCGCTCCATTTTCTAACCAATTGATAAATTACGGATTTACAGTGTATGTAAATTTTTCTTTTTTACCTTTTGAATTCGGCAATTTTACTGTGATTGAATATGTATCCTCATAAGAATCGGGTTCCATATCAACAACACCTATTACTCTGAAAGAGCAGGATTCTTTTGCACCCAACAAATAATTGCTTGTACTTATTGTATCTAAAACCTCTCCGGTTGATCCATTTATAAAAGCACCCGGAGTAAATCCGATGTGGTCATATGAGTAAGTAAAACTTGTTATATCGTATGTCCTTCCCTTATAGGTAAGTTTCCAATCAAGAGGTAATGATTTTTCCTTGAGGGATTTACTGGACGAGTTGATATTTAGATACCCTGCTCTATCGTTATTTGTTACTTTGAAAGAAATTGAAACTAGAGATTTTCCTACTGGAGCTCCAATAGTTGTTTTTGTTTTTGACGGTAATAAAAACGAATCGTTTGTTGTAGCTCCTACATATGTTGCTAAAGAAGAGTCAATAATTTTAAAACTAACAATATCTGTCGATGCAGTAGTATTAACATTTAATACCGAAGAACTGCTTGCATCATTTCCGCAAGCGACAAGTGAAATGCTGAAAACTACCAAAATTAATAAACATAAAACTTTTTTCATAAACAATCCTTCTTTCTGTTTTTTATTAAAATACAAATTGGGTGGGAAGCTTCTATTATTAATTAGAATTGATTTTATATGTCATTATTGGCATCATTTTTTGTTTTGTTGTTGTACACAAAGTGTTTTAAGCATTCGATTAAAATATTTGTGCCTAACAACACTAATTCGACATAATACAACAAACCTAAACCTGCACTGGCGTGTCTTACTTCACCCCATTCGGTCGTAAATGTGTTGGAATAAGAATCTCCCCACATACACAAGGCTACGAATAAAACTAATGTTATGATAGGCAAAGCTAGCATATATTTGTTTTGTAAGAAATTTTTTTCTTTAAAAAGAGTTATTATCTCGACTGCCACATTTAACAAAATCAAAAAAACTGTTAAGAAAACAAAAATGGACTTATCGAATTGAGTATTAATCAACCAATTGAAAGAATATTCATTAGCGCTTATATTCGATTCGTAATTATGAACATACCAAACAAATATACCGTCAACATAAAGTAAAAAAACGGAAACTATTTGAATGAGCAAAGCCACTACAGATAATTTTTTATTCATATTTCCTCCTTAAGTACACAGCCTTCGCAGAATACCTTTTTCAATGTCGGCTGTGCCTTTCAACCCTTTTGCTACTCTGTCAAGCAGAGCAGATATTTATGATATACCCTTCCCCCTCAATATATCCTTATATAAGTATATACTTAACAAAGTAGATTGTCAAGGGGATAGATACTTATTAAAATATATATGAGGTGATTTTGTGGTTAGGATTTGTCTTGACAAGGCTCTTTTGAAGTATAATATAAGCCGTTATGAACTTGCAAAACGCACAGGAATACAATATCAGATAATTGATAATTATTATAAAAACAAAGTAAAAAGATACGACAGCTTCGTTTTGGAGCGCATCTGTCTGTCGCTTGATTGCGATATATGCGAAATACTTGAGTTTATAAAAGAATAGCACCCGACTTTGATTGTTCGGGTGCTGTTTTATTTGGTTTGGCAAAAAAATAAAAAAGACTATTCGAAAGAATAGTCTTTTTCCTGGTGCTCTTGCGGAGAATCGAACTCCGGACAACTTGATTAAAAGTCAAGTGCTCTACCAGCTGAGCTACAAGGGCAACGCATTTAGCTTTAATATAATATCACAAACAAAAGCTTTTGTCAATACCTTTTTTTCTTTTTGTAAAAAATAAGCAATATTTTGCTTTCTGCCGTATGGATTGTTGTATATTGTACAAAAAACAGGATATATCCGGTGCAGTTGACAAAAGATAAATAAAGTGGTATTATTATAAAAAATATTTATATAAGGAGAGATTCTTTATGGGAACAAAGAGAAATGAAGCACACAGCAAAATAGCAAAGCTTACTACCCTTGCTATTCTTGTGGCGGTTGTAATACTTTTTCAGATGATGGGAAGTTTTATTAAAATAGGTCCTACAAGCATTACGCTTGTCCTTGTCCCGATCGTTCTCGGCGGCATCCTTCTTGGTCCTGCGTGCGGCGCGTTGCTCGGATTGATCTTCGGAGTTATGACTTTGTGGGCAGGTATATCGGGAACTGACTTTTTTACAAATGTCCTTTTCACAAGCCAGCCTTTTGCAACAAGCCTTATCTGCCTTGGCAAAGCGGTTGCGGCAGGTTACGGCGCGGGTATCATATATAAGCTTATTTCAAAGAAAAACAACATTGTCGCAATTTTTGCAGCATCTGCTGCAGCTCCCATAATCAACACAGGTCTTTTCATCCTCGGCGGACTTTTCCTTGTCGGAGATACTCTTATGGCGAATTTTTCAAATTTCGGAGTAGCAGAGGGAACAACACTTATATACTTTGTTGTTATAGGTTGTGCAGGTTTCAATTTCATAGGCGAGCTTATTGCAAATATCGCTCTTTCCCCCGCAGTTGTCACAATCACAAATGTAGTTTCAAAAACTCTCGGCAAAAATAAATAAAAATCTCTTAAAAGGAGCGGTGTTATGGGTATAATCATCGGAATTGATGTGGGCGGAAGTACCACAAAGATCGTCGGATTTGACGAAAACAAAAATATCATACATCCGCTTATAGTTAAAGCAAACGACCCCGTCGCATCAAGCTACGGTGCTTTCGGAAAATTCACAGCGGAAAACAATATCTTAATAGAAAAAATCGAAAAGATCCTTATGACGGGAGTGGGCTCTTCCTTTACCGAGCAGGGTCTTTTCGGAATACCCACAGAGCATGTTACAGAATTTACTGCGGTGGGTCTCGGCGGCCTCTATCTTTCGAAGCTTGATGAGGCAATAATTGTAAGTATGGGAACGGGTACTGCCATAGTTCATGCAAAAAAAGACGGCAATATCGAATATATGGGCGGTACGGGTGTCGGCGGCGGTACGCTTGTCGGACTTTCAAAGCAGATGCTCGGCGTTTCCCATGTTTCACATATCGTCGAGCTTGCAAACGAGGGAAATGTGGAAAACATCGACCTTAGAATCAGCGATATTACAAAAAAGGACATCCTTCCCGGTCTTTCCGCAAATCTTACGGCCGCAAATTTCGGCAAGGTTTCGGAGGTTGCAACGCGCGGCGATATTGCGCTTGGTCTTTGCAACCTTGTGTTTGAATCTGTCGGTATGCTTGCAATATTTGCCGCAAGGTCAAAAGGCTTGCGTGATATTGTTCTTATCGGAAATGTGGCGCAGCTTCCTCAGGCAAAAGTCACTTTTGATATTCTCAACAAAATGTTCGGAATGAATTTTATTCTTCCCGAAAAAGGTGAGTTCGGTACGGCTATCGGTACAGCTCTCAAGCATTACGAAGATCTTAAGGCAGACAGAAGCTGAAATGTCAAAAGTAATTATAATAATCGTAAATCTTTTTGGGTTTTCGCTTTGTGCGTACGATAAATTTGCGGCAAAGGCGAAATTTCCCCGGGTACCCGAAAAACTGCTCCTTTCGATTGCGGCGTGTTTCGGAAGTATGGGGATTTTTTGCGGTATGTTTCTTTTCAGACATAAAACAAGGCACAAGAGGTTTTTGATACTTGTTCCGGTATTTCTCGTATTGCAGATAGTAATTCTTTCATTATCGGGAATTGTCGGAATCGTTTTTCCCGCAATATGGCTTATTTGAAACTTAAATAATACAACAGGAGAAATTCAAATGAAAATAACAAAAACAATATCCGTTTTAATGCTTGTTCTCTTGGCTTTCTCTCTTTTCGGCTGCGACGAGTCGTCAGATCTTGAAAAGATTGCAAAAAAGAACCGAAAGGAAATAGTCGGAACCTGGTCTGTCGAATCTCTTGAAACGATCGAAGCAAAATCCCTTGCCGATTTCGGTGCTGTTCTTACTACAGGGATACTGTTCGGAGAAGGTTCGGAAGTCAAATTTTTGTCAAACGGATCATTTTCAACAGGTGTGTATAACCTCGAATATGAACTTGTAGACGATCAGTTTATATATACTTATGACGGTCAGACTTTCGGTTACGATCTTGAAATGTCGGACGGAGAGATGATTTTATCAACGCCCGGAGTTATTTCGGTTACTTTGAAAAAGCAGTAAAAAGGGAACAAAATGGAAGCAAAAGATTATATATTGACGAAAATCGAAGGAGAATATGCGTATTTGCGCGAGCTTGAAGGTGAAAACGAGGTTTTTATTGCCCTTGCGCTTTTGCCCGACGGTGTTGATATCGGTACAAAGCTCCGGAGTGAAATGTTTGCTTATACAGTAATTGAATAATAAAAAAATAAGGCGGGAGTTTTCTCCCGCCGTTTATTATTTTATTGTTCTTGGTTATTGAAAATCGCGTTTCAAAAATTTCTTGCTTTGAATTATTGAAGAGGAGGCTATCGCGCCCCCTCTTCACTCCCACTCCTACCCCCTTGCCCCCTATCAAGGGGGAAATTATTGCAGGAAAAGACAACTGCCAATCAGTAATTTGCAAAAACAAAAGCATCGGCGTCATCACTGTTTTATATCACCAATTATCTTCGTATAAGGAACAATCGGCATCAGTTTTTTGATTTTATCAGATTATAATGCTTAATCGTTACAGGAAAGTTTGACTTTAAGGAATGTTTTTGATTGCCCGAAGTTTTTTCTTCCTATAGCGCTTGAGCGTTCCAAACAGAGAAAATTAAAAACCCTTGATGCCGGAACTTGTTTTGATGACATTGCGGGTGATGTTAATAGTGATGACATTGATGGATAGTCTTTTATAGGCTACCGATTGGCAATAATCGTTTTCGATAATTTAACCCCCTTGAGGGGGTGTGGGGG
>SVSD01000021.1 GCA_015064485.1 Oscillospiraceae bacterium | reverse complement strand
GGGTATATCGCAAATTTCCTTCAGCTTTTTCTCGATTTCAAAGCATCTGGGAGCAGAAATATCCTCAAGATTTATCCCGCCGAAGCTTCCTGATAAAAGATAAACTGTGCGAACTATTTCGTCAACATCTTTTGAACGGATGCAAAGAGGAATTGCATCAACATCTGCAAACTCTTTAAAAAGAACACATTTACCTTCCATAACAGGCATACCTGCTTCGGGGCCGATATCTCCAAGACCGAGAACGGCAGTGCCGTCTGTTATGACAGCAATTGTGTTCCAGCGGCGGGTAAGCTCATACGATTTTGAAATATCGTTATATATTTCAAGACATGGCTGTGCAACGCCGGGTGTATATGCGAGAGAAAGATCTTCTTTGCATTTCACTTTTGTACGGGAGGTCATTTCGATTTTACCTGCCCATTCGTAGTGCTTTTTTAACGCTTCTTCTTTTATATCCATTGTGTTTCCTTTCGTAAAAAACTGCTTTGCGACGGACTTTTAAGCTTACCGTCGGCAAAGCAGCCCGAGTTTATTTTTTGTTTGAATCGGCAACAAGATTATTTATCCATATACCGCTTTTTAAAAGCGAAAGTCCGATTATTACCTTTACAAATTCAAGACATTGTACAACAGTATAAACGGGTATGATTCCCAAAGGTGTAAATTCTGTAAGAAAATATGCAGTCGGTATTAAGATTACCCAGACATATACGCTGTCAAACAGAAATGTGATAAATGTTTTTCCTCCGGAACGGAGTGTGAAATACGAGGAATGGGCAAGTCCGTGAATGGGCATAGTGACTGCACTGATTATAAGAAGACTTGAGGCTATCTTTTTTACGACTTCTTCTGTGTTGTATATTTCGGGGAAAAGGGGAGCGACAAACGCCATAACAGTTCCTACAACGACACACAGCATAACACACGCCGCAATTATCTTTCTTGTTTCGTCCTTTGCCTTTTCCACATTTCCGGCTCCGAGATGCTGACCGATGATTATGGCAATAGCATTTCCGAAGGCAAAGAAGGTACAGTTAAAAAGGTTGGATACGGTTGAGCTTATATTTTGCGCCGCAAAAACCTCTATTCCGTGAAGGGAATATATGTTTACTATAACAGTCATTCCAACGCTCCAAAGCACTTCGTTTATCATCAAAGGGAAACCTTTTTTTGTAACTCCCGCCAAAAGAGATGCGGGTATCTTTAATGAACGGTATGCGCCGACGATAAAAGGATTTTCCTTGTGCTTAATGTGGGTTGAGATAATAACTATCATACATTCGGTAAATCTTGCGGTAACTGTTGCGATTGCCGCACCGACAACACCAAATCCTTTAAAAGAACCGATACCGAAAATGAGGATAAAGTTTAGTGCAAGATTTACGGCAACGGCAATAACACTTGCAACCATGGGAAGAACAGTTTTATCCGTTGAACGCAAAGTATCGGAATATGCCTGCATTATCGCAAAGGCGGGAAGTCCGATAAGCATAACTTTCATATAATCAAGAGCAAAGCTTAAAGTGAGGGGAATGTCAATGGGTGCCGTTCCCTCGTTTAAAAAGCTCATAATCAGAGGTTCGCCGAAGAAAATAAATACAATTTCAGCAAGGATAGATACAAGAAGAACAAGTATCATTTTTATACGGAAGGTATCGCGGACACCTTTGTGGTCGCCTTTTCCGTAAAACTGTGCCGAGAAAATCCCGGCACCCGAAATTACACCGAATATACAAAGATTAAATACGAATACAAGCTGATTTACTGCCGCAACACCCGACATCTGTTCTGTTCCGAGTCTTCCGACCATAAGGTTATCAAGCAGGCTGACAAAGTTTGTAATAATATTTTGTATCATTATCGGTACAGTGATTATTATCATTCTTCTGTAGAACGCTTTGTCGCCGATGAATTTTTTTAAAATACTTGCCATTTTATCCCTTTCGCTTACTGCTTTTTTGCAAGGTCGTATTCGTCATAAAAAATAAAATACGGACAACCCTCAGCACTGCATGAAAGAAAACGGCACATTTCATCTTCATCAAGATTTACTTCGCAGCAGTAACAGTCCTGTTCGTCGTCATAATAATAGTATGCGCAACATTCGCAGTTTGATTTTATCTTTTTTTCTGACATTACAGCTCCTTATTGAAATAGGAATTCTTTTTTAATGCTCTGTAAAGAATATATCCGAAAACCCCGCAGGAAACGGTTTCTCCTGCAAATACTCCGAGGTATGTAAGGAAAAGAGTAAGCTCGCTTCCGTAAAGGAAATATACTACAGGCGGCACAATCAAAGTGTTGGTAATTATCGGGGGGATTAATGCCAAAATCGGTTTTTTTCTTAAAAACCTTGTTCCCAAAGCACCGAGAAGCGTTGCGATACTGCCTAAAACAATATCAAGGGGAAGACTTCCCGATACAAGGTTTGCAATAATACATCCGATAAACAGTCCGGGTATTGCCGACGGCATAAATATCGGTAATACACAAAGCGCTTCCGAAAGCCTTAATTGTACAGCTCCGCTTGCAAGCCCGAACAGGGCGGAAAGATATGTGAGTATCACATATAATGCGGCAATTGTAGCGCCGTATACGAGATTGCGGATAGTCTTTTTTTTCATTTTTTATTCTCCTTTAGTTTTGTTTTTAGTGAGGAAGGTTTCGAACTCACTGTTTAAAAGCAAAATGCTTTCATAACATTATATAATATGGAAAAAATATTGTCAATACGGTTTTTGTACCAAAAAGAAAAAGCGGACAAAAAAGTCCGCTTTTTGCTTTATCTTGATAAAAGTGTTATATAATCCGAACTTACAAAACCGATAATGCCGTTATATTCGATAAGATACCAGTTCCCGACAGTATCGATCACAGTTACCCGTTCGCCGTTTGGAATTTGAGCAATAACCGAAGAAGATAAAGACGGTCTGTTTCGTATATTCAGTCTTCCGCCCTGAGTTGAAACAACACCGATGCGCTCAATATCGACGCCTCCGGGAGTCACAAAATTAATACCAAAATATTCGCAAAGTCCCTGAACAAGATTTGCCGCAATTTCGTTTATGTTATTTCTCAGCCATTCAGCGTCGGATGCATTGTCATGATATGCAAGTTCGGCGAGGACGGCAGGAGCAAAGGTTCTTCTGACTTCGGCAAGTATCATTGTAGGTACTGCTCTTACTCTTTCGGGAGTAGGGGAAATGCTCTTGTAATTATCGGCAAGAACAGTTGCCGCCCGTCTGCCGTCATTGCTTACTGTATAATAGTAAAAATCAGTTCCGCGAAGGGCACCGGGAGTGGATTCGGGCGAAGCGTTCGAATGAAGAGCAAGATGAAGGTCGTATCTTCCGCTGTTTGATTCAGCGATTGCCTGAGAAAGAGATTTGTCGGGGTCGTTTCTTGTGTATGTTATACCCGATGCGGTAAGATACGGTTCCATAGCATCTGCTATGAGATTCATATAATATTCTTCCGAACCGTTGCCGTCGTAATAAATATTATATTCCTGGGTTGAAGGTGATAAATAAATGGATGGCATTGTAATCTCCTTTTGCCTTTTTGGCTTTTTCTTTTGCTTTATATTATGTGTAAAAGGAAAATATGTTACTTTGAGGTTTTTATTTAATAGAAATATACGATTTTTTGTAAATTTAGCTGTTAAAATGTATAAAAATACATTTTTTGTTAAAAAGTGCAGAATAACTATTGCTTTTTTGCACTAAATATGATATTATATCTTCGCAGTGAATAATTATTAAGTGTTATTCAAACTATTTTTAAGAGGTGCAGAACATGAAAAAGATTATTGCTATCCTTGCAGCTGTTGCAACAGTTGCAGCTACACTTGCATTCGCAGGTTGTACAAATAACGAAGTAATCGACAATAATGAAGTTGTAGAAGGCGAAGTTAAAGAAGGCGAAAACGCTGAAGGCGATGCTATCGAGGGCGAAACAGAAAAAGCTCTTACAGTTGCTGAAGGCAAGCTCACAATGGCTACAAACGCATACTTCAGACCTTACGAATTCTACGAAGGCGACAAGATCGTTGGTATCGACGCTGAAATCGCTGAAGCAATTGCCGCAAAGCTCGGTCTTGAACTCGTGATCGAAGATATGGAATTCAACTCTATCATCACAGCTGTTCAGTCCGGTGCGGTTGATATGGGCGTTGCAGGTATGACTGTTACAGAAGAAAGACTTAAAAGCGTAAACTTCTCCTCCAGCTATGCAAACGGCGTTCAGTCCATCATCGTTAAGGAAGGTTCCGCTATTGCTACTGTTGACGATCTTTGTGCTGAAGGTGCTTCCTACAAGGTAGGCGTTCAGCTCGCGACAACAGGCGACACATATTCCACAGAGGATTTTGGCGAAGAAAATGTTGTTCGTTACTCCAACGGTAACGAAGCTGTTCTCGGTCTTGCAGGCGGCGATGTTGACTGCGTAATCATCGACAACGAACCCGCAAAGGCACTTGTTGCTGAAAACGAAGGCCTTGTTATCCTTGAAACAGCATACGCTGATGAAGACTATGCTATCTGTGTTGCAAAGGAAAACACAGAACTCCTCGAAAAGATCAATGCTGCAATTGACGAACTCACACAAGACGGCACAATCGACGCTATCATCGCAACATACATCAAATAAGATTTAAAGCTTATATCACTGCAAAGATGCAAAAGGGGATGCATGGCATTCCCTTTTGCAATGTATACGGAGTATTTTAATGAAAAGAAAAAAGAAAACACAACGAAAGATACTGATATACCTTTCGGTAGTCTTAATTGCAATAGCAGCGCTTTTTGCAACATACGGCATACAGAAGCTCGGAAATAAACTTTCCCATGAGCTTTCGGTTGAAGAAGCGCAAGAGATAATCAACGAAACATTTGATAAACTTCCCAATAATGTTTCGCCCGGCGCAAAATATGTTGCCGAAAATATGACGGTAAAGGCAACTTCAATTTCTTTCGGTACTGATAAAAATGCGATTGTTGAATGTGAATTTACTGCACCGGCAATCGGAGATGTGGTTGTTTCAAATATTGAAAAATATATGACAAGTGCATACGGGTTTTATGAGGACAGAAAAGAACAGGGAAAGAAAACAAACTCGACAAATATAAAGCTGCATCTTGCAAGCATCATTGAAGAAGATATTAAAACAGCTGAATTTTCAAGCGGAAATATCACTATTGAAATATACGAAACTTCAAAAGGCGTATTTGAACCTTATCTTTCCGATGAGGTTGTAAATGCAGTTTTCGGCGGAATTCTTGATGCAGAAAAGGCAATCAAAGATGTTGTTTATGTCGACTACAAAGGCGAAAAGATAAATATTGTCAATCAGAACACTTTAAGAACAGGTGTAAATGACTATATTGCACTTTCAGCATATAGCGACGATGTACCCGATACAAGCGTTCCTCTTGAAAAGGTCTGGAACAGCTTTAAAAAGGATTTTTACCGCAATTTTGTTGAGAAAAACCGCTGGACATACCTTACAAACGGCCTTGGCAACACTCTTGCCATAACATTTTTTGCCGTTCTTCTGGGTATTCTTATCGGCTTTATCACAGCGATCATCCGTTGTCTGAATCAGAAAACGGGCAAGGTTGAATTTTTGTCTGACATTTGCAAAGTTTATGTCGCTGTAATGCGCGGTATGCCCGTTATGGTACAGCTTATTATTATGTACTTTGTTATCCTGCTTCCGATGGGTGTCGACAAATTTATTGCTGCGGTAATATGTTTCGGATTGAATTCAGGTGCATATGTTTCGGAAATAATAAGAGGCGGTATTATGTCGATCGACGACGGACAGACCGAAGCGGGCAGAAGTCTTGGCTTTACATATATGCAGACGATGACATTTATCATTCTTCCGCAGGCGTTTAAAGCTGTTCTTCCCGCACTTGCAAACGAATTTATTGCTTTGCTTAAGGAATCTTCCATAGCCTTTTATATCGGCGTTGCCGACCTTACTTTGGGCGGTATCAAAATTCGTTCAATTACATACAGTAATTTTATGCCGCTTTTGACTGTCGGTATAATCTATCTTGTTGTTGTGCTCGGACTTTCCAAGCTCGTATCTATTCTCGAAAGGAGGTTGAGCAAGGGTGATAAGCGTTAAAGGACTTTATAAAGATTTCGGCGATAATGACGAAATAAAAGTATTAAAAGGAATCGACGAAACGATCCATAAAGGCGAAAAAGTTGTTATTATCGGCCCTTCGGGAAGCGGTAAATCTACTTTCCTTCGCTGTCTTAATCGCCTTGAAGAACCTACAAGCGGGGAGATATGGTTTGAGGATGAACTTATAACTTCTCCCAAATGCGATATAAACAAATTGAGAATGAAGATGGGAATGGTTTTCCAGCATTTCAACCTTTTCCCTCATCTTTCCATTCTCGATAATATTACAATAGGTCCGATAAAACTTTTGAAAAAGAATAAACAGGAGGCTGTGGCCGAAGCTATGGAGCTTTTAAAGCGTGTCGGCCTTCCCGATAAAGCACACGCTTTCCCGAACCAGCTCTCAGGCGGTCAGAAGCAGAGAATTGCAATAGCGCGTGCTCTTGCCATGAACCCTAAGGTTATGCTTTTTGATGAGCCCACATCAGCTCTTGACCCCGAAATGGTAGGAGAAGTACTTGAGCTTATGACGGAGCTTGCCCGCGACGGTATGACGATGGTGGTTGTAACTCACGAAATGGGCTTTGCAAGAGAAGTTGCAAACAGAGTTATTTTTATGGACGAAGGTGTTGTTGTTGAACAGGGTACGCCCGATGAAATATTCGGAAACCCCCAAAATAAGCGAACACAGGACTTTCTCTCAAAGGTTTTGTAATATCAATTTTCCAGGAAGTATCTATTATCTATGTATTTTGAAAGACTTAAATCATTGCGCAAGGAAATAAAGATGTCACAAACGGATATCGGCGAATTTTTAGGAATTATGCAGACTGTGTATTCCAGATATGAAAGAGGAGCGGGAACAATTCCCGTAGAACACCTTTTAAAACTTGCGGATCTTTATAATGTATCTACCGATTATATTCTCGGAAGAACAAATAAGCGTATATAAAAGAAAAGGAGGCGTTTGCCTCCTTTTTGTTTTTTATTTTAGCGTATCATTACAGCGGTTCCGATCAGTTTTTTCAAAATTTGTGAAAAGCTTATTTTGCCGACTCCGTTTACTGTTGTAATATCCACTACTGCAATTTCTTCACCGCACAGCGAATAGCTGATTTGCCCTACAACCTGCCCTTCGTCTACAGGCGCCTTTATATATTCGGGCAAGGTTATTTTTGATTCCACAAGCTTATCTCTTCCTTTTGTAAGAAGGATGGCTCTTGATGTGTATTTTAATGAAACACAATCCGTAACACCGCCTTTGACTTTAAGGGGAGGGAGATTTTGCTCATCTATACGGTAAACAGAAAAGTTTGCAAAGCCGTAATCGAGAAGTTTTTTGGCATCCGAGAATCTGTTGTCGCTGGTATCGGCTTTCATAACGACTGAAATTAGTGTCATACCGTCGCGTGTGGCGGTCGCCGACATACAGTAGAGGGCAGAATCTGTAAATCCGGTTTTCATTCCGTTTGCACCGGGATAAAAGCGGATGAGCTTGTTTGTGTTGGAAAGCCCGAATTCTCCGTTACGAAGCGAATCCATCCATATAAGAGTGTAGTTGAAAACATCTTCATATTTCAAAAGCTCTCTTGTCATAATGGCGATATCCTTGGCTGTTGTATAATGACCGTCAACAGGAAGACCTGTGCTGTTTTTAAAATTTGTGTTTTCCATTGATAATGTTTTTGCTTTTTCATTCATCAAAGTAACAAAAGCCTCTTCGCTTCCTGCAAGGTGTTCTGCCATCGCAACGGTACAATCGTTTGCCGAAACCACTAAAATAGCCTTCAGCATATCGTCAACCGTCATCTGCTCACCCTGTTCAAGCCATATCTGAGATCCGCCCATTTCTGATGCGTTTTTTGAGGCTGTAACAATATCGCTTTTGCTTATCCTGCCGTCTGCGAGCGCTTCGTAAATTAAAAGTACTGTCATTATTTTTGTAACCGATGCAGGTTCAAGTTTTTCGTTTGCCGATTGTTCGTAAAGAATTTCGCCTGTTTCAGCCTCCATAAGGCAGGCACTTTTTGAATGAAGATCCATAGTAACATTTTCTTTTAATGTCATAACTGTGGAATGAAGCTTTTTTTCTTTCGCCATACACAGGGGAGAAAAAAGGATAAGGTTTAGAGAAAGTAAAATTGCAAGGAATTTTTTCATATTTCCTCCGAATGAATTTTGTCCTACTGAATTTTATATATGTTGATTTAAAAATATGCACAAAATAGATGTTTTTGGTTGTAAAATCATCGATTTTGTGTTACAATATTTTAAAGACATTTTGTGAGGTAGTTATGGAAAAACACATTGCCAAAGCAAGAATAGACGAATTAAGAAAGCAAATAGAATATCATAGAGAAAAATATTATATGGATGATTCTCCTGAAATTTCGGATTTTGAATTCGATGCTTTAATGCGAGAGCTTGAAACGCTTGAAAGCGAATATCCGGAATTTGATTCTGTAAATTCTCCGTCAAAGAAGGTGGGAGGGGCTGCATCCGAAAAATTTGAAAAGGTGCGCCATGTTGTTCCTATGGGAAGCCTTACAGATGTTTTTTCAAAAGACGAGCTGTGCTCTTTTTTGAAGCGCATCGAAAAAGAACTTTCATATTTCCCCGAATGTGTTGTCGAATGTAAAATAGACGGTCTTTCTGTTGAACTCGAATATGAAAACGGCGTGTTTGTAAGGGGTGCGACAAGAGGTGACGGTATTGTTGGTGAAAACATCACAGAAAACCTTCTTGTGATAAACGATATCCCGAAAAAGCTTGCCGAAAATATACCGTATCTCTGTGTAAGAGGTGAGGTATATATGCCGAAAGGTGAATTTTTACGCATAAATTCCGAAAGAGAGGAAAGGGGAGAAAGCCTTTTTGCGAATCCCCGAAATGCGGCGGCGGGCTCACTTCGTCAGCTTGATTCAAAGATAACCGCATCAAGAAACTTAAGTATATTTGTTTTCAATGTGCAGAAGTCTGAGGGAATGAAGGGATTTTCCTCCCATAGAGAAAGCCTTATGTATCTTTCATCGCTCGGCTTTAAGGTTTCCCCGAATTGTAACAGTTTTAGTTCCGAAGATGGAATCTATGAAGAAATATTAAGATTCAATAACGAGAGAGCGTCCTACGATTTTGATATTGACGGAGCTGTTGTAAAGGTCGATGATTTTGCGGCAAGGCGTCTTATCGGCGAGGTTGCAAATGCACCCAAATGGGCGGTTGCGTATAAATATCCCCCCGAGGAAAAAGAAACAAAGCTTATAAAAATTGCGATTAATGTTGGAAGAACAGGAGTCCTTACCCCTTATGCCATACTTGAACCTGTTCATCTTGCAGGCACCGTTGTTTCAAAAGCAACCCTTCACAACGAAGATTTTATAAGAGAAAAGGACATCCGCGAAGGGGATATTGTAGTTGTCAGAAAAGCAGGGGATATAATCCCCGAAATTGTCGCATCCTGCCCGAAAATGAGATGTGGCGAAGAAAAAGAATTTTTCATTCCCCGAACTTGTCCTGATTGCGGCGGCGAGGTTTTAAGAAAAGAAAACGAGGCGGCTTATAGATGCATAAATGAAAACTGCCCTGCAAGAATCGTAAGAAGACTTATCCATTTTGTGTCCCGTGATGCGATGAATATAGACGGTCTTGGCGAGGCACAGGTAACATCTTTGTGTGAACTCGGACTTGTGAATGATGCTTCGGATATATATAAGCTTACAAAAGAGGATTTATTAAAGGTCGATAAAATTGCGGACAAATCAGCACAAAATCTATTGAACTCGATTGAGAATTCGAAAAGTGCAGGACTTGCAAGGCTTTTGTTTGCCCTTGGTATCCGCCATGTCGGAAAACAGACGGCAGAGGCATTGGCAGCTCATTTTGAAACGGTTGAAAATGTTATGAATGCGGATTCTGAAAAGCTTTGTGCTGTTGATGATATCGGTTTGGTTGTCGCGGACAGCATAATTGCTTTCTTTTCATCCGAATACAATAGGCTTGTCGTTGAAAAGCTTGTTGAACTTGGTGTTGATGCGACGGCGCATATCGAGAAAAAAGGAGAGTTGCTGACCGGCAAGACCTTTGTCATAACGGGAACGCTTTCGGGTTACAGCCGTAATGAGGCAGGGGAACTTATAACAGCTCACGGCGGAAAGGTTTCGTCATCCGTATCTAAAAACACAAGCTATCTTCTCGCAGGTGCCGACGGCGGCAGCAAACTGCAAAAAGCTGAAAAGCTCGGTGTTCCGATAATATCGCTTGATGACCTTATGAGTATGATAAATGAATAAAATAAAAGGAACTGTAAATATATACAGTTCCTTTTGTTTTTTGTTGTGACGGAAAGTCATTATACATATCAATAAATAGTCTTTTGAAATTTTTTGCTTGAAGAAATTTGCACCTCTGCGCAGATGTGTTCTTTTAGTTTATCTTACCCAAAAATAATTTAATATAAAGGGAAGTGAAACGCCGACAGCAGCGCCGATCAAAACCTGAAAAGGGGTATGTCCGACATATTCCTTGAGATCTTTTGCAAGATACTCGGTTGTGCCTTTTTCAAAAAGGTCTTTTGCAATTTTGTTGAGTACTTTTGCCTGCTCACCTGCCGCTCTTCTTACGCCCATGGCATCTATCATAACAACAAAGGCAAGAATTACTGCGATTGCAAAAAGAGGATCTCTTGTTCCGTTTGATATACCAAAAGAAACAGCAAGCGCGCAAACGGTCGAGGAATGGGAAGACGGCATACCGCCGTTACACAAAAGCTTGTTGAAATCGATTTTTTTATCGGTTATGAGTGTAATAAAAAACTTTGCAATCTGTGCAACAACAAATCCCGAAAGGGCACACATAAGATTGAAGTTTTGGAAAATTCCGATGATATGTGTCATAATTTTCTCCTTTTAGTTGTCTCTTTCGATTATATAATCTGCAAGCTCGCAAAGAAAATCGGATTCGGGGTATTTCTTTATAATATTCTTTGCTCTTTCACATAAGCTATTTGCAAGTTCCTTTGCTTTTTCGATTCCGAGAAGAGTAACATATGTGTTTTTCTCTTCTTTTTCATCGCTTCCGCATTTTTTACCGAGCTTTTCTTCATCTCCGGTAACATCAAGGATATCATCAGCTATCTGAAAAGCAAGACCGATACATGAAGCAAATTCGTCAGCATCGGAATATTCCTGCGTTCCCGAAATTTTTCCCGAAGCGATACAGCCTAAAAGACAAGCGCAACGAATAAGGGCACCGGTCTTTTTTGCGTGAAGAGTTTCAAGAGTTTTTATATCTATTTCCTTGCCTTCGTTTTCAAGATCTATCTGCTGACCCGCACACATTCCGACAGGGCCTGTGCATCTTGCGAGAAGCTTATATGCTTCAAGATTCTGCTTATCGGAAACATTTTGAGATTCAAGTGTTTCGAAAGCGTGAGCAATAAGAGCATCCCCTGCAAGAAGAGCTGTTGATTCGCCGTAAACGATATGGTTTGTTGGTTTTCCGCGCCTTAATTCGTCGTTGTCCATGCAGGGCATATCGTCGTGTATGAGCGAAAAGGTATGTATCATTTCAAGAGAACAGCCGAAATCAAGCGCAGCATCAACATTTCCGCCGAAAAGCCTTGCGAATTCCATCGAAAGACAAGGACGGAGTCTTTTTCCGCCTGCCATAAGGCTGTATCTCATCGATTCTTCGAGAGTTGAGAAATATTTATAATCGGGATCTGCTTTAATAAGATCAAGCTTTTCTCCGAGCTTTCTTTCTATAATAGCTGCGTTAGCGGAAATAACTTTCATAAATTTATCAGTCATCATTGTTTACCTCGTCGGATTTTAAAGGATCGAGAGTGCGGATTTTGATTTCCGCATCTGTGATAAGCTTGTTTGCGGATTTTATAAGCCCTACGCCCTCTTCGTAAAGAGCAAGAGCCTCATCAAGTGCAAGATCCGAATCGAGCTTTTGAGATATCTCGTCAAGTCTTATCAGCATTTTTTCAATAGACAGTTCGGTTTTCTTTTTTGCGGGCATATTATTTGACTCCTTTATTTATCTCGTTGATTATAGCTTTCGCCTGTCCTTTTCCGAAACGGATGTTAACGGTATCGCCTACAGAAAGTTTTTTTGTGTCGGACACAGTTTTTCCCGTTTCGTCTGTTACGATGGAATAGCCTCTTTTTATAACAGAAAGCGGACTTAAAGCGGAGATCTCCGAAGCCTTCTCGGAAAGCGAACTTTTTTTGAGGTCGATTTGTCTTTTTACAAGCGAATTAAATAAAACCGAATATGAAGAAACTTTGCTTTTAAGTTTTTCTGTGTAGTTTATGGGATCTTTAAACATCTTGTTTGATGAAACCCTTAAAAATTCGTTTTTACAAACCGAAAGCCTGGTTTCTGCAAGATGCTTCATTTTACCTGAATACGAAAGCAGAATATTTGAAACTTCCGAAATATCGGGAACTGCAAGTTCTGCGGCGGCAGACGGCGTCGGAGCACGAAGGTCGGAAACAAAATCGCATATTGTAAAGTCTGTTTCGTGACCGACGGCAGAAATTACGGGAATATCGCAATTATATATTTCGTAAGCAAGCATTTCGCTGTTGAAAGCCCAAAGATCCTCGATAGATCCTCCGCCTCTTCCGATTATTATAGTGTCAACATTTTTTCTTGAATTGAAATATGAAATTCCCCGGCAAAGCTCGTCGGGAGCCTGAGGCCCTTGTACAAGAGAGGGGTATATTAATATTTCAGCCAAAGGATAGCGCCTTGATATGATATTTTTCATATCGGCGACAGCTGCCCCCGTATCGGCAGTTATTATTCCTATTTTTTGCGGAAATCTCGGAATTGGCTTTTTATGATCCTCATCAAAAAGGCCCATCGCCGAAAGCTTTTCCTTTAACTGTTCGAAGGCAAGATATAAAGAACCGATGCCGTCGGGTTGTATTTCTGATGCATAAAGCTGATAAACTCCGTCTCTCTGAAATACAGAAACATTCCCTCTCACAATGACCTTCATTCCGTTTTCGGGGACAAATTTAAGATATTGTGCACTTGAGCGAAACATTACACATTTCAAAAGGGAATCATTATCCTTGAGTGAAAAATAAAGATGTCCCGATTTATAATGATTTGTAAAATTGGATATTTCGCCCTTTATATAAATGTCACCCAAAAGCTCGGAGGAGTCAAAAAGAGCTTTTACATATTCATTTAGCTGAGATACTGTGAGAGTGATGGCGTTTGGCATCAGTTGTTCTCCGTTTTGTATTTATTGTATGCAAGTAAAGCTGTACCGCAGGCATTGTCTGAAGAAAGAGCGGCAGAGGCAAAATAAACATTTTTTCTTTTTGATATATTTTCTCTGATTCTTGTATTTGACATAACCCCGCCCGCAAAAAGAATGGGAAGGGAAGGGTACTCGGATTCAAGATTGTCGCAAAGCTTTGAAATAACGGTGCTTAGGTATTCAAACAAAAAAGCGGCAACATCTTCTTTTGCCGTATTGCTGTCAAGCAGTTTTTTTGTTTTGTTTTCAATCCCGGAAAGGGAACATTCAGACCCTTTTACACTGACTTTGATTTTTCCGAAATCAGCATTCGAGCTTTTAGACAATTCATCAAGCTCTTTTCCGCAAGGAAATCTCAAACCCATTAAAACTCCGGCACGGTCGATAGCCTGACCTGCGTTCAGATCTGTTGTTCCGCCGATGCGAAAACAATCTATATCTCCGCAAGCTTTTCTTTTGCAAAGAACAATGTCGGTAGTACCGCCCGAAATATGGAAAGATATAAATTCATTTATGCTTTCCGGCATTAAACTGCTGTAAACTGCAGCTTCTATATGACCTTGCTGATGAGAAAATTCGTAAAGCGGAATATTAAGAGTTGAGGAGATGGCTTTTGCAGCGCTGATACCTGCAAGAAAACAGGGCATATAAGAGCCCTCGGAATTTCTTGGTCGGGAAGAAACACCGACAGCGCATATCTTTCCTCTGAGGTCTTCACAGTTTTCGAAAAGCTCATCAAAAAGCTCCGGTAAAGCTTTTGTGTGATGAAAAAGAGCATCGCTCTGGCGAAGTCCTCTTTCGTTTTCTGCAACGGGCAAAAGTCTTCTTGTGTTTGAAATGATCCTGCCGTCTTCGGCAAGAGAAAGACTTGTTGTGTAATTGCTTGTGTCGATACCGAGAGTTACAAAATGATTATCATTCATTTTCTTCTGTTCTTGTTGAAATTACATTTTTGATTACTGCGCCCAAAACGCCGTTTACAAATGTATAGCTGTCATCTGTGTCGTATTTCTTTGCAAGTTCAACAGCCTCGTTTACAGTTACCTCTTCGGGGATGTCCTTCATATAAAGAAGTTCATAAACCGCAAGTCTTAAGATAGACATACATACTCTTGAAATACGCTCTGTTTTCCATTTGAGCGAGCAATTAGAAATAATTTCATCAAGATTTTCAATATTTTCGGCAACACCGAAATATACATTAGAGATGTAATCATTTTCTTTGATCTGTTCAGTCATCTTTTCCTCGTCGGTTTCGGGGAAATAGGTTATATAAAGGTCAAGGAGTTCCTCGGGTTTTTCTTCGCTGTTAAAACCAAAATCAAATACCAGACAAAGTGTTATTTCTCTTGCTTGTCTTCTTGTTATTTTCATATATTGTCTCCGATTTTTTAAAATTTACCATCTATAATTATAAGAGATTTTAGCTTTATTGTCAACAAAAAAAGACAAAAACTTTACCTTATAAAATATTTATTTCGGCATATATGTATTCTTTTAAAAATAACTTGACAAATTATATAAATTTTAGTATAATAAAACAGGTAGCGGACGCTGCGAATTTCATTTTTTTCGCAGTGCTTTTATTTTTTCGGAGGTATTTATGAGTTCGATCACCGACATCTTTGGAAGCCTTGTTTTTGATGACAGAGTAATGCGCGAGCGTTTGCCTGAAGAAACATATAAGGCTCTAAAAAAGACAAGAGAAAACGGAAAAAGCCTTGATAAGAATATTGCAAATGTAGTTGCAGGAGCAATGAAAGAATGGGCTGTTGAAAAAGGCGCAACGCATTTTACCCATTGGTTCCAACCTTTGACAGGATATACCGCCGAAAAGCATGACAGCTTTATTTGCCCTCAGGCGGATGGCGGTGTGATTCTTGAATTTTCAGGTAAGGAGCTTGTAAAAGGGGAGTCGGATGCTTCAAGCTTCCCGTCGGGAGGTCTTCGTGCAACTTTTGAAGCAAGAGGCTATACAGCATGGGATCCGACATCCAACGCATTTATAAAAGACAGAACTCTTTGTATTCCTACAGTATTCTGCTCATATTCGGGCGATGCTCTTGATAAGAAGACACCTCTTATGCGCTCAAACGAAGCTCTTAACAAACAGGCTCTTCGAATACTCCGTCTTTTCGGTGATGATAAGACTACAAGAGTGATTGCGACAGTGGGTGCTGAACAGGAGTACTTTATTGTAGATAAAGAACTTTATTATAAGCGTCCCGACCTTATGTTCTGCGGCAGAACTCTTTTCGGTGCAAAACCTCCCAAGAGTCAGGAAATGGTGGCGCACTATTACGGTACATTAAAGCCCAGAATTTCCGCTTTTATGAAAGAGCTTGATGAGGAACTCTGGAAGCTCGGTATTTTCGCAAAAACAGAGCATAATGAAGCTGCACCCGCGCAGCACGAACTTGCTCCTATATTTACACATACAAATCTTGCAACCGACCACAATCAGCTTATGATGGAGATGATGAAGATAGTTGCAGACCGTCATGGCCTAAAATGTCTTCTTCACGAAAAGCCTTTTGCCGGCGTAAACGGTTCGGGTAAGCATAATAACTGGGCACTTTCGACAAGCGACGGTGTAAACCTTTTTGAACCCGGCGATTCTCCCATAGAAAACGCAAAATTCCTTTTGTTCCTTGTCGCAGTTATCAAGGCGGTTGACGAATATCAGGATATCTTGCGTGTGTCGGTATCAAGTGCCGGCAACGACCACAGACTCGGTGCAAACGAAGCGCCTCCTGCTATTATGTCGATGTCGCTCGGCGATGAACTTGCGGAGATTCTTGAAAGTATCGAATGCGGTACGGCTTATTGCAAAAAAGAAAAAGTTGATATGCGTGTCGGAGTTCATGTTCTTCCCAGATTTGCAAGGGATACGACTGACAGAAACAGAACAAGTCCCTTTGCTTTTACAGGTAATAAATTTGAATTCCGTTCGGTTGGATCTTCCGCATCTATTGCAACACCGAATGTTGTTCTTAATACTATCGTTGCAAAGGAACTTTGCGAATTTGCGGATATTCTTGAAAATGCGGATGATTTCACATCATGCTTGAACGAGATTATCTGCAAAACCATAAAAGACCATAAGCGTATAATTTTCAACGGCAATAATTACAGCGAAGAATGGGTAAAAGAAGCCGAAAAGAGAGGTCTTTTAAATCTTCGCACATCTGTTGATGCTTTCCCGCATCTTATTAAAGAAAAGAATGTAGAGCTTTTCAAAAAATTCGGTATTTTTTCAGAAGCTGAAATGCATTCGAGATACGAGATATATCTTGATACATATGTAAAAACAATAAATATCGAAGCGCTCACAATGATCGATATGATCAAAAAGCAGATCCTTCCTGCTGTCAATTCGTATATAAATGAACTTGTGCAGTCGGCTTCTTTGAAAAACAGCATTTTCCCGTCTGCAACATGTGAACTTGAAAAAGAACTTGTGACAGAACTTTCGGATAAGAATCTTGCGCTTTACAGAAAGTGCCGTTTGCTTGAAGGACATCTTGAGGATCTTTCAAAGATAAACGGTGCAAAAGCTCAGGCGGATCACATTTGTAATGCGATCCTTCCCACAATGAATGAGGCAAGGTCAATTTCCGATTCTATGGAAAAATGTGTAGCCCAGAAAAATTGGCCGTTCCCAACATATAACGACCTTCTTTTCAGAATATAATATATTTTTGTTGCGGTGTCTGTCAGCAATTCGGACAGACGCCGTAATTATGGTTTTAAATCTTTATCTTATTTTAAATACCTAAATTTTCGGGGGTAACTATGAGCGGAAAAATCGGCTTTGACAAAGATTTTTATATTGCAAAGCAGTCAGAACAGATACAAAACCGAATAAATCAATTCGGCGGAAAACTTTACCTTGAATTCGGCGGAAAGCTTTTCGACGACTATCATGCTTCCCGTGTATTACCGGGTTTTTCTCCCGATATAAAGGTGCAGATGCTCAAAAATATTGCTGACAAAGTCGAAATCGTAATGGTTATCAGTGCGTTTGATATAGAAAAAAACAAAATGCGCAGCGACCTTGGTATTACATATGATGCTGATGTTCTCCGCCTTTATGATGCATTTACCGGTATCGGACTTTATGTAGGAAGCGTTGTTATTTCCCAATACAGCGGTCAGCCTGCGGCTGAAAGCTTTAAGAAAAAACTTGAAAGCCTCGGAATAAAAGTATATCTTCATTATCCGATCGAAGGTTATCCTGTAAATGTCAAGCATATCGTAAGCGAAGACGGTCTTGGTAAAAACGATTATATTGAAACAACAAGACCTCTTGTTGTAATTACTGCTCCCGGTCCCGGCAGCGGTAAAATGGCAACCTGCCTTTCTCAGCTTTATCATGAGCATAAAAGAGGAATTTCGGCAGGTTATGCAAAATTTGAAACATTCCCCATATGGAATATTCCTTTAAAGCATCCCGTAAACCTTGCATACGAAGCCGCAACAGCCGATCTTAATGATGTAAATATGATCGATCCTTTCCATCTTGAAGCATATGGAGAAACTGCGATAAATTACAACAGAGATGTTGAAATATTCCCTGTACTTAATGCTATTTTTGAAAAGATATCGGGAAAAAGTCCTTATAAATCTCCAACCGATATGGGAGTTAATATGGCAGGATATGCGATTGTCGATAATGATGTTGTTTGTGCCGCATCAAAAGAAGAAATCATCCGCCGTTATTATAATGCTTTGTGTAACCGCCGTATGGGAATAGATTCTGATGAAACCGTAAATGAGATCGAACTTCTGATGAAACAGGCGGAGATTACTCCCGAAGACCGCAAATGTGCTGTCGCAGCTCTTGAAAAGAGCGAAGCTACCGATAATCTTCCCGCTGTTGCAATTGAACTTTCAGACGGAAGAATTGTAACGGGTAAAACAAGTCAGCTTTTCGGTGCATCGTCAGCCGCACTTTTAAATGCCGCAAAAGCGATAGCAGGAATTGATGACGGAACTCTTCTTATACGCAGAGAGATTATAGAACCCGTACAGGCTCTTAAAACAGAGGTTCTTGGTAATCATAACCCAAGGCTCCATTCGGACGAAACCCTTGTTGCACTGTCAATAAGCGCCGCAGGAAGCGAAAATGCAAAGAAAGCATTTGATGCTCTTTCAAAGCTTCGGGGATGCGAGGCACATTCGACAGTCATCTTAGCTCAGGTCGATCAGGATACATACCGTAAGCTTGGTATAAGACTTACTTGTGAACCTAAATATCAGACAAAAAAACTTTTCCACGGAAGATAAAATAAAGGGGACAGTAAAAAATACTGTTCCCTTTGTTTTTCTAAAAAAATGCCCCTCTTTTTGAGGGGCATTTTTTATTTACACTTAACATCAAAATTTGTCGACGAATTCATTATCAGTTGAATTATCTGAAACCGATTCGGGGGGAAGCTCTTTATCATTTTCGGTATTTATTTCTTCAACAATTGCAGGTTCTTCTACATTTCCTGTTGCAAGCTTGTAAATATTCTGTCCGACAGGAATGATACCGACAATAAAGAGTGCGGCAACGATGATAGGAAGAACATATGTGAAATACGGACGCATCCAGTTTTTAACTTTAAATCCTTTTCCCGTATTTGCTTCGGCTACGAAATTATCCCAACCCCAAGCGTTCTTGAGAGTACAGAAAAGAACAAATACCAAAGAACCGAGAGGGAGAAGAATGTTGGATACAATAAAGTCTTCGAGATCCATGATGTTTTTTCCGTCGCCGAGGAAGGGGAAATTGATGCCGCTTAAAAGATTAAAGCTTAAAGCGCAGGGGAGAGAAAGGGCGATCATAGCAAATGTACCGATAATACAAGTCTTTTTTCTGCTCCAGCCTGTAAGGTCCATAACGCATGCGATAATGTTTTCAAATACGGCAAACACTGTGGAAAGCGCCGCAAATGACATAAAGAGGAAGAATAAACTTCCCCAGATTCTTCCGCCGGGAAGGTTGCCAAATACATTAGGTAATGTTTTGAAAATGAGGTCGGGACCTGCATTAACATCAACATTGTAAGTAAAGCATGCGGGGAAAATTATAAGTCCGGAAGTTATTGCAACAAATGTATCAAGAACTGCAACATTAACAGCTTCTCCCATAAGAGCACGGTCTTTGCCGAGGTAGCTTCCGAAGATTGCCATAGAACCGATACCAAGGCTGAGTGTGAAGAACGCCTGATTCATAGCGGCAACAATAACATTTCCGATACCGATTTCTTTCATATTGTCAAGATTAGGAACAAGATAGAATTTAAGTCCTTCTTTTGCTCCGCCTAAAGTTATGCTGTAAACAGCAAGAACAATAATGATTGCAAGAAGCGCTACCATCATAAATTTTGTTACTCTTTCAAGGCCCTTCTGAACGCCCATTCCGCATACTAAGAAACCAAGAACGATAACTACAGTTGCAAAAATGATAAGAGTTGCGGGGCTTGAGAGCATATTGTCCATATGAGCATCAACATTTGCACTGGTTATTCCCTCATATGTGAGCTTGCCCATAACCGTATCAACGAAGTATTTGAGCATCCATCCGGAAACGACTGTGTAAAACATCATAAGGATGATATTTCCTGCAAGGGAAAAATATCCGTGAAGATGCCATTTTGAACCTTTAGGTTCAAGCTCGTTGTAAAGCTTTGTCATGCTCTTTTGAGAAGCACGGCCTGTTGCAAATTCCATAGTCATAACGGGAATACCCATTATTACAAGGAAGAGCAAATAAATAAGAACAAAAGCGCCGCCGCCGTTTTGACCAACCATCCAGGGGAATTTCCATACATTTCCCATACCTATGGCACAGCCGGCACTGAGAAGAATAAAGCCAAGACGGCTTTTGAGATGTTCGCGTCCCATAATTAAATTTCCTTTTCATAATATGTATTGGTATATAATACCAAATATCATTATATTACAAAATGCAGAATAAATCAAGAAGTATTTACATAAACAGTGAAAAAGCGGCGCAATATGCACCGCCATTAAAGCGTCAGTCCATAAAAGGAACAGAATCATTAAGATAGTTTTCTGCTTTTCTTAAAAGCTTTTTTGCTTTTTTGGTCAACTTATTTCTTTCATTCTTTTCCATCATAGCTTTTGCTGCAGCGCCCATCATAGAACCGACAACGATACCGGTTGCCATTCCGCACACAAATTTACCCATCATAGCAAACCCTCCTTCCTGTAACAGTATTTCCTGAAAATTAAACATTATACTTGACCGCTGAATTTTAGTGTGATAAAATGTCTTTGTGAAACGGAAGAAAGGGGAAAAGTATGCAGATCGAAACCGAAAGAAAATTTTTGATATCCTATCCTGATACAGATATATTGCTTTCTCAAAAAGAGGTCGAAATCAAAGAAATAGTTCAGACATATTTGCTGTCTGAAAAAGATGTGACGGACAGAGTGAGAAAGGTGATATCAAACGGAGTAGAAACTTATATAAGAACTCAAAAAAAGAGAATATCTCACCTTTCTTGTTTTGAAGATGAGAAAATTATTACTTACGACGAATACGAAAAACTGCTTGAAAAAGCAGACAGGAATTTATCAGTTATAATAAAAACAAGATATGTTTTTCCGTATAAAGAACATATAATTGAAATAGATGTGTATCCTTTTTGGGATGACAGAGCGATTCTCGAAATAGAATTGAAAGAAGAAAACGAAGTTTTCGGCATCCCCGAATTTATTTCTGTTATAAAGGAAGTGACTGATGACAAACGCTATAAAAATTCAAGACTTGCAAGGGATATTCCAAACGATGTAATATGATTAAACAAAAAGACTCTTGACAAACAGGAAATGGTTTGATATAATATACCCGTTGCGAAAATGTGTTTTTCATTTTTGCAATTGCAGTTTTTCTTGCGAAAAGCTTCATATATATTCGGAGAGATATCGAAGTGGTCATAACGGGGCTGACTCGAAATGAGGTAAGCTTTTCGGAAATATCCTCTTCAAAAAGTGCTCGAAATCCGCTGTATAGCTTGATTTTTTGAAAAACTGAATATTTACGATTTTAG
>SVSD01000020.1 GCA_015064485.1 Oscillospiraceae bacterium | reverse complement strand
ATTATTCCATATAAGACAGAAAACAAAAAATCCACTTCTTAAAAGTGGATTTTTGGCTTAATACAGGCATTTTAGCGGTGTTGTGGGAAGTACCAATTTAACCTACACATATATATCGCACTGTATGAACCGTTGATTTTGAAACTCCGAATTCTTTTGCAGTTTGTCTGACAGTAGCTTTATGCTCTGCTATATATTCAGCAAGTTCGATCACTCTGTCGGATATATAATCCTTCAACGATTTCGCCTCCATATATTCTGCACGGCAAAAAGTTATTTTGCTCATACAAAATGATATGAAGGAAAACCCCTTTGTATGTGATCTAAAAAAATTATTCTATGTCATATTTCCAATCGTTTATCCCGCCAAACTCTTTTACATTGGTATAGCCAAGACCCGAAAGGCTTGCGGCTGCAATTTTGCTTCTCCTCCCGCTTCGGCAATAAACAAGAATCTGAGTCGATTTATCGGGAATCAACTCGTTTGCTTCCTCTTCAATTTTGCCGTAAGGAAGAAGAAGAGCACCGGGTATATGCCCGGAATCGTATTCATCTTTCTCCCTGACATCAAGAAGAACATATTCCTCGCCGCTTTCCATAATTTCTTTAGCTTTTTCGGGGGTAATTATTTCGTATCCCATTTTTTCTCCGTCTTTTGCAACAAATATTGCCGTCGGTCCGTCTGCGCCGCCGATAATTCCGATAGCTTCATCTTCCTTATGACAAGCAGCAAGCGTAACAAGCGTAAAAAGTGATAGTATTAATAGTATTTTCTTCATTTTTTCTCCCGTTTTTACTGTTCCGCTTCTTTTTCTTCTGTTTCGGAAAGGTCAACCGTTATTATAAAACCATCTTTATTATTGCCCGAAACTGTATATTCCTTGTCTCCGGGCACATATGCTGTAGTTTGTCCTTCTTCGTTTGCCGGAACATAAAACACTTCGTAATTTTTGCCGAGAGCATTGATTTCAAGGTGTGTGCCGTTCATAGTGTAGTTATGGAGAAGTTCGATATACTCTTCAAGGACAAGATTGTTATCCATAATATAAACAGAATGAGGAACTCCCACATAACGGTAGTGCCAGGGTTCAAATTTTATTTCCGTAAGCGCCTGTTTCCCTTCGGGATAACGGAGGATAAAGCCATAATTCTTGCAGTTATCCGGGATCCATTTTCTGTGCCCCTCAAAATCAAAAGCCTGATAATTGGGTTTGAACACAGCAATGTCAAAAGCATATCCTGTATGATGTTCGGAATAACCCGGATTTGCCGCGGTATCGCTTCCCTTAGCAGCATAAATCGCTTCCTGATCCTCATATGTGCGAAGAGCCTCGTTTATGTAAATATCGTTGTTTCCCGTTTCTTTTACATAATCAGCAAACATAAGATTGAGCTTGTCAATAACTGTAGGATTGAGCTTCATACGGTTATTGTTAAGTCCGTAATCGGAAGTTTTCTTGCCCGAAATGTTTATGGGAGTTTCAAATGTGCATACTCTGTGTACGCCTTCCGAAACATACGCATTTTTATTATTCACAAGAATAAGCTCTCCGAAATGGACTTCGTCGGCATGAAGCTGAACCGCCGCAAGATTTTTCACATCACGCGTCGGCGCGATCTCTTCCTCATCCGAAATCCGCTCAGGTGCAGTTCTCAGATTTCTCGAATCCATCGGAGTGTTATTTGAAGTTAGAAGACTGTATACAACCGCCGTCAAAACGACAGAAAGTGCAAGTATAAGACTTAAAGTGAATGTTATATTTCCTGAATTTTTCTGATTATATTTCATTTTATATCCTTTCGCAACCTTTATATCATTACAAGTATATCATAAGCCCTCTCGTTTTTCCATAGTTTTTTTCAATTTCGATATTTCTTTTTTGAAAATACCGAAAACATCTTGACATTACTTTTCAAAGTGTTAAACTTTATTATATATGATCTGCTGTATACTCGGGAGGTGTCTTCAATATGTTCCGAAGCAAAACCGTAACAGGTGCTGAAATGGATATGTGTTCAGGGCCTCTGTTTTCAAAAATCATTTTATTTTCCATTCCGGTCATTTTAACCGGCGTTTTGCAGATGTTATATAACGCTGCAGACCAAGCGGTTGTAGGAAGATTTGCAGGTTCTGATGCCCTTGCGGCGGTAGGCTCCACATCCTCTCTTTTTAATCTGCTTGTCTGCACCGTCACAGGGCTTGCAACCGGTACAAGCACTATCGTTTCAAGATTTTACGGAGCACAGGATCATCCAAGTGTCAGCCGTTCGGTACACACCTCGATGGTTCTTTCTGTCATAAGCAGTGTTATAATCGGAATTTTCGGATTTATATTTGCAAAAGATCTTCTTGTACTTATGGGAACTGATAAAGAAGTGCTTTCCGAAGCCGCTTTATATATGAGAATACTTTTTATCGGGCTTCCTTCTCTTGGTATATTCAACTTCGGAACGGCTATCCTAAGGGCTGTCGGAGATTCAAAAAGACCTCTTTATTTCCTTATAATTTCAGGCTTTACAAATGTACTATTTAACCTTTTGTTTGTAATTGTTTTCAAAATGCGCGCCGACGGAGTTGCACTTGCGACTGTGATTTCCCAAATCGTTTCGGCTGTTCTTTGTGTTTTATGTCTTATTAAAGCTGACGGATGCTACAAGCTTTATATTAAAAAGCTCCGTATCCACAAAAAAGAAGCGAAACTCGTTATCGGAATAGGTATACCTGCTGCAATACAATCCTCTATGTTTTCGGTATCGAATGTCATATTGCAGTCAAGCGTAAATTCTTTGGGAAAAGCCGCGGTTTCGGGTGCTGCCGCCGCTGCGAGCATAGAAAACACAATATATCAGGTAATGCACGGTCTTTATCTTGCAACAATTTCTTTCTGCAGTCAGAATTATGGTGCAAAAAACTACAAGCGACTGCTAAAAGCGTTGTTTTACTGCTACGGAATTGTTACTGTTCTTGGAATTCTGATCGGAGGTATCTGCTATATTTTCAGAAACGGTCTTATCGGAATTTTTATAAATGACAATCCTGCCGCCTATTCCGAAGGCCTTAAAAGAATGGTATATACCTGCCCGTTATACTTCATTTGCGGTATAATGGAAGTGGGCGGAGGAGCTCTCAGAAGCATCAACCGCCCGATCCATTCGATGATAAATTCAGTTATCGGTGCATGCGTTTTCAGAATCCTGTGGGTGTATATTGTTTTTGCCGCATCCCCGAGTCTCGATACTCTTTATTTGTCATACCCTATCTCCTGGACACTTACCGCAGTTTTGCATATCGCATTTTTCCTGTTCTTTTTTGCAAAGCTCAGAAAAGAAACTTGATTTTTAACCGAATATCCTCTGACAAAGTTCGGAGGATATTTTTTCTGTTACCGAATAATCGGTAAAGGGAGCGTATTTTTCTTCTATAAGTTCATGAAAAGCAGCCGCCTGCGACAGCGCCTCATATGCCTGAGCATCAATGGCATATTTGCATTTTGCGGCAAAACCGTACTTTTGCTTGACCACCGACATCGCTTTTTTGTTTTCAAATCTTTCGCAGTTTATTATTTTGTCACATTCGTCTTCGTTGCAGTATGCCGAAAAGCAAACAGATGTGTCCTCAAAAAGTATGCCGTCAATAGCCTCGGGATTTTCCGCAGAATAAGAAACCGTAACTTTTGCCTTGTTTTCGACCGCTTTATCGTAAAGATAACGGAAATATGTTTCCGCTATTCCGTGAGAATCCTTAACCAGGATTTTTTTGTCAGCGGATTTATACAGGCTTTCGAAATATATATTTCCAAGACCGCAGACCGCACTTTGCAATCTAACTGTACGGAAGAAATCGGAGTTTGCTTTCTTCGGCAAAACTGCTTTAATTTGCAGATCCACATTTTTTCTGAGCTTTTCTTCCGAAATATACTGTCTTACCAGTTCTTTCATTTCTGACGCCATAAGCCCCGATGCTCTGAGAAAAAGATACGCCTTACGGTAGGCAGACTTTTTTTCCTTTGACAGTCTGATTATTTCATCCCTGTTTTCATAAAGCTTATCGGTATCCCATGCACGGCCCGGATCAATTGTAATTTCACGAACACCGGGATACGACATTTCGTATGTATGCGGATTTGTACCGTCTATAACCGCAACACACTTTTCTTTTATAATTACTCCGTCAAGCGAAAACGGGCTTGAAGAACAATGTATCCTCTCTGTGGTATATCCCTCATTTTCCGAGACAGACGCTACCTTTTTCATCATCGTGCTTTTTCCGCTTCCCGGTCCTCCCAAAAGAATATAAAGCCGTTTTATATCCCGTCCGCCGAAAACATCTCCGAAATAGCTTAAAAAACCTTTTGAAGAATTTGACGCCGCAAAATAATGGGGAGTACTTTTGCCTTCGGTTATATTCTCGATTTTTCCGTTATAACACAAATACTGATGCTTTTTCATTTTACATCAACCTTTCAGGCGGCTTTTTGCCGTTTTTGTTGTTTTTAATATGTTATGTAATTCGGAATACTTTTGACATAGAAAGAATGCGGCGATTTTCGCCGCATTCTTAAAAAGAAACAAATTTGTTTGTTTTTTTCAGTTTGCAGTCAGATAATCTTCGGGATTTACGCAAACCTCGTCCTTATAAATCTCAAAATGAACATGAGGGACCTCGGCACTTTCGATTATCGCAGTTTCGCCGATTCCGCCGATTGTATCACCAACAGAAACCACAGCTCCTACATAAATTTCAGCAGGAAGCTCTTTTGAAAGATTTGAATAGCTCGAAACAAGTCCTCCCGAATGAGAGATAACAACAGTAGTTCCCATAAACGGATCGTCATAGATATCTTCAACCACACCATCAGCAAAAGAACATACGGGGCTTCCTATATCTCCTGTAATATCGATGCCGTTATGAGTTCTGAAATCGTTCATTGTGGGAGTATATAAAAGCTCGTCCTTTGAAAATTCACGGCTTATATATCCTGCCGCAGGCTTTAATCTTACTGAAGGTTCTTTTTTAGGCTCTGCCTTTGGCAATGTTTCTTCCTTTTCTTCGGGATTTTTCTCGGAAACGCTTTCGGGCTCAACCGAATCTGTATCATCCGGTACCGGTTCTGTAATTTCCGCATTTACACCCGAGGGGTTTTCCGAAACTGAAATATCAGGAAAACTATAGTCTTTTTGCGAGGGAAGCTCATATTTTCCGCCGTTATCCGCCAAATCTTTTGAACCGTCTATTTGCGGAAATACGATTTTTTCCCCGCTGTTATCAAATTCGGGGATTTCATAGCCTTTGGTACTGCCGAGGATATCTTTCACACTGTTTGCTGTAATACCCACCACAACAGCCGCAAGGGCTATGTATACCCCTGTGCTGATAAGCTGTTTTTTTATACGGGCAGTAGTTTCACTGTCGTTTTTCTTTTTCATACAAAACACCTCCGCAGATATTTTCTCCGTAGAATTGAAAATATATGCAGAGGTGTGATTATTTATTTTTTATTCAATTAAAGGGTTTTGAAAAATCCTCGCGAAGCGCCGAAACATTTTCAGCTTCTATAACTGTGCTTCCGCCAAAAGGAACCGAGATAAATTCATATTCAGATAAAGAAAAGAGAATATCACAGTTTTCAACCAGAGCGCTTGCAGTAACATTTGTTTCTTTTATTCCCGAAAGAAGCGTTTTGCAAAAATCGGAGTCAAGAAATTTATTTTTCAGTTTGCTGTCGGTTTTTAAAAACTGTTTTGCAAAACTCTTTATTACATCAACCTGATTTTCGCATCTTTGGGCATCGCCGTCCCCGCGGTATCGCATAAGCTGAACCGCCATATTACCGCTTAAGTTCTGTTTACCCTCGCGAAGGTTTATATCTTCATATATATCATCGTATACCATCGAATGAGGGATAGTATATTCAAGGCCTTGTTCAGCGGAAAACTCATTGAATATCTTTCTTGCAGACGCTGTATCTATCATCGCATAATAGTCGATATCGGTTCCGGTAATAGCATAAACTTTATTCACAAGGTATTTTACGCTATTATTTACTACCGAATCCTTAAATGACATTTTTGCGACATAATCGGCAATCGCCGAATTGAGAACGAACTCGGTTTCTGTGGGTATCGAACAGGCAAGAAGCTTTTTGCTGTCACAATCAGCCTTCAAGAGAACAAGTGCATCAACTTCGTTTGTTGATATATCTTTGCCGATAATAAGGGCTGATACGGTTTTTCCTGTTTTTTCTTCTTTTTCTATACTTTTGTCGTCGTATTCTTCATGTTCTATGACAGAAATGTCATCTTCCATAAAAAATTTATCTTCAATAAAGCCGATTGCTGAAAATGCTATTGCCGAAAACGCGGCAAGGCACAACAAAAGCGACAGTAAAAACTGCATTCCGGAAGACATATGCTTTCTCCTTCAATCTTATTTCTTTTACTATGTAAGTATATCATATTATGACGGTTTTTGCAACATTTTTGTTCCAAATGTCGGAAAATGCGAACAAAATAGTTTCGCTTTTCCTGCAGTTTGATTGACAAACAGCAAAAAATATGGTATAATTTGTCTTGATTTTTCATCACCAAGAAAGGATATGACCATATGGCTATAAAAAGAACAAAACTTTCCGACAGAATTCTCCCGTCTTACACAAGAGGCGAAGAAATTTTTAATATGGTTTCCCACATCGTCGGCGGCGGTATCGGAATAGTAGCTACTGCCCTTTGTGTTGTTTTTGCGTTTCTTCAGTGGGATGCTTACAAAATCGTATCGGGTTTTGTTTACGGATTTTCCATCATAATCCTCTTTACAATGTCAAGCGTCTATCACGGTCTTACAACCAATATATCAAAAAAGGTTATGCAGATACTTGATCACTGCACGATATTCGTTTTGATTGCAGGTACATATACACCTTATTCCCTTGTTGCGATAAGAAGAATAAGCGCACCTGTAGGCTGGACTCTTTTCGGAATCGTATGGGGCGTTGCAGCGCTCGGTATCGTTCTTAACGCCATCGACCTTAAAGCTTTCAAGAAATTCTCGCTTATATGCTATATCGGTCTTGGCTGGTGCGTTATATTTACGGTAGACAAGCTTATTCAGGGTATTACCGTTCCCGGATTTATATATCTTCTTTCGGGCGGCATTATGTACACAGCAGGAGCTGTTATTTATGCACTTTCCAAAAAAGGCAAACACAAAAAATATATGCATTCTATCTTCCATCTGTTTATCGTAGTTGCGTGTGTTTTACAGTTCATAAGCGTTTTCTTCTATGTAATACTCAGATAAAAAAACAAAGGCTGCTTTAAAGCAGCCTTTGTTTATTTAAAATATTTTTTAAGATACTGTCCGGTATACGACTTTTCGCAAAGCGCTACTTCTTCGGGAGTTCCGGATGCTACAACAGTTCCGCCTCCGTCACCGCCCTCAGGACCTAAGTCTATAATATAATCTGCACATTTTATCATATCAAGATTATGCTCGATGACAATAACAGTATTTCCCGTATCAACAAGCTTTTGCAGAACTTCTATAAGCTTTTCAACATCTGCTGTATGAAGCCCTGTTGTAGGCTCGTCAAGAATATATACGGTTCTTCCCGTTGCACGCTTTGCAAGTTCGGTTGCAAGTTTGACTCTCTGCGCCTCTCCTCCCGAAAGAGTTGTTGAGGGCTGCCCTATCTTTACATAACCAAGTCCGACCTCCGAAAGTGTTTTAAGCTTTCTTTTTATAGACGGCAGATTTTCAAAAAATTCCAGACCTTCATCAACAGTCATATCAAGAACATCAAAAATCGTTTTACCCTTATATTTGACTTCAAGCGTTTCGCGGTTGTATCTTTTTCCTTTACAAACATCGCAGGTAATATACACATCCGGCAAAAAGTGCATTTCAATTTTCAAAAGCCCGTCGCCCTGGCAGGCTTCACACCGTCCGCCCTTGAGATTAAATGAAAATCTGTCCTGTTTATAGCCTCTTATTTTCGAATCGGTAGTAGATGCAAACAGCGCTCTTATATCTGTAAAAAGACCTGTATATGTTGCAGGATTTGAACGCGGCGTTCTTCCTATCGGCGACTGGTCGATATTTATTACCTTATCAAGAAATTCGATACCTTCTACCCTTTCGTGTTTTCCCGAAACAGTATGGGCTCGATTCAGTTTATTTGCAAGAACATTATACAAAACGCCGTTGACAAGAGAAGATTTCCCGGAACCCGAAACTCCTGTCACACAAGTAAATGTTCCAAGCGGGATCTCTACAGCTACATTTTTTAAATTATGCTCTTTCGCACCCAAAACTTTAAGATAATTGCCGTTTCCCTTCCGTCTTTCTTTCGGAATTTCTATTTTTCGTCTTCCCGAAAGGAAATCTGCGGTCACTGAATTTTTTGCTTTCATAAGCTGCTGCGGTGTTCCGCAGGCAACAATTTCTCCTCCGTTAACTCCCGCTCCCGGACCTATATCAACAATATAATCGGACGCAAGCATCGTATCCTCATCATGCTCAACAACAATAAGTGTGTTCCCGAGATCACGAAGTTTTTTGAGGGTTTCTATAAGCTTTTCGTTATCTCTTTGATGAAGACCGATACTCGGCTCGTCAAGGATATAAAGCACACCCATAAGAGATGAGCCGATCTGAGTCGCAAGCCTTATTCTCTGACTCTCACCGCCCGACAAAGTTCCCGAAGCACGGGAAAGCGTAAGATAGCCAAGACCGACATTTGAAAGAAAACCGAGCCGTGAATTTATTTCCTTGAGTATATCTTTTGCGATTGCCGAATTCTTTTCGGAAAACTTTATCTGAGAGAAAAATGTTTTCGCATCCGCTACGGGAAGATCACATACCTCTGCAATATTTTTATCTCCGACAGTTACGGCAAGAGGCTCTCTTTTAAGACGCTTTCCGCCGCAGATATTACACGGAACTTCCTCCATAAACTGCTCGTAGTATTCCCTCTGATCCGGATTGTTTACAGCCATTTTATATCGACGGTCGATATCATTTAAAATCCCGTCACAAGTCACTTCATAAATCCTTCCCGAAAACTTCAAAGGATATTTTTCACCCGTTCCGTAAAGCAGAGCTTCGTAAGCTTCGGGAGAAAGTTTTTCTACGGGTGTATCGATCGAAAAGCCGAATTTCGAGAGCGCCTGATCATAAAGAGAACCTGTCCAGCCTCTCTTATCCATACTCTTATATCCGTTACAGACGATCGCTCCGTCACGAAGAGAAAGGCTTTTATCGGGTATAAGCTTTTCATCCGACAAAATCTGCCGTCTTCCGAGCCCGTCACATTCGGGACAAGCCCCAAACGGACTGTTGAAAGAAAACATTCTCGGTTCAAGCTCGCCCAAGGATATTCCGTGCTCACGGCAAGCATAGTTTAACGAATACTGTTTTTCATTTTCTCCGTCGGGAAGATCCGGAAGATAAACAGTAATTATTCCGTCTGCCACCTTACTTGCACTTTCCACTGAATCGGTAAGTCTTGTTCTTATATCTTCCTTCATAACAAGACGGTCAACAACGATATCTATATCGTGCTTTTTGTTTTTGTCAAGTCCGAAATCCTCGCCGAGAGTAAGTATTGCTCCGTCAACGCGGACTCTTACAAAACCGCCCTTCATCGCATCCGAAAAAATCTTTTCGTGCATACCCTTTTTGCCCTTGACAACAGGCGCAAGTACCATAAACTTTGTCTTTTCGGGCAAAGTCATTATGCTGTCGATTATTTCGTCTATCGTCTGCTGTTTTATCTCTTTTCCGCAAACAGGACAATGAGGAATACCGGTTCTTGCATAAAGAAGTCTTAAATAATCGTATATTTCCGTAACCGTTCCAACGGTTGAACGGGGATTTTTTGAAGTCGTTTTCTGATCGATGGAAATGGCGGGTGAAAGCCCCTGGATAGAGTCAACATCAGGTTTGTCAAGCTGACCGAGAAACATTCTTGCATAAGAGGAAAGCGATTCCACAAATCTTCTATGCCCTTCCGCATATATAGTGTCAAAAGCAAGAGATGATTTTCCCGACCCGGAAAGGCCTGTAAAAACAACAAGCTTATCCCTTGGTATCTCCACATCAATATTTTTCAGATTGTGCGCTCTTGCGCCCGTAACTTTCAAAGTTTTATTAGCCATCATTATACCTTTCAATATTGAAAAAATATAAATTTATCTTTATTATTGTACCACAAATCCGCAAAAAAGTACATAGATTCTCATAAAAATCCTTAATTTTAAGAACTCCTTGCAAACTTTAAAAATAATTTTCAAACTATTGAAATTTATAAGACAAAGTTATATAATGTTAGCGTACGAATAAATTCTGAAGAAACGAAGAAAACTTTAATTGATTTCTATAAAAACCCAATCAAAAGGATGCAGATGTAAAATGCATCTGACAAAAACATTTTAGGGAGTACGCTTTGGCTGAAAAATTTGACTTTTTTGAAGAAACAAAAGAACACTTCGGCGTTCTTCTTGTTTCACTTTACTTTTCTTCAAAAGATACCGAAAAGGTAAACACATCGCTTGAAGAGCTTAAAGCTCTTGCAAAAACCGCACTTGCAGAAGAATCGGATTTTTGCGATTTTTATTTTCTCACTCAGTTAAGACCTGCACCCGAAGCTGCAACTTATATCGGCGAAGGCAAGGTTGAAGAAGCAAAAGAGCTTTGCGAAAAACACAATATCAAGCTTGTGGTGTTTGATTGTGAACTTTCACCGTCGCAGATAAGAAACCTTGAAAAAGGAATAGCTTCTAAAGATTCTGAGCTCCGTGTTATAGACAGAACTATGCTTATTCTCGATATCTTTGCTCACCACGCAGTAACCGGCGAGGGAAAACTGCAGGTCGAAATAGCGCAGCTCAAATATACCGCTCCCCGTCTTACAGGTAAAGGTACAGAACTTTCCCGTCAGGGCGGTGCTTCCGCAAGCGGTTCTGTTGGAGCAAGAGGCCCCGGTGAAACAAAGCTTGAAACCGACAGAAGACATATCAAACGCAGAATTGCAGCTCTTGAAGAACAGCTTGAAACTCTTGAGCACACAAGAGCTACTATGAGAAAGCAAAGAAGCAAGTCAAATATTCCCGTAATTGCCATCGTCGGCTATACAAACGCCGGAAAATCAACTCTTTTAAATCAGCTTACCGGTGCGGGGATTCTTGCGGAAGATAAGCTTTTTGCAACCCTTGACCCGACTGTTCGCAAGTTTTCTCTCCCCTCAGGGCTTGAAGTTCTTTTTACAGATACCGTAGGATTTATAAACGACCTTCCCCACGGTCTTGTAAAAGCTTTCAAAAGCACCCTTGATGAGGCAAGTTTCGCAGATCTTTTGCTTATACTTGTTGATGCTTCCGATGAAAATGCGCAAATGAAATTACAGGTTACGGAAAACACATTGTCCGAGCTCGGTGCAGGCGGAAAACCCACAGTTTATGTCTTCAACAAATGCGACAGACTCGAGGAAATTCCCGAAAAAACCTCTTTAGGAGATAAAAAGGCGGTATTTATATCTGCAAAAACAGGAGAAGGTACAGACGAGCTTTTAAAAGTGATCGAAGAAGAACTTTCCGCCTCTCTCAAAAAAGTAAAATTTCTGTTCCCGTTTAACGATCAGGGACAGCTGAATACCGTATATGCAAAAGCCACCGTATTATCTGTTGAATACACCGAAAACGGAACGGAAGTTATTGCTATGGCAGATTCCAAAATATGCGGTATGCTTCGAAAATATATAGTAGAATAAAATCAAGGAATGTTAATTGAAAGACAAAAGCGTACAGAAAATTCTGTACGCTTTTTTTCGTGTTCTATTGACCAAAAGCAATTTTTTTATTATAATATAAAGAAAAACCAAAGAAGGAAAATAAATTGAACAAATTCAAAATTATAGATGCTCATTGCCATATATATCCCGACAAGATAGCCGAAAAAGCTTCTGCAAGTACGGGAAAGTTTTACGGAATAGATATGTGGTACGACGGCAAGGTTTCTACCCTTATGACTCTCGGAAAAGATTCGGGGGTTGACCATTACATAGTTCAGTCTGTTGCTACAAAACCCGAACAGGTAGCTTCAATAAACACTTTCATCTCAGAAGCTGTAAAATCAAGCGGAGGAAAGATGACGGGACTTGGCACTCTCCATCCCGAAAGCTCCGATATAAAGGGAGATATCGAACATCTGATGTCGCTTGGTCTTCTCGGAGTAAAGCTTCATCCGGATATTCAGGGGTTTAAGATCGACGACTACAGATGTCTTAAGATATACGAGCTTTGCGAGGGAAAGCTTCCCATCCTGATTCATACCGGCGACAAGCGTTATGATATGTCAAATCCAAACCGGCTTATGCCAATACTTGATATTTATAAAAATCTTACGGTTATCGGTGCACATTTCGGAGGGTATTCTGTTTGGGATGATGCTTTGCGCCTTCTGCCGAAGTATCCTAATATTCTTGTTGACTGCTGTTCCTGCTTCTTCGCTATGACAGATGACGAAATAAGGAATGCAATTTCGGCATTTGGTGCAGACAGGGTCCTTTTCGGAACGGATTATCCTATGTGGAATCCGAAGATCGAAATAGAAAGACTCCTCTCTCTCGGGCTTTCGGATGAAGACTATGAAAAGATCTTCCATAAAAATGCTCAGAGAGTATTTGGAATCAAACTGTAATAAAAATAAAAAACGGAGAATGAATATGAAATTCTGGAAAAATATACTTTTGATATGTTCGGGTGTTGTCGTAGGTTCTCTTGTGGCAAAACTTTGCGAGGGTATAAAATATTTGTCGTGGCTTTCGTTTGGTCTTACTTTCGGAACATCAAATCCCGTTTCTCTTGAACTTGGAGTTTTGAATTTAACTGTCGGAGCAAACATTAATATTACGATATCCACAATAATTTTCGTCATTCTGTTTTATGTATTCGGAAGAAAGATTATAAAATGAAAAATATGAAGCTTATACTTGCATCAAAATCCCCAAGACGCATCGAAATGCTTGAAAATCTCGGACTTTGTCCCGAAATAATGCCTGCTGATGTAGACGAAAACATCGAGGAATTTAAAAACCTGCCGGATGTTGCGGTCATCACACTTGCAAAGCGAAAAGCTCAGGCAGTGTCCGAAAAAGTATCCGACAAAAATTGCATTATAATTGCCGCCGATACACTTGTTTACAAAGGAAACTCCCTGCTCGGAAAACCAAAAGACGAAAATGATGCATTTTCTATGCTCAAGAGCCTTTCGGGAGATTATCACAGCGTTTATACAGGCTTTGCCGTATGCTGCGGTGATAAGCTTGTTGCAAAAGCGGTTGAAACAAAAGTGTTTTTCAAAAAGCTGTCGGATGAGGAAATCTATTCATATATCTCCTCAAAAGAACCTATGGATAAAGCCGGAGCTTACGGTATCCAGGGAAAGGGCGCTCTTTTTGTAAGCAAGATCGAGGGCGATTATTTTAATGTTGTAGGTCTTCCCTTATGCGAACTTTTTGAAACGATAAAAGAAACCTTTGATTTTGATATTGAAAATTTGAAGCATTAAAAAAACACCCCAAAGGGTGTTTTTTTACCATATAAACGGTATCAGACGGTATTTTACCTTTATTTTGTATTCTTTATATCCGCTAAGTTCTTTTTCAAGCAAGGCTTCTTCAAATTTTATGCGTTTTGCAATTATAAAGGGATACGGAAGAAAAAACGGCAGAGCAATAAGAGAGCCTAAAACGAATGGAACCGAAAGAAAAAGAATAATTGATGCAGCATACATCGGATGTCTTACTATTCCGTAAAGCCCGTCATCGACCACCTTTTGGTCTTTTTCTGTCTTTATTGTTCTTGAAAGATGCTTGTTTTCGAAAAGCACCCTTGCATATATAAGATACGCAAAAAGAAAAATGACAGAAAAAACAAGAGAAACTGTTGTATTCAAACGCAAAACCGAAAATCTGAAACCAAATCCCGACGCAGCAAATCCTAAAATAAACAAAACAGCACAAAGCTTTATCAATGCATCTTGTTCTTTTTGCTTTTCTTTTGCATCAAGTCTTTTTTTGAAAAGTTCAGGACTTTTAGCCATAAGAACTATTCCCGCAATAAACATCGGTAAGAACAAAACCGACATAAAAAGAATTCCGTTTGGGAAATATATCGTTCCTGCGGGCAGAAAAATCAAGATGCCTGTCAGTATTACTCCCGAAGAGTATTTTATTATCGCTTCAATAAAAAGTTTTATTGACATAATTCATCCTTTTTGTTTTGTTTTTATAAAATTATAGCACATAAAGGCAAAATAGTAAAGCATATGTAAAAAAAGCTTGACCTTTTCGGTCAAGCTTTTTTCTATAGTATTTTCATAAGGTAATATACCACCCCATATATTACACTTGCAACAGTTCCGTAAACAATAACAGGCCCTGCTATCACAAACATTTTTGATGCGACTCCCAGAATATACCCTTCTGCTCTTGAATCTATCGCAGGGGAACAAACGGCATTTGCAAATCCTGTTATCGGTACAAGTGTTCCCGCACCCGCATATTTTGCAATACGGCTGTATAAACCAAGTCCCGTAAGAATACAGGATAAAAGTATCAAAGTCACCGAAACAAGGCTTTTGGCGGTATCTTCCGTTACCTGAAGCTTAGAATAAAGATCAAAAAGTCCCTGACCGGCAAGGCAAATAGTCCCTCCGACCAAAAATGCAACCGTACAGTCTTTTAACATATTTCTTTTCGGTGCATGGCTGTCTGCGTATTTGCGGAAAGCTTCTTTTTCCTTTTCGCTGTAATTCTTTTTTGCCATAAAAAAACCTCCTTTTTGTATATTGTTTGCATTTTTTAATTTATTAAGCAAATTAAGGTTCATTTCAATAAATTAACACCCTGTTCATAAAAGCGTGATATAATGCTATGTTATAAAAGTATAAGTATATTTGCGACTTGAAAATACATTTTAAGACAAGATCTGACAAAAAGGAGAACACATTATGGCAAGAAAAGGCGGACTCGGAAAAGGACTTGATGCACTTTTTAGCGAAGCGCAATTTGATGCTGCGGGTTTTGAAGAAAAAACCGGCGGTATAACTATGCTTCGTCTTTCAGATATAGAACCTGACAAAAATCAGCCAAGAAAAACTTTTGATACAGAAGCACTCTCTTCCCTTGCGGATTCCATATCGACTCACGGAATTCTTCAGCCCATCGTTGTAAGAAAGCCCCAACCGGTATCGGAGGATGCTGATGCTGTTGCAAAAATCCTCGGAAGCAAATACAGCATCGTTGCAGGCGAGCGCCGCTGGAGAGCAGCAAAAATGGCAGGTCTTTCGGAAGTTCCCGTTATCATAAAAGAAATGACCGACCATGAGGCAGCAGCCATAATGCTCGTTGAAAACCTGCAGAGAGAAGACTTAAATTCGGTTGAACAGGCGCGCGGTCTTCAAAGACTTCTCGAAGAATTCGAGCTTACTCAGGAAGAAACCGCACGAATTGTCGGTATCTCAAGACCCGCTCTTACAAACTCGCTTCGCCTTCTTACTCTTCCCGAAAAAACATTGTCGATGCTTGAAAAGGGCGATATAACAGCAGGTCACGCAAGAGCGCTTCTTTCTATCGGAAACGCAAAGGCAATCGACGATGCGGCAAAGACGGTTGCTGACAAAAATCTCTCCGTTCGCGAAACAGAAAGACTTGCCAAACTTGTATATGCTCAGCTCAACTCCCCTAAAACCGCAAAAAAAGAACCAGCCGCAGATAAAAATGCTCTTGCTTATATCGGCAAGCTTGAAGAAAATATGGCTTCAAAGCTGGGCAGAAAAGCAAAGATAGTTATGAGCAAAAAAGGAGAAAAGGGCGGAAAGCTTGAGCTTGAATATTACGACAATGCCGATCTTGAAAAGCTCATCCGTACACTTTGCGGCGATATTTTCGAAGATTAACGGGATTTATTATGACAGACCAGAAAACAATTATAACTATAATTTTTGTAGTATTTGCAGGAATATGCTACGGCACATTTTATGCTTATTATCACAGACGCCTTGTAGGTGATCTTATCCGCGCGATACTTTGCAAAAACGCTTTGAATGAGCAAAGTGCAGTAACTCTTGAAGATGTTGGATATTCAAAAGGAATAAAGCGCATCTTTGCGAAGTTTGCCTTAAAAAAAGGATCGGCGGCAAGAAAATATGTATGTGCCGTTTATGAGGAAAAAGCTCCTGTCAAAAAGCACGATGACGAGCTTTTTGTTAAATGTGCAAAACCCGATAAAGAACAGAAATATTATGTTCCCGAAGAAAAACGGCATACTGTCGAAAGAAAATATAACGGAAAAGGAATGTCCCTTGCCTCTGTTTTAATTGCAATCGCCGTTCTTTTTGCGGCAGCTCTTGTCGCAATATCTATACTCCCCTGGATTCTTGCAAACGCAAACAGGCTCGGCGGCACAAGTTCGGGAGAACTTGTTGAAAACAGCGATGTTTCTCAAACACAGACAGAGAATTCCGAAAACAGCAGTATGATCGAAACAATAAGTCCTTTTTCGGAAGGAGATAATAATTAAAACCTGAAAAATACGGAGAAAAGCTATGACTAAAAAGACGAAGATATATATAAACCTTATCCTTGTTATCGCAATTGCAGCGATAGCGCTTCTTGCCATATGCGGAATCGTTTTGAATGTTTTGGGTTTTAAGTATATCAAAGCAGATAACGGTTCAAAATTCATCGGAAAAATGAGCGACGGAGTTGTGGTCGAAGGCACAATCTTTCTTCCCGACGGCACAAAGGCAAAAATCGACAGAAGACTCGGAACGATCGAATACTCAAACGGCGACAAATACGACGGGGAATTTTCGGGATTTTACCGCAACGGAAAAGGCTATATGTATTTTGCCGCAACAGGCGATACATACGAAGGCGAATTTGAAAACGACAAAATGTCGGGTATGGGTATCTACCGTCTTGCCGACGGAAGCTCCTATCAGGGTGAGTTTAAAGACGGCAAGAAGAACGGTCAGGGTAAATATACCTGGGCAGACGGAAGCTTTTACGAAGGTGCTTTTGAAAACAACCGCAAACACGGCTACGGAATGTATTTAGGTGCCGACGGTTCAAGCTATATCGGCGAATATAAAGAAGACAAAAAAGACGGTACAGGAACTGTTAAGTACGCAAACGGCGATACTTATGTCGGAGAACTAAAAAATGATATCCGTGAAGGTACGGGAACATATACCTGGGCAAACGGAGAAAGCTACACAGGTCAGTTCAAAAACAACCTTAAGCACGGCGAAGGCGTTTATTCCTGGCCCGCTCCGAACGCCCGCTCCTATACAGGCGTATTTGAAAACGGAACTATCGTTATAGAGGATAAAAACAGCGAAGCCCCGAAGGAGAACAACTGATGACAAGCGAAGTTTCTATTCTTGAAGGGCATATTTCGGTAGAAGCAGCGCTTCTTTACAACAGCCGCGAGATCAAACTTTGTTATGTTGATTCCTCAAAGCTGAAAAAAAGGGACAGAAAGATCCTTTATCTTTTAAAGCTTCTTAAAGAAAAGAAAATCCCGATCGAAATATGCGAAAGAGAAGTAATTGACGCTTTCCTTGAAGAAAATTCCCCCGATCACGGTTCATCTCACGGAGGGATTGTTGCAATCTGCGGAGAAAGACGCTTCTTAACCTTTGACAAGCTTTTGGAAAAGACTGCAAACGAAGGCGGCTTTGTTATTATGCTTGACGGAGTTGAAGATCCTTTTAATCTCGGGTATTCTTTGAGAAATCTTTATGCCTCGGGTTGTTCGGGTGTTATTCTTCCGAAAAGAAACCCTCTTTGTTCTGCGGGTATATGTGCAAGAGCATCTGCAGGTGCAAGCGAGATGTGTGACATTGCGATTATGCCTGAGCTTCAAGGGGCTGAGGAACAAAGGGCTTTCATATTGAAGCTTAAAAAGACAGGTTTTTATACAGTTTGTGCCGCAAAAACAAAGGATTGCGAGGACATCTTCTCATTTGAACCTCAGTATCCTCTTATACTTTTCATCGGCGGAGAAAAAAGGGGTATTTCCCCTGCCTTTGTTGAAAATTGCGACAGCATCGTTGCAATACCTTATTTTTCGGACGCAAAATTTTCGCTTCCCGCCTCATCTACCGCGGCACTCTTCGGATTTGAGCTTGCAAGAAAAAAATAAAAAAGCGGAGTGTTTAAAACACTCCGCTTTTTGTTATTTATTATGCGTTCCAGCCTTCGAATGCTGCGTAAATTGTTCTGATGGATTCTTCGAAATCGTCGTTGTTTACACCGATGATAATATTAAGTTCGCTCGAACCCTGGTCGATCATACGGATATTGATGTTTGCCGCCGCAAGGGATGTAAATATCTTTGCTGCAGTTCCCTTCATATTTTTCATACCGTGACCGGCAACCGCAATAAGAGCGATGCCCGATTCGATGTCGATGGAATCGGCTTGTGTTTCTTCGTAAAGATCTGCGATGAGTTCATCCTTGCAGTCCATAATAAGCTTATCTTCAACAACGACAGACATCGTATCAATGCCTGAGGGAAGATGTTCGAAACAGATCTTGTGTCTTTCAAGGACTTCAAGAACTCTTCTTCCGAAACCTACTTCTTCATTCATTCTGTCCTTTTCAAGGCAGATAACCGAGAAGTTCTTTTTACCCGCAATACCTGTTATAACATTGCTGTTTTCTTCTTCAATATGACCCGAAACGGATGCTACGATCATTGTACCCGCATCCTCGGGACGGTTTGTGTTTCTGATATTTATCGGAATACCTGCACTCTTTACGGGGAAGATAGCTTCTTCGTGGAGAACTGTAGCTCCCATATAAGAAAGCTCACGAAGTTCTCTGTATGTGATAACTCCGATAGGACGGGGGTTCTTTACTATTCTGGGGTCTGCGCAAAGGAATCCCGAAACATCGGTCCAGTTTTCGTAAAGGTCGGCATTTGCCGCCTTTGCAACTATTGCACCTGTTATATCCGAACCGCCTCTTGAGAATGTCTTGATCGTATCGTTTGCGGAAATTCCGTAAAAACCGGGGATAACCGCTCTTTCAACATTCTTGAGTCTTTCTGAAAGAATATATTCTGTGTGTTCCGCAGCGTATTTTCCGTTTTCATCAAAGAAGATAACTTCTGCTGCGTCGATAAATTCATATCCGAGGTATTCGGCAAGAATTTTACCGTTGAGATATTCGCCGCGACTTGCGGCATACATTCTTCCCATTCTTGCTTTCATTGCAATTTTTATCTCTTCAAATTCCTTATCAAGAGAAATGGAAAGACCAAGACCTGCGATTATATCGTTGTATCTTTTTTCGATAAGTGCAAATTCGGCTTCAAAGTCTTCTCCGTGCTTTGCCTTATCATAGCAAGCGTAAAGCATATCTGTGATCTTTATATCGTCGGAAAAGCGCTTGCCGGGAGCAGAGGGAACTACATATCTTCTTTCGGGATCGGCTTCTATTATCGCCTTTACTTTTTCAAACTGTTTTTCGTCGGCAAGAGAGCTGCCGCCGAATTTTGTAACCTTTATACCCATGATGTTTCTCCTGTATAATAATGTAATTTATAAACTTTTTATGCATATATTATCAAACAATATATACCCATAATATCTGTATTTTAACAAACACTTTGACATTTGTCAATAATAATAAGCAAAAATCGACATTTTGGCTTCATTTATATTTATGCATTCAGCCTTTTTTGTATCTATTGACAACACTTTTCGGGTTTTGTATAATAGATACGGTACATCTTTATTGGTATTTTATGCATCCTTTTTAAAATGGGCTTTTTGAAACCAAACGAATAATCAAAAAGCAAGGTTTTGTTCAGGCTATGACACACAGGTTTATGTTGTGTGTGAAAAAATAAAGAAACAGCCCGGCTTATTGCCGGGCTGTTTCTTTATTTTTTGTTTCTGTAGTTTTTGATATCTTATTACTTATCAAGCAATAGAGCAAGCTTATGAATTACAGAAGCGCCCTCGGCACGGGTAGCAAGTGCCTTGGAATCAAATATGTTTTGAGGACGACCTACTATGATTCCGAGTTCCTGCATATTATAAACACTTTCTTTTGCTGATTCTGAAATATCATTATCATCTGCAAATGTGTTTTTCGCAACTGTTTTAAGCTCGTTTAAGTTGTGATTCAATGAAACCAGATAGTTTTCAACAATCACACACATCTGCTCACGGTTGACAGGGGCGTTTTCGCTGTAATTGCCGTTGCCGTCATCCTTCAAAAGTCCTGCATCTAGCGCCCACTGAAAATAATCGGATTTGACTTCCGAAATCTTTGCAAGAGCTTCTATAAAAGTTTTCTTTGTCAGCACTGCATCGGGCTGAAATTCATTTTCGGATATAATATCAACAAGCTTATTCTCAATAACATAGTTTATAGCCTCTCTGCCCCAGTGGATTACATAATCTTTAACTGTGAAGCTCTCAGCATAGTAAACATCTCCGTTTGATATCATAGTTTCAGGAGAAGTAAAACCAAAGGCACCGTTCAGATAATGGAGAGTAAGCTGTCCGGATGTATTTTCAAAAACAGGTTCGTAATCGGTTCCAAAGCTCGGAAGATCTCCATAAAAATATACATCGGTAAGCTTTGTACAGTTTTTAAACGCACTCTTTCCGACTTCTGTTATTTCAGCAGGTATAACTACGCTTTTCAGCGAATTGCATCCGACAAAAACCTCAGCCGGTACAACCGAATTCCACGAAAATTCTATATCATATCCTCCGCCTATAGGACCTGCTGTCTGAAGCTTCGGGCAGTTGCCGAAAGCACCGTAATCCGATCCTTTAAACTCCGCTACGGTATCAATAGTTACTTTTTCCAAATCAGTGCAGCCGTAAAAGGCGTAGCTCAAAATTTTTTTGACGGACGGAGGCAAATATATTTCTCTTAAAGCAGTACATATAAAAGCCTCGGTTTCTATTGTTGTTAAAGAATGCGGAAAATCGATTTCGTCAAGCGATGAACAATAAGCAAAAGACTTGTATCCGATTGTTGTCAGCGAATCGGGAAGCTCTATTGTTTTTAAGTTTGTACAGTTCTTAAACGCTCCTCTTTCAATTATCTCTATCGAATCGGGAAGCTTGAGGGTCTTTACATCCGAACAGTTCTCAAATGCACTGTCTCCGATTACATTCACCGAATAACCGTCAATTTCATCAGGGATCTCAACATTGCTTTCGAAGCCTGTGTACTTTGTTATTGTTATACCGCCGTTTTCGTTTAACTGATACTCGAAATCTTTAGCCGCAGCGTTCACCGTCAGCGACATACACAAAAAAACACTTACGGCAAAAACAAATGACAGTAAAACTTTTTTCATCAAAAAATCCTCCTTTTTATCTTCTGCTGAATTTCTTTACATATGTATTATACCAAAAAATGACAAATTGTCAATTATTCGGCAATGTTTCAAGCGTGGGGTTTCAGGGATTTTTATGCAAACAAACCATTATCTCTTTTTTTATGATATAGTTGAAAATTATCTTGATGGTCAGCGACCTTGTTATTACGCCCAAAAACTGATATAATTTTTTTGAAAAATGTTCATTATCACATTTCTGCATATGGACAGATACAGGGAACTTTCAGA
>SVSD01000005.1 GCA_015064485.1 Oscillospiraceae bacterium | reverse complement strand
CAACTACTTTAACACTTTTTTACATATAAAGAATTTCCGCAGGCAAAAACCTGCGGAAATTTTATTTTTTGAGTATGACGAATGAATACGGTTCTATATAAAATGAGTTTTCTTTTCTGGTTTCTCCGATTCCGTAAAGAATCTTGAATTCATCGGTAAAGGTCGTTTTTCTGACCTTATCCGAACAGTTGACAGAAATTGCAATTTCCTCATTCTCAAAAGTTCTCATAAATTCAAACATACCGTCTTTATGGCTGACAAGCGATAATTCTCCGCGTCCCAATGCCTTTTCATAAGATCTGAGCTTTCCGAGCTTTACATAATGTTCGGTAAGCTTTTTGTCTTCTTTTCCCCAAGGGAAGGTCTTTCGGCAAAAAGGATCGTGTCCTCCGGAAACGCCTGCTTCATCACCGTAGAATACAGACGGAACACCCGGCAAGGTATATTGCAAAACAGAAGCGCACAAGAGTTTCTTTTTGCCGTTTTCATATTCTTCGGGGGAAAGAGTAAGTCTTGCGAGCTCATCGCCGTGAATATCCTTGTAACGCTCTGTAGAAAGAACCGTCAAAATTCTTTCTGTATCATGAGTTCCGAGTATATTCATAAGCGAAATTGCATTGCGGTGCGGATAGCTTGAATAGATATCGCAAACAGTATCATAAAGGCAGTTTGCGTTTCCGTATTTAACAAACTCAACAATTCCGTTTTTAACAGGGTAGTTCATAACGCCGTCAAGCTGTTTTCCTCTGAAATACGAGCGTCGTTTTCCGTATGAACATTTGTCTGAAGCGTTTTCCCAGACTTCGCCGATAACGATACCGTCGGGATTTGCTTTTTTTACCGTACATCTCAGAGTTTCAAGGAATTTATCCGGAAGTTCATCCGCAACATCAAGTCTGAAGCCTGAAACACCTTTTTTGATATACTTATCAACAATACCGCTATCACCGGCAAGAAAATTTTCAACATCCGGATTATTGGTATTGAGCTTGGGGAGAATTGTAATACCCCACCAGCTTTCGTAATTATCAGGGAACTGCGAAAAAGTATACCAACCGTAGTAAGCCGATCTCATACTTTCGTATGCGCCTTTTTTGTTTTTGTAAGTGCCGTATTTGTTGAAATAAACACTGTCATCGCCCGTATGATTGAAAACGCCGTCAAGAATAATGTGCATATCACGCTTTTTACATTCGGCAATCAGATTATCAAGAGCCTTGTCGCCGCCAAACATTTCATCGACTTTTGAATAATCGCCGGTGTCATATTTGTGGTTAGAATAAGCTTCGCAAATCGGGCTGAGGTAAAGAATACCGACACCGATCGATTTCAGATAATCGAGTTTTTCCGCAACGCCGTAAAGTGTACCGCCGAAAAACATATTGTTTGCGAGCGGTTCTCCGGGTTTTTGTGCATATTGAGGAATACCGTCGTACCAGTCATCGTTGATAATGGCGTTTTCCCTTACGGGAACTTTGACCGAGCCTTTGCAGAATCTGTCTACAAAAATGTGATACATAACACTGTCGGAATACCATAAAGGAACGCTATCTTCGCCTTCATAAACAAGCATTTTAAACTCATTTCCCTCGTTGGGAGAATAAGTAAGATAACCGTCAAAGTTATTTGCTGATACAAAGTAAATAGTGTTGTCACCGATGGAAAAAGACAGCTTGAAAAATAATAGCGCCGGAACTTTAGAAATTTCGGACATTTTGAAAGACAGGGAATATATGTCGTATATTCCGACGGCACCCGTATAAGAAAAAGACATTTTTCTTTTAAATTCAAGACCATCGCTTCTGAAATAGATTTCGGGCTTAAAAACGCCGAGATTTCTTTTAACGAAAAGCTGAAGTTCTGCTTTGTCGGAAATGCAATATGATTTTGAAAAAGTAGAAATGCCGTTTCTCTTATTTTTTAGAATGATGCTTTCGCAATCATAAATATCTCTGGGATCAAGGGGAAGCATATATAATCTCCGTGATAAAGATTATCGGCTGTCACTGCTTGCGCGGCGGCAGCCGATGAAATTTGATTATTTGTTATCTTTTGACATTGATCTTATTGAGATGCCAGATATCTCTTGCATAATCTTCTATACTGCGGTCTGCAGCAAAGAAACCGGAGGATGCAATATTATTAAGCGACATCTTGTTCCAACGGGTTTTATCGCTGTAAGCATCAATAAGGCTGTCATGTACCTTTGTATAAGAATCAAAATCAGCAAGGCACATATACGGGTCTGCAATGCCGTGTCCTGCGAGAAGATAATTTGCGATATCGGCAAAATTCTGACCTGCAAAACCGTTATGCAATGCGTTTATAGCATCGTTAAGACGCTTGTTGTTTACGCAGAAGAGAGCGGAATTGTATCCGGAGAGCCACTGCTTTTCAACTTCGTCTGCTGTAAGACCGAAAATAAACATATTTTCCTTGCCTGCAGCTGCGAGCATTTCAACATTTGCGCCGTCAAGTGTGCCGATTGTAAGAGCACCGTTCATCATAAGCTTCATACATCCGGTACCGCTTGCTTCCTTACCTGCAAGAGAGATCTGTTCAGAAATTTCAGCTGCAGGAACAAGTGATTCTGCCATACTTACATTGTAATCTTCAAGGAAGATTACACGAAGCTTTTTGCGCATTTTGGGATTGCTTTCGATATCCTTGGAAATAAAGTAGATAAGTTTAATTATCTGCTTTGCCATATAATAACCGGGAGCAGCCTTTGCTCCGAAGATATATGTCTGAGGAGTAATTTTAGCGTTCGGATTTTCCTTAAGCATATTATATACGCTTATGATATTGAGCGCGTTAAGGAGCTGACGCTTATACTCATGAAGTCGCTTGATCTGAACATCAAATACAGAATTAGGATCAAGGGCTATGCCTGTTTTATCCTTAACCTTGTTTGCAAAAGCAACTTTGTTTTCGTATTTGATCTCAGCGAGTCGTGCAAGCACCGATTCGTCGTTTTCAAACTTCTTGAAGTCGGCAAGCTTTTCGGGGTTCTTGTGATAACCTGTGCCGATGCAGTCGTCAAGAAGGGATGCAAGCTTCGGATTAGAAGCGTTGAGCCATCTTCTGTGAGCAATACCGTTTGTAACATTGCGGAACTTCAAAGGATACATCTTATAGAAATCCTTAAATGTGGATGCCTTCAAAATGTCTGAGTGAAGCTTCGATACGCCGTTTACGGAATTTGAGCCGACAACGCTCAAGTTTGCCATACGAACCTGAGATTTTGCGATAATTGCAAGGGAAGAGATCTTATCCCAAGCTCCGGGGAATGTCTTCCATGCATCGCTGCAGAATCTTTCGTTGATCTCTCTTACGATAGAGTAGATTCTGGGAAGCTTCAAGCGGAAGAGGTCTTCGTTCCAGCATTCAAGAGCTTCGGGCATAACTGTATGGTTTGTATAAGAAACTGTGCGTGTTACAAGATCCCATGCGCTGTCCCAATCCATAAAATATTCGTCGATGAATATTCTCATAAGTTCGGGGATACAAAGCGCGGGATGAGTGTCGTTAATATGAATTGCAACCTTGTCGGGAAAGTTTGCAAGTGTTCCGTAAACTGCCATATGGTCGCGGATGATACTCTGACAAGATGCAGAAACGAGGAAATACTGCTGTGTAAGACGCAAAAGCTTACCTTCGTTGTGATTATCGGAAGGGTAGAGCACTTTTGAAATAACTTCTGCCTTTGTGCTTTCCTCAAGAGCCTGAGTATACTGTCCCTGTGTAAACAATTTCATATTAAAGTTTACTATATCGCGGGCTTTCCAAAGTCTTAATTGAGAAACAGCGTCGGACTTGTAGCCGGATATCATCATATCATAGGGGACAGCTTCAACTTCCTCATAGTTTTCATAGATTGCTTCGAGTCTGCCGTCATTCCATTGTTCTTTTACATGACCGCCGAATTTAACTTTGAAAATACGGTCGGTTCTGGGAATGAGCCAGCTTTCGCCGCCGGGAAGCCATATGTCGGGAAGTTCAACCTGAGTACCGTCAACGATCTTCTGCTTGAAAAGACCGTATTCATAACAGATAGAAAAGCCTGTTGCGGGGTAATCAAGAGAGGACAAAGAGTCCATAAAACAAGCGGCAAGTCTTCCGAGACCGCCGTTACCGAGACCTGCGTCGGGTTCGAGTTCATAAAGCTGCTCGAGAGAAAAACCGAGTTCTTTAAGAGCGGTATCAAAAGCTTCTGTAAGGCCAAGGTTGAAAAGGTTGATCTTAAGGCTTCTGCCCAAAAGAAATTCCATGCACATATAATAAATGCGCTTTCCGCCTTGCTTGTTTACATCCTTTTTGTAGATGTTGCGTTTGTTTGCGAGTATGTCTTTCACCGATACGGCTGTTGCCTTATAGATCTGTTCGGGGGAAGCATCCTGAGGTGTTGTTCCGAAATAGCGTGACAATTTGCCACACAGCATTTCTTTGATTTCTTCGTTAGTGTAATTCAATGTGAGATTCCTTTCCGGTATTGCTAGAATAAAATATTAGATATAAACGATTCTCAAACGAGAGTCGAGTACATTTCAAGATAGGTTTTTGCTGATCTTTCCCATGAGAAGTCTTCGCGCATAACCTTGCATGCGAGATTCTGCCAAGCCTCTTTATCACGGTAAAGTTCAAGAGCAGCATACATTCTGTCGGAAAGCTCATATGCATCATAATTTGCAAATGTAAAGCCGTTTCCGCAGACTTTGCCTTTTTCGTCGATATAATAGCCCTTAATTGAATCGTAAAGGCCGCCGGTTTCTCTTGTAACCGGTACTGCGCCGTAACGGGAGGCTATCATCTGAGAAAGACCGCAGGGTTCGCTCTTTGAAGGCATAAGGAAGACATCAGCTGCTGCATAAATGCGCTTTGAAAGAGATCTGTCGTATACCAAAAGAGCAGAAACTTTGTCTTTGTATTTGGAAGCAAGATAGTTGAAATAACATTCATAGTCGTATTCGCCTTTACCGAGGATTACGAGCTGAACATCATTTTTGGCAATAAAGTCTTCCATAATGTGTTTAATAAGGTCAAGACCTTTGTGTGAAGCAAGTCTTGAGATTATTGCATATACAGGTACATCTTCTCTTACGGGAAGGTTGCAGTATTCCTGTAAAGCGGTTTTGTTTGCCGCCTTTTTGCCGTAAGAACGCCATGTATAATTAGATACGATATCCTTATCTTCCTTGGGATTGTAGTAATCGTAATCGATTCCGTTGAGGATACCGCGAACCTTGCCCTGATAGCAGCGAAGCATATGGTCAAGGCCGTGAGCATATGCAGGAGTCATAATTTCGTTTGCATATGTAGGAGATACTGTGGTTACATAATCCGCAAAATGAATTGCGCCCTTCATAAGGTTTATGCAGCCTTCGTATTCAAGATAACCTGTATCGCAGGAATTTATTCCGAAAATGTCGGTAAGTAACGACATATCGTACTGACCCTGATACTGAATATTGTGAATTGTAAAGACAGTTTTGATGTTCTGGTATTCCTTTATACCGCGATACTTGAGGTTGAGATAAACAACTGCAAGTGCGCTCTGCCAGTCGTGTGCATGGAGAATGTCGGGATAAAAATCCACTTCATACATCATACGCAGGGAAGCTGCACAGAAGAACGCATATCTTTCTCCGTCGTCAAAGCTTCCGTAAAGAGCATCGCGCTTGAAGTAATATTCGTTATCGAGAAAATAATAGGTAACGCCGTCTTTTTCAAGCGAATATACTCCGCAATATATTCTTCTCCAGCCAAGTTCTACTTCAAACGACTTGATAAAAGTCATTTTTTCGCGGTATTCTTTCGAAACTGTGCTGTAAAGCGGCATTACAAGTCTGATGTCGTCATCAGGAGAAGTTGTTTTTAAAGCTGCGGGGAGGGATCCGAGAACATCGCCAAGACCGCCGGTTGCCGCAAAAGGCATAACTTCTGAGCCTACAAGTAAAAGTTTCATCAGATTGTAACTCCTTTATTTAAATAGAACGGGATTGTGGGATGTCCCGAAAGCTCTCTGTCGTCCTTTATAACAACATTCTTGTCTGCTATAACACAGTTGAGGCGAACATTTGCGCCAACATAAGTATCCTGCATAAGAATACAGTTTTTAACAACAGAGTTTTTGCTTATTTTTGTTCCTCTGAAAATAATACAGTTTTCAACGGTACCTTCGATTTCACAGCCGTCGGCTATAAGTGAATTCTTGATAGTTGCACCTGTAGAATATTTTGTGGGAGGTGAATTTCTTACTTTAGTATAAATCGCTCTTTCGGGAATGTCGAATAAAGCTTTTCTTACATCGCTGTCAAGAAGCTTCATATTGCATTCGAAATATTCTTCCATTGAACCGACGGTTGCATAAAAACCGTTGAATTCATATGTACCGAAATTCATTGTTTCAATGTTGTTTGCAATTATGTCAGATGTAAAGCTCTTGTAGCCTTTTGCCATAGCATCAACGAGAAGATTGTAGAGGAGAGATGTCTTCATAACCATTATGTTGAGACATACATCAAATTCTCCGGAAATTCTTTTGGGTTCGTTGTATACTCTTGTTATTCTGCCGTCTTTTGATTCAAAGAATTTGCGGGTCTGAGCTTTTTCTTCTGTGAGATATTCTTTCTTTGTTACGAAAGTAATATCGGCACCCGATTCTGCGTGTTTCAAAAGAAGGTCGGACATATCAAGATTGCAGATAGAGTCGCAATCTGAAAGAACAACATAATCTTCGGTTGCGTGCTCGATAAAGCTCATAACACCCATAAGTGCCTGAAGTCTTGTTGCATAAAGCTTTGAAGCTTCACCGCCGTCGTAAGCTGTTATGAAAGGAGGAAGAATCTTGATACCACCCGAACGGCGGGCAAGATCCCAGTCTTTACCGTTTCCGAGATGGTCAAGAAGAGACTGGTAATTGTCGTGTACAATAACTCCGACTTTGCTGATTTCGGCGTTTACCATATTGGAAAGAGCGAAATCTATAAGACGATAACGGCATCCGAAGGGGATAGACGCCATTGTTCTGCGGCGTGTAAGTTCCGGTATGCTTTTATCATGAATATTCGAAAAAATGAGTCCGAATGCTGTCATTTGTTATCGCCTCCCTTGAGATTTTCGTTGTAATAAGAATCGTTTACCATAGCGCCGTCTTCGACAGTAATATTATTTGCAATATCAAGACCTGCGCCGATAACTGTGATACCCTTTGAAGCCTCTTTGTCTTTTCCGACTGTTGTGCCTTCGCCGATTGTAACATCCGAGTCAAGGATTGCATAATCAACTTTTGCATTCTTTTTAATAATAACACCGTTCATTACAACCGAATCTTTTACAACAGCGCCCTTTTCAACCTTTACACCGTTGAAAAGAACAGAGTTTATAACAGTACCGTTGATCTCACATCCTTCTGTGATGAGAGAATTTGTAATTTCAGCATCTGCTCCGATAAATTGAGGAGCGGAAGCTTCTGTTCTTGAAAATACTCTGCGTCCGTTTTTGGGAATTGTAAGAGTAGGCTTGTCACCGAGAAGATCCATATTGGCTTCCCAGAGACTGTCGATTGTTCCGACATCCTTCCAATAGCCTTCAAAGGGGTATGCATACATCTTTTCGCCTGCGGCAAGCATATTGGGGATAATGTTCTTGCCGAAGTCTTTTGACGATGCGGGATCGAGTTCATCTGCTTCAAGATACTTTTCAAGCTTGTCTGCGTTGAAGATATATATACCCATAGAAGCAAGTGTGCTGTCGGGGTTTTTAGGCTTTTCGGAGAATTTAAATACTTTGCCGTTTTCATCAGCACTCATAATACCGAATCTTGAAGCTTCTTCGATCGGGACATCAATAACTGCAATAGTACAATCCGCACCCATCTGCTTGTGGTATTCAAGCATTGCGTCATACTGCATCTGATAAATGTGGTCACCCGAAAGAATGAGAACATAATCAGGGTTGTATCTCTTTATGAAGGTAAGATTCTGATAAATAGCATTTGCTGTTCCGCTGTACCAGTCGGCTTTCTTCATTCCCTGATAAGGCGGGAGGATCTTTACGCCGCCGTAGGTTCTGTCAAGATCCCAAGGCTGACCGTTGCCGATATATTCGTTGAGAACAAGCGGCTGATACTGGGTAAGTACGCCTACTGTATCAATACCTGAATTAACACAGTTAGATAAAGGGAAGTCGATGATTCTGTACTTTCCTCCGAAACTTACCGCAGGCTTTGCTGTCTTTTCGGTAAGCGCATAAAGTCTGCTTCCCTGGCCGCCGGCGAGAAGCATTGCAACGCATTCTTTCTTTTTAAACACTTGATTTTGCCCCCTTGTTTATTTCATTTTGTTTTTTTATGCTGGATTTAATTTTTGCCTTGTCTTCTTTGGGTTTTTTTGCTGTCTTTTTTGTTGTTTTCTTTTTGGTTTCTTTTTTATCGGAAGATTTTTTGTCCGATACTTTTTCGGGTTTATTATCTGTGCTGTCAGTTGCTGTAGAGAATTGATCGTCATTTAACCGTTCAAAAACGCATACCCCGATCGGAGGAAGCTTGATACTAAGAAGGTAATTCCCGTATTCTCCCAAAAAGGATTCGATGGGTTGCGGGTTTGTCCAGCCGGCACCGCCGTATTTGGGATCGTCGCTGGAAAAAATCTCCTTATATTTTCCTTTGGCGGGAACATCGATTATGAAATCTTCTCTTGCCCTGTAATTGTAATTTATAACTATGAGCAGCTCATTTCCGTTGGAAAGGTTTTTATCAACTCTCATAAACGACGAAACCGAATTGTCACAATCATCAGGTCTTAACCATCTGAAACCGTCCCAGGTGTGATCGTTGCGCCAAAGCTGAGAATGAGAAAGATAGAATTCGTTTAAATCTCTTACAAAAAGCTGGTGCTTTTTGTGCATTTCATATCCAAGCAAAAACCATTCAATACTTTTTTCACAGTTCCATTCGGCAAACTGTCCGATTTCAGTGCCCATAAATGAGAGCTTTTTTCCGGGGTGGAGCATCATATATGATAGGAAGAGTCTTGAGCCTGCAAACTTTCTCCAGTAATCACCGGGCATCTTGTCAAGCATCGATTTTTTGCCGTTAACAACTTCCGCATGTGATATCGGCAAAATATAATTTTCCGAATATGCGTACATAATTGAAAAATTTGTTTTGCTGTGCATATCGTGACGGTAATCGAATTCGGTTACGGCAAAACTCAAAGTATCATTCGCCCAGCCTGTGTTCCATTTGTAATTGAAACCCAGACCATCTTCGGATACGGGTTTTGTAACATTTTCGCAGGAGGATGTTTCTTCTGCTATCATTAAAACATCAGGGTGAACCGCTGTAATATGGCCGTTCAGCTTTTTAAAGAATTGTATAGCTTCAAGCGATTGGTTTCCGTAATGTGTATCCGGATTCCGTTCGCCGGACTTATCATAATCAATGTAAAGCATTGAAGCTACAGCATCGACTCTCAATCCGTCTGCATGAAATTCTTCGATCCAGTAGGAAGCGTTTGAAACAAGGAAACAGTTGACCTCGTTTCGTGTTATATCAAATTTTTTTGTACCCCAGCCGGTATGCTCCATTCTGTCAGTTCCCTGAAATTCATACAGCGGTTTGCCGTCAAACTCATAAAGCCCGTGTGCATCTGTAGGGAAGCGGGCGGGAACCCAATCGAGGATTACACCGATTCCGGCATTGTGAAGATCGTTTATAAGCTTTTTTAAATCGTTAGGTCTTCCGAGTCGGGAAGTCGGGGCGTAGTACCCTGTAATCTGATATCCCCATGAATCGTTATTCGGGTGCTCCATAACAGGCATAAATTCCACATGGGTATAACCCATTTGCTTAACATAAGGTATCAGCTCATCTGAAATTTCCGAATAAGTCAGTTCTGTTCCGTCATCGCGCCTCTTCCACGAAGAAAGATGAATTTCATAAATGTTCATCGGTATAGAGTAGCCGGGACGGCAAACTGTTTTTTCTCGATTCTTAAGATATCCGTAATCTGACCAGGAAAAAGGTTTGGAAAGATCGATTCTTGAGGCGGTACGAGGAGGCTTTTCTGTATAAAAAGCATACGGATCAGCCTTGTCCAGCGTTCTGCCGTCGGAAGTTATTATTCTGAATTTATAATTATCCCCGTCGGAAACGGTGCTTGAGGGAAGGAGAATCTCATAAACACCTCCGTCGGTTACTTTTCCCATCGGAAGGGAGTTGTCCCAACCGTTAAAATCACCGATAAGGTAAACTTTTTTGGCGTTAGGCGCCCAGACACGGAAAGCGGCAACGGTCGAACTGTCGGTACAGGATAAAATATGAAAACCGAGATAACGGTATGCATAATAATTTGTTCCTTGGTGGAAAAAATATGCTGCCATCTCATTGTTTTCGATAATATTCACTTTTTTTCACCACTTTTCGATATATTATACAAATATGATATATCAATTGTACCACTTTTTTAGCAAAAAAGCAATAGATTTTGATAATAAGTTTACATTTTTTTACCAAATTATGACTATTTGGGGGCATAAATAAGTATCTTATATGTATTTTTACTCAAAATCTATCTGTATTATGCCGAAATTTCATTGAAATGTTTTTATAAATGTAAAAAAATCAGAAGTGCAACATCAGAGATGCTGCACTTCTACCTGGTTATATTGAAATTTTAGACGCAATTTCATAAGACGATAGCATTCTCTGTCGTCTGATTTCGGCATCCGCAACCATTTTTGCGATCTGTTCGTCTGTAAAGCCTTTGATATCTTCAACCTTGATTTTGCCCTTGCAAAGCTTGTCATAGCAAAGAGCATATTCAATATCTTCGCATCCGATAACTTCGTTGCGTATATTAACTATAAGATTTGATTTACCTTCGAGAAGAAGTTCAACAGCTTTATAGCCCATAAGACTTGCGAGTTCTCTGTCGCGAAGAGTAGGTCTTCCGCCTCTCTGAACATGAGCAAGGCGGGCAAATTTAGTTTCAATACCTGTTTCTTCGTCGATTCTCTTTGCAAGATTTTCGGAAAATTCAGCGCCGAATGCTTCGGATACGATTACGATAAAGTTTCTCTTTTTAGCCTTCTTGAGTTCCTTCATCTTTTCGATCATTCCGTCAGCATCAAAGGGGAATTCTTCGATAGCAATGCCGACAGCACCGGTAGCAATACCTGTGTTTATAGCAATGTAACCGGCATTTCTGCCCATAACTTCAACAACATTACATCTTGCGTGTGATTCGCAGGTGTCGCGGAGCTTGTCAACGAGATCAACTACTGTATTCATAGCTGTATCATAACCGATAGTATAATCTGTTGCTGAAATATCGTTGTCAATAGTACCGGGGATAGCGATGCAGGGGATACCTCTTCTTGTAAGATCCTGGGCTCCTCTGAAAGTTCCGTCGCCGCCGATGCATACAAGTCCGTCGATTTTATTTTCCTGACAAGTTTTCATTGCTTTCTGAAGTCCGGCTTCTTCTTTGAATTCATCGCAGCGGTCTGTAAAGAGCATAGTACCGCCCATACTTATTATATTGGAAACATCTCTTGAGCCGAGGAGCTTCATATCGTTGTCAACAAGGCCTCTGTAACCGCCGAAAACGCCCATAATTTCAAGACCGTTCTGTGCGGCGGTTCTTACTACGCTTCTTACAGCAGCGTTCATACCGGGAGCATCGCCGCCGGATGTCAACACACCTATTCTTCTAAATTTTTTGTCTGCCATATCTATACCTCTTGGAAAATATAATATTATTTCACAATAATTGTTCGAATATATATTTTAATACTTTTTATAAAAAAATGCAAGAGTTTTTCATATCCAACTATTAACATTTTGTAAATTATGATATTATTTTATCAAATAAAACGGAGAAGCATACGGCTTCTCCGCTTTTTATCTGATTTTTTAATAAATTTAAATGTTTTTTCAACTGTAAAGTATAGGCTGAATTTGTTTGCCTTCAAGGGCAAGGGACAGAGCTTCTCCGGTTTTATCAAAATCGCATACAACAGAACGGGGCTTTTTAAAAGGGGAGTCCTGCGAGAAGGGGACAAAGTAAATATTTTCCCTTTGCAAAAGCTTTGACACAGAAACCGAAGAACCGGAAAGTCCGTCGTTTGATGCAATTGCAAGAAGCACCGGTCTTTCGTTTCTGAGCTGTGCTTTTATTGCCATTGTGGCGCTTGTATCTGTAATGCCGCAGGCTATTTTTGATAATGTATTTCCCGTACACGGACAGACTACAAGACAGTCGAGTTTTACGGCTGGTCCTATCGGTTCTGCCTCTGTTATGGTATGGATTATATCTTTATTACATATTTCCTTTATTTTGCTTCTGAAATCTTCTGCTTTTCCGAATTTTGTATCCAAATTATATGCATTCTGCGACATGATCGGTAAGATTTCATACTTTTGAGAAAGATTTTTCATAACATTTATACTTTTCTCAAATGAGCAAAACGAGCCTGTGAGGCAAAAACCTATCATATTTCAAAACCCCTTTCTTCAAGAGCATCACATATGCACCTGTAAACTATTTCTCCTGCAGTTACCGGTGTATATTTTCCCGGAAGTCCTGAGGCTATAACAGTTTTCAGTCCTATTTTTTCTGCACACTCAAAATCCACCCCGCCGGGTTTTAAATTGTTGAAAATTTATCTTGCATTTTGTGGTTTTTTGGTGTATAATATTAAAGCTATGATGAAAGAAACGGCAATTGACTGTTCGAAAGAGAGGCCGAGGAAGGTGTGATCGGCTGTCGGTTTTTTGCTTTTCCGCTTTCGGAGCATAAGACGATGAGTCTTGGGGATAAGCCCCTTACAGCTTTTTTGAGTGGCCGTATATACGGCAATTTGGGTGGCAACACGGAGTTCTTCGTCCCATATTTGTGGGGAAGAACTCTTTTTTTATAAAAACTATTTTCGGAGGAAGAAAAAATGATTGATATTAAGTTTTTGCGTGAAAACCCTGATGTGGTAAAGCAAAATATCAAAAACAAGTTTCAGGATCATAAGCTGGAACTTGTTGACGAGGTAATAGAGCTCGATAAAAACTCAAGAGCCGTAAAGCTTGAAGCTGACGGACTCAGAGCTGAACGAAACAAGTGCTCCAAGATGATCGGTGCTCTTATGGGACAGGGCAAAAAAGACGAAGCTGAAGAAATGAAAAAAATTGTCGGTCAGCAGGCAGCAAGACTTGCTGAGTGCGAAGCTCTTGAAGCCGAATACGAGGAAAAAATCAAAAAGATTATGATGATAATTCCTCAGATCATCGACCCTACAGTTCCCATCGGTAAAGATGACAGCGAAAATGTTGAAGTTCAGAGATACGGTGAACCCGTAACTCCCGATTACGAGATTCCTTATCACACAGATATTATGGAAAGCTTTAACGGTATCGACCTTGACAGCGCAAGAAGAGTTGCAGGCAACGGCTTTTATTATCTTATGGGTGATATTGCCCGTCTTCATTCTGCGGTAATTTCTTATGCTCGTGATTTTATGATCGACCGCGGATTCACATATTGTGTACCTCCTTTTATGATCCGTTCAGATGTTGTAACCGGAGTTATGAGCTTTGCGGAAATGGAAGCTATGATGTATAAGATCGAAGGAGAGGATCTTTATCTTATAGGTACTTCCGAACACTCTATGATCGGTAAGTTTATCGACCAGATAATCCCCGAAGAACAGCTTCCTCAGACTCTTACAAGCTATTCTCCCTGTTTCCGCAAGGAAAAGGGCGCTCACGGTATCGAAGAGCGAGGTGTATACCGCATCCATCAGTTTGAAAAACAGGAAATGATCGTTGTATGTAAGCCCGAAGAAAGCCCGATGTGGTTTGACAAGCTCTGGCAGAATACCGTTGATCTTTTCCGTTCGATGGATATTCCGGTAAGAACTCTTGAATGTTGCTCGGGTGACCTTGCAGATCTTAAGGTAAAATCTGTTGATGTTGAGGCGTGGTCTCCCAGACAGCAGAAATATTTTGAAGTAGGCAGCTGTTCTAACCTTGGCGATGCACAGGCAAGAAGACTTAAGATAAGAGTAAACGGAAAAGATTCCAAATATCTTGCTCATACCCTTAACAACACAGTTGTCGCTCCTCCCAGAATGCTTATAGCCTTCCTTGAAAACAATCTTAATGCTGACGGAAGTGTAAATATTCCTGTCGCTCTTCGTCCTTATATGGGCGGCGCTGAAAAGATAGTTCCCAAGAAATAAAATTTCCCTCCCCTTATTTACGAAAAGGGGAGGACTTTTTTGTTTTCTATTGAAATTTTGCGCATTTTAAAGTATAATATTTCCGTCGGCTTTGCCGTAATTTCTAAAAGGAAGACATATTATTGAAAGACAAAAGAAGTATCAAAGAGTTTTTTTTGAAGCTATCTCATTCAAAAGCTGCAGTATTTATAAAAAACTTCATCATAAAGCTGTTTTTTCTTATTTTTAATCCGAGGTTTTTGCTGTGCTTTGGGATAGGCTGGCTTATAACAAACGGCTGGGCATATGTTTTTATGGCGTTCGGCGTATATTTTGGCATTGAGTGGATGGTTGCGGTATCAGGCGCATATCTTACGATCTTATGGTTCCCGTTTTCGCCGGAAAAAATAGTGACTGTTGCAATCGCACTCGGGCTTTTGAAATTCCTGTTTCCGAATGACGAAAAAACTCTCGGAATATTAAGAGATCTCTATCAAAAAGCAAAATCTGATATAAAAATAATAAAAGCAAAGCGAAAAGATAAAAAAGAAAATAAAAACAACAAATAGTAAAATAATTAAGACCTTGCGAATATACTGTTTTACAGTGTGTTCGTGAGGTTTTTTGTATGGAAAACGAGGCTTGTGCGATATATCTAAGGCTTTCAAAAGATGACGGAGTAAAAGGGGAGTCTGACAGCATCGCTTCTCAAAGAATGTTCCTTGAAAACTATTGTAACAAAAACAATTTTACAATAATTGCAGAATATGTTGACGACGGTTACAGCGGCACAAATTTCAGGCGTCCGTCATTTGAAAAAATGATTAATGATGCTCTTTCAAAGAAGTTTTTATGTATAATAACAAAAGATATGTCCCGCCTTGGCAGAGATTATATCGAAACAGGGGAGTATATAGAAAGGTTTTTCCCCGAAAACGGCATACGGTATATAGCTGTCAATGACGGCGTTGATACTATGTCAGAATCCGGCGGAAACGATATGATACCTTTCAGAGCTGTTTTCAATGATATGTATGCAAAAGATATAAGCAGAAAGGTTCGATGTGCACTTGATTCAAGGCGCAGAGCGGGAAAGTTTATAGGAAGTTCAGCGCCGTACGGTTACACAAAAGATGAAAAGGACCCATCAAAGCTTGTTCCCGATAAAAATACAAAAGATACGGTCTTAAGAATTTATAGAGGATTTCTTGAAGGAAAAAGTATGCTGTTGATTGCAAAAGAGCTTACGGCAGAAGGTATTGCTACGCCTTCGTCTTTGAAAAGGGATAATCGAAGAAAAAGCAATGCCTGGAACAGTGTGATGATAAAAAGAATTCTTACTAATCCTACATACAAAGGAGATATTACCCAAGGATTTGAAAAAAAGATAAATTATAAGACTGAAAAGAGATATAAAAACTCAAAAAACGATCTGATAACAGTATGCGGAACACACGAAGCTATTGTTGACGAAATAACTTTTTCGGAGGTAAATAAAAGATTTAATAAAAATGCAAAAAACACTTGACAAGGTTAGTTTTTTGTAGTAGAATACACGATATAGAAGCGATGACCGAGAAGAAGTAGCCTTTTTCTTACCTTTTAAGAGAGCTGTCGGGCGGTGAGAGACAGTAAGAAAGAACTTGGCGAATACATCTTGTGAGCTGCGCACCGAAATGCGAAGAGTAGGCTGCGCCGGGTTTGCCCGTTACAGCAATAAGGCATAGAATGTGCCTGATGAGGCTGATATGGTAACATATCGGTAAATTGAGGTGGTACCACGGATTTTTCCGTCCTCTTTTGTTGGAGGACGGTTATTTTTTTACCATTTTACCGTTTTCCATAAAAAATAAAAAATGAAAGAAGGTATTAAAATGGTAAAGGCGGTTATCACGATCGTAATGCTTACAGCGTTTTTTGCAATTATGATAGGCGTTGGCTTATACTGCAGAAAACATTCAACAAATGTTGACGGATTTGTTCTTGGCGGACGCTCGGTAGGTCCTTGGCTTACGGCTTTTGCTTTCGGTACTTCGTATTTTTCGGCAGTTATTTTTGTCGGATATGCGGGTCAGTTCGGATGGGAATTCGGTCTTGCATCTACTTGGATAGGTCTTGGAAATGCATTTATCGGATCGCTTCTTCCCTGGGTAATTCTCGGAAGAAGAACAAGAGTTATGACACAGCATCTGGGCTCGAAAACAATGCCTGACTTTTTTGGTAAAAGATATCAGTCCGGCAGTTTGAAAACAATAGCTTCTGTTATAGTTTTTCTTTTTCTTATTCCTTATACAGCGTCGTTATATAACGGACTTTCGAGCCTTTTCAATTCAGCTTTCAATATTCCGTACTGGCTCGTTATTATCATTATGGCGGCACTTACAGGTGTTTATGTAATATTCGGCGGATATATGGCAACTGCGATAAACGATTTTATTCAGGGCATTATTATGCTTGTCGGTATAGTTGCGGTAATTGCGGCGGTTCTTGTTGACAACGGCGGATTTATGGAAGCATACAGAGGTCTTTCCGTAATCGAAAACGGATCGAGCGGACTTATGGGTGCTTATTCGTCATTCCTCGGACCTAACCCTGTATTTTTATTGTTTGTTGTAATACTTACATCTCTCGGCACATGGGGACTTCCTCAGATGGTCGGCAAATTCTATTCAATAGACAGCGAAGATTCAATCAAAAAAGGCACAGTAATTTCTACGATATTTGCTATAATCGTAGCGGGCGGCTGTTATTTTCTCGGTGGCTTCGGAAGACTTTACGCAAACAACAGCGCAATATGGGCAAACGGCGAAGTGGGTTCGAAACTTTTGAAGGATAATATTGTTCCCGCAATGCTTTCTGAACTTAATCCTGTAATTGTCGCAACGGTCATTGTACTTGTTCTTGCTGCATCTATGTCTACGCTTTCGTCTCTTGTCCTTACTTCAAGCTCGACTTTGACACTCGATGTTATAGTTCCTGTTATGAAAAAAAGAGATAAGAAGGTTTCTGAGAAACAGAAACTTTTGATACTCAGACTTTTCGTTCTTTTCTTTGTGGTTGTATCTGCTGTAATTGCAATAGTTAAAGACAGCTTCCCGGGAGCTACTTTTATAGCTCAGATGATGGGTGTATCATGGGGCGCGCTTGCCGGTGCATTCCTTGCTCCTTTCCTTTACGGTTTGTACTGGAAGGGCGTTACAAAGAGCGCAGTTGTTGTGAGCTTCATTTTCGGTACCGGTGTTGAAATCGTTCAGCTTGTAAAGGATATTTGCGGACTTTCCTTCCCCGAAGGATTCTTGAGCTTTGTATTTACAAACTCACTTTACTCCGGTGTTTTTGCTATGGTGGGCGGACTTATACTCGTTCCTGTTGTGAGCCTTATTACTAAAAAGCCCGACAAGGATGAGGTTGATAAAATGTTTGCTTGCTATGACAGAAAAGTTTTAGTTGACGCAAAACAAAATCTCGGAAGTAAATAAAAATCAATAAAGAAGGAGCTGTAGTTTTTTACAGCTCCTTTTTTAGGGGATAGCAAAAAAATAATTATTTAAAAAAACTCAGTTTTTGAGTTTTTCTTTCATTTTATCGGATTTTTATCTTGATTTTTCTTTCAGTTATCTTTTTTCTTTGCACTCCGGACTTTTTTATATTCCCTTTTTTGTTTAAAACCCGCCCCGTAGGGTTTTGAAGCAAGTTCTATAATCAAAGGATAACCTTTAAGATTTTTAAGAACTTGTTCTCCCAGAACCATGTGGGGGACTGTATTGAATATTACATCAAATTCAACCTTTTCTGACGAAAGATCGTATGTTTTCAAAGGGATCATTCCGTGAGCTTCTATCCACGCGAGATCTTCTTTTTTTCTTGCGGATATAAAAACATCCGCACCCATATTCTTTGAAAGCAGACCTAAGCGTTTACCGACATTACCGCATCCTACGATAAGGTATCTTGAATTGCAGCAGCATTTACGGCTGTGATAAGTAGCGGTTGATATGGCACATTCGGCAGTCGGAACGCTTCCGAGCAATGCAAAAGTTTTTGATGCTGTATATGTTATAATATCAAATTCTGACAATTGTGAATTTTGAACGGATTCCTTGCTTTGACCGATAAAAATGATCGGATCGCCCTTTATATTTTCTAAAATATCGGTCAAACTTATTTTAAAATCCGATAGAGGCGAGAAAGCCTGATCATTGTCTTTCGACACAGGTATCGGAAGAATTATAGCATCACAACCCGAAACAGCATCGTATATTGTTGCACTTTTGGTTGCCATCAAGAGATTTTCGGCTTTTTCAAGTCCGAAAACCGCACATTCGCAGCCTTTTTTTGCAAAAAGTTCTGCACATACCGCAAAACGGGCATCGCCGCCTATGACAGCGATTTTTTTTAATAGCATTGTCTTTATTCCTTTCGCATGATTATACATTATAGTATGCACGAAAGGCCTGTTTTGACTGAATTATATACTGTGCAGACTGTCAACAAAATCACATATCACCTCTTCGATATGTGACTCATCTATATCGTAGTTGCAAAACAAATCATATAATTCTGTTATTTTTGTTCTTGTCAGCGAAATATCTTCGTACACATCAACAGTACCGTCGTTTCGTTTTATCTTCAAGCCGTAAGATGTAAAAACATCTTTACCGCATACGATTTCTTTTTCTGTAATTTCCGGAAGGTATTGCTGCGAGGACAAAATGTTTGCCACAGTTTCTTCATTTGAGTTTTTCATTTAAATCTCCTTTTGCCGATGAGGTTTTTCACGGCAGAAATAGAATACCACTTTATTCAAAATAAATCAAGACTTTTTGGGAAATAATTCACAAAAAACTTTATTAATTTGAAAAAGAATTTGGAGAATGTAAACAAATTTCACCTTTTGCTTGAAAATTTTGACGAATAATGTCGAAAAGCGTCGGGTGGGATTTAGCCGTTCGTACTTGAAATCGTCGAAACTATAAGTTATAATATCTAAAAAAGAATAGCGGGGAGGTTTATATGGACAGAAATAAATATGAAATCATACGCCTTTGTATGGAGCGTACCGCCGAAGCATTGCGCAGAAATAATTATTATGCGGTATGTGCTGACAATTGCGAAGAGGCTCTTGAAATAATTGAAAACCTTATGGATGAAAATGCCACTGTGGCAGTAGGCGGGTCGATGACTTTGTTTGAAACTGGCATTATAGACATTTTGCGTTCGGGAAGATATATGTTTTATGACAGATACGAAGAAGGTCTTACCAAGGAACAGATAAACGATGTACATAAAAAAGCTTTTTTGTGCGATTGTTACCTTACGAGCACAAACGCACTTACCGAAAACGGAGAATTGATAAATATAGATGCAAGGGGCAACCGCGTTGCTGCAATGATATACGGACCTGAATCTGTTATCGTTGTTGCCGGTTACAATAAAATAGTAAAAGATATAGATGCCGCATACCGCAGAATAAAGGAAGTTTCAGCTCCTGCGAATGCGATTCGTTTGAATTGCAAAACCCCATGTACTTTAAGCGGCAAGTGTTCAGACTGCAAGAGCGATACAAGAATATGCTCTGATATCGTTATTATGGGAAGGCAGCTTGAAAAGGACAGAGTAAAGGTTATTCTTGTCGGCGAGGAGCTTGGATATTGATATGGGTAAGATAAATATAGTATTACACGAACCCGAAATTCCGCAAAATACAGGTAATATTTCAAGAACCTGTGCGGCAACGGGAGCATCTCTTCATCTTATCGAGCCGCTTGGTTTTACTATAACCGATGCGAAGCTTAAAAGAGCTGGTCTTGATTACTGGCAATATCTGGATATACATTACTATAAAGATATCGACGATTTCTTTGAAAAGAATAAAGGCGGACATTTCTATTATTTCAGCACAAAAGCACCGAGAGCCTATACGGAAGTCGAATATCCCGAAAACAGTTTTTTGATTTTCGGCAAAGAAACAAAAGGCCTTCCTGAGGACCTTATAGAAAAAAACCTTGATCATGCCGTAAGAATACCGATGCTTGAAAACCTTCGCAGTCTTAATCTTTCAAACGCGGCGGCAATTGCGGTTTATGAAGTTTTAAGACAGGGCAATTTTGAAGGACTTGTAGATTACGGAAAGTTTAAGACGGGTGAGATGATTTGACATATATATATGTATCTTCTTTTCCGTTTGAAGTTGAAAATAAGGAAATAAGACCTGAAAACCGTGCGTTTCAAATAAAGAATACGAAAATTGCCGAACACAAAGAACAAAAATATTTTGCTTGGAAGCTTCTCGAAAAAGCGGTTTGCGAAAATTTTTCCGAGAGCTTTGATTCTTTTTCCTTTTCAAGGTCAGAAAACGGAAAATGGAATTGCCCCGATTTTTTCTTTTCTTTGTCACATACAAAAAAATTTGTTGCGGTTATTGTTTCGGATATTCCGTGCGGTATTGATATTGAAGCATATGATCCGAAAAGATTCTCTGAAAAACTTGCAAAAAAGATTATGAATTGCAGAGAATACAAAATTTATGGCGAACTGCAGGAAGACAAAAGGGCTGTTTTCACTTTAGAAATGTGGACAAAAAAAGAAAGCATATTTAAAATGCTTTCGGAAAAAACTTTTATTCCGAAAAATACAGATACAAATTTATATTTTTCGAAGTTTAGTATCGTTGGTGAAATCGGACTTTCTTTTGCCCTTGAAAAAGAGGATGAAATTAAATATATAATTATCTGAGAAAGTCCGGAATCAAAAATCAATCTTAGTTAAAAACTTAAATGAAAGAAACTTAGCTATTCCGCAAAAAAGGAGCTGTAAAAATTTTACAGCTCCTTTTTTTAAATATATTTTGAATCAATATTTATTACAGCATACATATTTTTGTTGTAGTTATTCACAGCTTCTTTAAGCTCATCCGCTATTCTTTCCGGATGTTTCGATTCGAAAGGAACAACGATGTCAAATATAACATTTGTATGGGTTTCACCGTGAACCACTCTGAAATCGTGTACTGTAACATCGCAGTGGTTCTTGGAAAGGTATCGTGTTACAACCGCTTTGACTTCATCAATACAGGGGTCGTCGGTAACTATAGGATCCATATGTATTGTAACAAGACAGTTAAGCTCGGTTCCGATATGTCGTTCAATGTTGTCGATGGTATCGTGAATTTTAAGAATGTCTCCGCAGGCATCTACTTCTGCGTGTAAAGAAATTATAAGGCTGCCGTTGCCGTAATCGTGGGCGATAAAATCGTGGATACCCAAAACTTCCGGATAAGATAAAACGATTTTTTCGACCGTATCTACGATTTCTTTGGGAGCGGCATTTCCAAGGAGGGGAGAGATGGTTTCTTTCGCGGTTTTGATGCCGGAAAAAATTATAAATATTGAAACTGCAAGTCCGCAGTAGCCGTCTGTGTTAAAATTTGTAAACTTTGTTATAAAAAGAGATATGAGAACAACGGTTGTTGAAATGCAGTCGCAAAGGCTGTCAGTTGCGGTTGCCGCCATTGAAGACGAATTGATCTTTTTGCCGACACGGCTGTTATAAAACGACATATAAAGCTTTATGAGTATGGATACTGCAAGAATAATTACAGCTGTTACCGAAAATTCGGAAAGCCCCGGATCGAGTATTTTCAAAAATGAACTTTTTGCAATATCAAATCCCATATGAATTATTAGAAACGAAACTATGAGTCCCGCAATATGCTCGCTTCGTCCGTGACCGAAAGGATGTGAAGCATCAGGCTTTTTTGCAGAAAGCTTAAAGCCGATAAGGGTAACGATGGAAGAGCCGGAATCCGAGAGGTTGTTGGATGCATCAGCAATTATTGCAACAGAACCGCTTATAATTCCCGCAAAGGCTTTTATGGCAAAAAGCAAGAGATTAAGAATTATTCCGACTGCGGAACATAAGGTTCCGTATGCTAGTCTGACATTTGGATCATCTGTGTTTTGATTGTTTTTTATGAAGAGCTTTGAAAGTAGTTTTATCATTATATTTCCTTTCGTATATACTGCGGTTTTTGTTATATTTTAACACTCATATTTGTATGTGTCAATCAAAATCGGGAAATAAATCCAATGTTTACGGGAAGTTCACCAATTGAGAAAGATAAAGATATATAATTCTATATAGCTCAGAACGAAAGGAGCTTTTTAATGAATTTGATTCTTATAGGAATGCCCGGAAGCGGAAAAAGTACTGTGGGAAATGTGCTTGCAAAGCTTATCGGATATAGATTTCTTGATACAGATCTTATAATCCAGAATATGGAAGGCAAAGTTTTACAGGACATAATTGATGAAGACGGACTTTCTGATTTTATGACGGCTGAAGAAAAGGCGCTTTGCGCTACATATTGCGAAGATACCGTTATTGCAACGGGCGGAAGTGCGATATACTCAAAAAGAGGTATGAATCATCTGAAAAAGATGGGTAAGGTCGTTTATTTAAGAATCGGTGTTTCTGAACTTGAAAAGCGTCTTTTTAATCTTGCGAGCCGCGGAGTAGCAGGAGCAAAAGATAAAACTCTCGCTCAGCTGTTTGAGGAAAGAAGACCTTTATATGAGGAATATGCTGATTATATTATAGATTGCGACGGCGGTGAAATTACGGAAAATGCACTTAAAATTGTTGATATAGCAAAAACTGATATCATTTCTTCAAGAAGCTGAATGTCAAAATGCACAATTTTAGAGCTGATGGATTGTTGTTTGTTACAAAAATGTTTTTTTACAACAAAAATTGCAAAAAAGATGTAGACTTTTCGGTATATCTGTGTTAAAATCTAAACAATACTATTAGGAGGTATTTCAAAATGACTAAGAAGATTTTATCAGTTCTTCTCGCAGTTCTTCTCGCAGTTTCTTGTGTTGCTTTCACAGTATCTGCTGAAGAAAATGTATATTTCGTTGAAGAAGGCGGCTCGGGCGACGGTACAGAAGACGCTCCTTTCGGTACTATCAATGAAGCTATCGAAGCTATCGGAAACAACGACGGTACAATTAAGATTTATGGCACATACAGCATTAATGATGGCCAGAACTTTAATGAAGTTGAATGGAATGGCATGATCACATTCACAGGCGTTGACAAAAACTCAACCATTGCTGTTGCTGACGGTTTTGCTGTAAGACTCAGAGGCGATGCAACATTTAAAGATATCAAATTTGCTGCCGGCAAGTATTCTCACATAAATCCTTACGGCAAACTCATTATGGACGGCGGTAAGAATTCTGAATTTACTGAAATGTTCCACCTTACAACTCTTGAAAATGCAATTGTTTCTGAAGCATATGCAGAATTCAAGAGCGGTACTATCGGAACTCTTCACGCAGCAGGTGGTTATTCCGACTCTTACTCCAACGGTTGCGAAGGCAACTCCACAGTTATCATCGACGGCGCATCTGTTGACAGCATTTTGATTTCTGCTGACTACTGGATGGGCGATCAGGTTGGTATTGCTATCGCGGGCAATCTCAACATTATCGTTAACTCCGGTTCCGTTAAAAAGATCGCATACAGCGAACAGACAGTTCCGGATCTTATGAGTGCTCTCAATATCGTATTGAATAACGGCATTAATCCTGAACATTTCGTATACCCCGATGTTGCAGCTGCCGGTACATATGTTGTTAGATCTGAAATGGGTGGTATGGTAACTCCTACTGACGAACCCGGTGTATTTGAAGTTATGGCTGCAAACGGCAAGATTGCTAATATCGACGGCGAAACAGTTAATAACGGTAAAGTTACACTTGAACCCGGTGAACATTATGTTACTTGGACTGATGGCGAACAGGGTGCTGTAGCATCTACAGAAATCAAGCTCGTTATCGGTAAGGCTGAAATCGTTACAAACGGTGTTGCTAAAGCTCTTGATGTTCCTGCTCAGATTATCGACTCCAGAACAATGGTACCCTTGAGAGCTATCTTTGAAGCTCTTGGCGCTACTGTTGAATGGGATGATGCTACAAAGACAGTTACATCCACAAAGGATGGCACAACTGTTAAGCTTACAATCGGTGTTCCTGCAATCAATGTTAACGGAACAGATAAGGCTCTCGATGTAGCTGCTCAGATCGTTGAATCCAGAACTCTCGTTCCTGTTCGTGCTGTTGCTGAAGCTTATGGCTGCGCAGTTGCCTGGGACGATGCTACAAAGACTGTTACTATTACTAAGTAATAATTCTGTCCTATAAAAATTTAACGGCCCGTGCTTTTTGCACGGGTCGTTTTCTGTTTAAAAATAATGAGTTCTTTAATTATATAACGCATTTACAGGATCGATTTAACATTTTTAGGTGAAATTTGCTGTGTTTTATACAACATTTATAATCTTTCGAACAAAATTCTATATTTATAGTGCAAAAATATGTAGTAAAATTGCACAATAGTATTGCAAAAATTGTATTATTGTATTATAATTATATTGTATATATATTCGAAAGGGGAATATACAGTATGAAAAAATTTTTATCATTAATTCTTACGCTGTGCATCATATGTGCATCTGTTCCGGTGTCGTTTGGTGTAATGGCGGAAGAATCAACAGTTTACTACCTCAAAGGCGGCGCTACAGGCGGTGACGGCTCCGAAGCTGCTCCGTTTGGAACGGTTGCGGAAATCGTAGCGGCTCTTGATGCGGCAGGCCTTAATGTTGCAGGTAATGAGGTAACAGTCAAGGTTATCGCACCCGCAGACGGTGAAAACGGTAACTACGGCGGCGATCAGGCTCTTTATTTCAACTATGCTTCCGACTGGTGTCCTAGTAGTGTTGACGAATGGAACGCTATTGAAAGCGGCAAGACAATGGTTAATGTTACCGGACACAAGGCAACGCTCGTTTTTGAAAGTGCTGCTGAAGATGTAAGACCCATCATTTGGATGGCTCACACAGAGCAGGATCGTTTCAAGGCTTTGAGACTTGGCGGTCCTACAGTATTCAACGGTATCGACCTTGGTATCAACCGTTCTAACTATGCAGTTCCTGTATTTGCATCCGGTTATGATCTTGAATTTATCGATGTAAAGTTCAGATATAACAACGAAGGCAATACAGAAGCCCCGGCAGGTTATGTTGAAATTTATTCCGGTATCTTCCAGGCAAACTCGAACGGTGCCGGTAACGGTGGCGGCGGAACAATCAAGATGGACGCTGCAACTCTTGGCAGAATAAAGTACCTCTCTCCCTTGGGATGGGCGGTTGATATCCAGAACTGGAACGGCTGGGATCCTGTTCCCGGAGTCGTTCAGGCCAACCACTACTTCACAGATGAAGTTAAGCTTGTTTTAGACGCTGGCACACTTGCTGACTTTGCATTCAGCTTTGTTGGCGGCAGAACAGAAAATGGCGTTACATTTGAAGATAATGTAAACATCGTTCTTAACGGTACAAATATCAAGAGCTTCTATACAAGCTCAACACAGATGTCTATGGCAGAAGGCAAGGCTGTACAGATCATCTATAATGACGGCGCTTACATTTCAAGCGATACTTTTGGCTATGATAAGCTTTCGAGATACGACATCTATGTTGAACAGGGCGGTAAGCTTGATACAACTTCCGAAACCGGTGTATACAGCGTAACATTCCCCGAAGGAAAGAATGTTGCTGTAGCGACAGGTGATAACGGTACATTTACAAGTGTTGGAAATACACTTACAGTAAATATGGCAGGTACATACAATGTAACCTTCATCGAACAAAATGAAGATTTTGATGGTGTGTACTACATTAAGGGCGGCGCTGTAGACGGTGACGGTTCAGAAGCTGCTCCGTTTGGAACGGTTGCTGAAATCGTAGCGGCTCTTGATGCGGCAGGACTTAATGTTGAAGGTAAAGAGATAACAGTCAAAATTATCACTCCCGCTGAAGGTGAAAACGGCAACTACGGTGGCGACCAGGCTATTTACTTCAATCCTTACAACTGGACACCTACAAGCGTTGACGAATACAACGCAGTTGAAGCAAACAAGGATATGTCCAAGGTTGTTCAGCACAAAGCGACTATTGTTTTCGAAAGTGCTGATGCGTCCGCAAGACCTATCATCTGGTCTGCAAATGCGACTCAGAATCGTTTCGTTGTCATGAGACTTGGCGGTCCTGTAGTATTCAACGGTGTTGACATCGGTATCAACCGTTCAGCATATGCAGTACCCGTATTTGCAACAGGTCACGATGTTGAATTCAAGAATGTAAAATTCAGATACAACAATGAAGGAAATACAGAAGCTCAAGCTTCCATGGTTGAAATTTACGCAGGTATGTTCCAGGCAAACTACGGAACAGCTCAGGGCGGCGGTGGAACAATTAAATTTGACGCTGCAACTCTTGCAAGAGTAGGAACACTTTCTCCTCTTGGTTGGGCAACAGATATTCAGAGCTGGAACACTTACGATCCTGTTCCCGGTGTTGTTGAAGGTAACCACTTCTTCACAGATGAAGTAAAGTTGATTTTACCGACAGGTGTTCTTAATAACTTTAATTTCAGCTTTGTCGGCGGTAGAGTTGAAAACGGAGTTACATTTGAAGATAATGTAAATATCGTTCTTAACGGTACAACAATCAACAACTTCAAGACAAGCTCAACGCTTATGTCTATAGCTGAAGGTAAGGCTGTTCAGATTATCTATAACAATGGTGCTACTATTGTGAACGATACATTCACAGCACTTCCCAGATATGACATCGTAGTTGAAGAAGACGGCGCTCTTGATACAACAGATGTAGCAGGTACATATACAGTTACTGTTCCTACAGGTATGGCATATGCATTTGTACAGTCTGAAGATAAGAATACTGTATATTTTGGTGATGAAACTATAAGCGTACCTTGTGCAGGCGAGTATACAATCAGATTTGCTGACAGTCTCGAAAGCATAAAGCAAAGCGTTGCAAGGCCCGACGATCTTGACAAATATAATCAATTTGACGAATGGGTTGTTAACGATAACGGTACTATGACTCCTAAATATATAAATGTAATTCCGAAATATTATGTTTCAGTAAACGGTTCTGATGATAACGATGGTCGTTCTTATGAGAATGCACTTTTGACACTCGCATCTGCGATTGAAAAGATCGAAGCAAGCGATGCATACGGTCTTATCTATGTTGACGGTGATTATACATTTGATGAAACCGCACATACTCAGACAATATTCTATGAATCCTATAACGGCGGTACAATTTCGGGCTCTGACAATACAATAACCCTCAACGGTCCTGTTGTAATGAAAGCTGATTTCAAGGAAGCTCAGACAATCATTACAAACGGCTTCGATTTTGAACTCGGCGGCACTGTTGATATGACTCAGCAGAATGTTATTTATGCGGGTAACAGCGAAAATGTTACTGTCAGCGGTAAATATGTTCATAAGATCGTTACACACGCAGAAAATCAGATGGAAGGCGATTTCAACTTTACCGTAAACGGCGGTATTGTTCGTCAGCTTCTCACAGGTGCCGAAACAGGTACATATTGGGTAGACAGCGTAAGAATTACCGTAAACGGCGGTGAATTCTGGAGCTATTCACATACTGATAATTCTGCTCAGAAAGCACAGGGTTCGTTTGAACTTATTGCAAACGGCGGCACATACTACTTTGACGAAGCTAAAGATCTCGACGGCAACTCCATAACAGAATGGTATGATGATTCCGAAAACGGTGTTGACGGCTTTGTTAAGGTTCAGTATCAGGGCGGCAAGTATATCGTAAGATCCGAAAATGAAGATAACTTCCTGGCACATACCGATACTGCCGGCACTTTCGCATACAGCGGTGATCTTACTCCTTATTACATCAGTGATACAGGTCTTAACATTTACTACGGTACAAACGGTAATATTAAGCTTATTCCCGGCGCCGTTGATGTTCAGTGGACCGAAAAGTTCTCAGCAGACGATATGCCTACTCCTGAGCTTCCCAACGGCTTCGAATTCCTTGGATGGGACGATGACGGATGTGGTATGCTTACCGCAAAACTTGTAAATCCTAACTTCTTCTATGTTGATTCTACAGGTGATGACTCCGGCAACGGTTCTGAAGATGCTCCTTTCAAGACAATAGACAAGGCTGTTAAGGAACTTTCCGGAAAAACAGGTTGTATTTATGTTATTGAAAATGCTGTTTATGATGTTTCTGAAGAATTTGAAAGCCTCGTTACAATCAAGGGCGTTTCTTCCGATTCCACTCTTGAATTTGTAAATGATACGGAAATTCTCGGCAATACAAAAATTTCTGATATAACAATTTCTATTGGTACATCAGTTGTCAATACAAACGGACATATTTTTGAAATCGGTGAAAATGTTGTTTGCAACAATATAAATATTGCAACAGGCAATGCAACTGCAGACGATAAGGTTGCAATAAACGGCATTGGCGCTTCTATCAATATAGGTTCCGGCGAAAACACATATGTTATCGCTGAAAATTCACAGCTTGATATTAATATCGGTGACACAGCTTCTTCTTCAGTAATTAAGATTACAGCTGACAACTCTGACATTACAAATATCACAACCGAAGGAAATGAATTCGCATCTCTTGAAATTATTTCAAACGGTAATACAATTGACAATGCTATTACAACCGATAACACATGGTATGTAAGCTCTTCCGATAAAACAGCATATATTGATCAGACAGAAACAGCGGGTACTTTCGGAGTTAAGGCTCCTTACGGTAAGACACCTATTGCTGTTGCTGATGATGGTACAATTTATGTTGCTGATGAGTATTCTTCAACAGATGTTACTCCCATTACATGGCACGAGAGAAATGAATTCGAAGAATTCATCAACTACCGTAAGCCTCTTACAAACACATATAATAAGATCAAGAATGATGAAGAACTTACAGTACTTTATTTCGGCGGTTCTATGACAGACGGATACGGTTCGTCTGATCCTGATAAGCTCTCATGGAGAGGCCTTATAAGCCAGTGGCTTGTAGACAATTTCCCCGAAGCTAATATTTCTAATATTAACAGAGCTTGCGGCGAATCCGGTTCATTCCTCGGTACTTACCGCTTGGAAACAGACATTATTGCAAGAAAGCCCGACCTCTTGTTCCTTGAATATGCAATTAACGATAAGTACTTCAAGTCATCTTATGACAGTGCATATTCTCAGGTAGAAACAATAGTGCGTGAAGTGAAACAGGCTCTTCCTGAAACCGATATCGTATTTGTTATCGTAACCGACAGAGATCTCCTTTCGATAAACTCTGAAGGTAAGCTTCACGAACAGGGTCAGGCGCATGAAGATGTTGCAGCAAAGTATAACTGCACAACACTCCATGTCGGAAGAAGACTTGCTGAATATGTAAATTACAGCACATCCGAATGGGATAAGTATTCTATTGATAAGGTTCATCTCAAGGATTCCGGTTACAGACTTTATTATGATGTAGTCGAAGAGTATATGTATAACAGCCTCTTCTGCACAGATTATACAGGCTTGAGAGAAAGAAATGATGATCTTCCCGCAGTAAGTGCAAATGCACTTATGGACGGTAACAGAACCCACTACCAGCCCACAGAAGAACTCCTTGCGAAATCCGAAACTCTCGGCGGTACAGGTGTTACACGCGACAGCGGACTTTCTTACTCCGCAGTATCTGATTCTGTTGGTAAGTTTATCCTCGACAGCACAAGCGACATCTTTGCATTCGAATTCGAAGGTACAGAACTTGCTTTGTGGAGCGATTACTACACAGGCAACTATTTTATGATATCTGTTGACGGTTCTGAATATGTTGAGAAGGAAAGCTCTTCTCATGCACCTGTTAAACTTGTTGAAGGACTTGATTCCGGCAAACATGTAATAAAGATTAAAATTAAAGATGACAGCAAGCGTCTTACAATCCGTTCGTTGTTTACTCTTGATACAACTAAGTCTACTCAAAAAGATGCAACTTTTGCATATACAGATTACTCCAACTATACCTTCAATCTTCCTGCAGGCAGCTATGATGTGAAGTATCTCGATATCAATACAATTTCCGATCTTCCCGATTATGACGGAGTAGGCATATTTGCCGGATGGGCAGATGAAAGCGGCGACATATATTCTGGTGATACAGAAATTATACCCGGTATGATTCTTGTTCCTCAGATTTCCAATGTTGACGACAGATTGTCTTTTGTCGGTGTTCAGATCCGTATACCTACAGAAGAAGACACAGACATTAAACAGGGACTTCGTTTCATCAGCGCTATTCCGAGATCGCTTTATGATACACTTGACCATCCTGATACCTATGCAGATACAGCTGTAGGCTTCGGTTCTATAATAATTCCTGAAGCAATGCTTGATGGTGAGCTTACAAAGAATACCGAAAATGCTGTTGTGGTTCCTGCTGTAAAACTCTTCTCTATGGATGATGAAACAGTTAAGTTTACTGTATGTCTTACTGATATCGCTAAGAAGAACTATACAACAAACTATTGTGTCGTTCCTTATGTAACAGTAATTGAAAACGGTAAAGAAGTAACTTACTACGGCGAAATGGTTGCAGCAAATGTATATGATATCGCAAAACTTGCTTGTGCAGAAGATTCTACTGAATCTGTATACACAAAGACATATCTTACAGAAAATGTAATTAATGCTGTAGAAAACGCAAACGGCTGATATTCCCAAATAAAAAACGGCGGAGTGTCCTTTTGGACACTCCGCTTTTTGTGATAAACGAGGCTGTAATAGACATAATAAAGAGCAGTTCATTATTCGCCGTATTGTTATATCATAAAAAATATGCACCACCAAAAGTGTTCGACTTTTGTGGTGCATATCAAAATAACAGCTCTTTTTATATATCAATGCTTTTATTTTGTTATCGTAACTTTTCTTTCTGCATCGTTCCAGCCAACCTCAGCGCCGAGGGCTTCGCATATGAATCGTACAGGGGTATAAGTTCTGTCGTTGCGTATAAAAGCAGGGGAATCAAGCTTTACTTCTTTTCCGTTTATTTTGGCTGTATCCGAGTCTATCGGAATAAGTATTTCCGTATCTTCGGTTTTTATGATAACAGTTCTGTTGCTGTCATCCCATTTGACTTCTGCATCAAGGTTTTCAGCTACAAATCTTGCGGGGAGCATTGTTCTGTCATTTTCAATGATCGGAGCTACATCGTTTTCGATGCTCACACCCGATACCTTTGCTATATTTGAATTGATTGTAAGGACTATTTCAACACCTTGCTTCCATACAGCATAAAGTGTTGTATCATTTTGAAGGGTGATTTTTTCGCCTGCGGTAAATTTCGGTGTTTCAGCATCGTTTTTTAACGCCCATCCGAGGAAAACATATCCTTTTTTACTTGGAATGATGGTTGAAAGCTTCACTTCCTCGCCGACCGTAACACTTACTTTTTCGGGAACATAATATGCTCCTTGCGCAGAGTAAGTGAGGGTAAATTCAGTTATCTTTTCCCAAACTGCATATAGTGAAACATTATCTTTGCAAACAAATTTATCGCCCGCCTGATATGCTGCTTCTTTTGCGTCCTTGTCCAAAGACCATCCTAAAAATCTGTAGCCGTCATTTGTCGGTATTTTTGAGCTTATTGTTATGGAAGAGCCTTTTAAAGCTTCTTTTGCCGCAGGAGGATTTAAACCGCCGTTGGGATTATAATAAACCGTAACCGGAATATCGTTAATCGCAGGTATGTAATCGTCGTCCGAATCTTTACTTGTTTTATCTACCCATTCAAAATTATAACTTCCCGAGTCTATTGCTAAAGTGTCCTTTACATTCATCGCTTTGCCGTTTAATGCGAGTGCTTTGCTTGAATCTGTTTTTATTTCGAAAATACCGATATCGTTTGTCGGGAGGAGGCTGCCGCCTTTTCCTGTTGTTAATATATAGGTATCTTCATAAGAATCGGGATATTCGAATTTCTCGGGGAGACCTACTCCTTCATTAAAAATTAAAGTAAATCCGCCTTTGATTGTATATAACGAATCTTTATTATACGAAATGTTATCGATCTTACCGCCTGCAGAGCATATTACATTTATGCCGCCTGAAATAGTATATTTTTTTGCAGGCACAATTTCCGGTGAAAGATATAACTCTTTTATTCTGCCGCCTTTAACATTTATATCGACGGTTCCTGATGCAGTATACTTTTCAAGTTCGGATTGAGAATTGCCGAGAATTACTTTATCGATATTTCCGCTTATTACGGTAATATCGCTGCATATTGCATAGTTTGCAAAATTTGATGACGAAAGATAAATTGCGCCGTCAAAGGAATTGTTTCCAATATCAAAAGAAATGCTTTTTCCGTTGCAAAGAAAGGCTGAATTTTCTCCGAGATCAAATTTTATATTTTTGAAGGAAATTTTTCCGGGAATACTAAGTTTTACGCCGGGATCGCTTGTGATAACAGCGTCTCCAACGCCTGACAAGGTTATAAGGCCGTTCCAAGCACTTAAATCCGATTGAGATATATCATACTCGCCATTTATCACAATTTCAGCATCAAGGCCTCCTATGACCTTCAGAGCTTCTTCAATTGAGCCGAAAGGGGAATCTTGCGTACCGATACCGGATATTGCTCCTTGGCTAACATAAAATGTCGGATCGTCTTTTTCTTCAGCTGTTATACAAGGAACAGCAAGGGAAACGATCAAAGAAAATAAAATTAAAAATATACTGAGTCTTTTAGTCATACTGTTAATCCTTTCTTTTTTGTTTCGGCATAATCTATATATTATTATAAATCAATTCGACAATAAAATCAATAAATATACTCTATTTTAAAGCTTTTTTATTTTAATTAAATTAAACATTGAATTATTCACAAAGAAGTGTTACAATTGTTGTATATTGGTATTAAATATTTTAGGTAATTGTTTATGAAGAATAAGATCAAATTTTCATTATCGACGACGCAAATTATTTTGCTTGGCTTTTTAACAACGATTTTGCTCGGAAGTGCTTTGTTATCGCTTCCGATAAGTACAAAAAGCGGTGTTTCCGTTCCATACATAGATGCATTGTTTACAGCCACAACGGCTACATGCGTTACCGGACTTGTTACCGTTACTACAGCAACTACATGGAGCGTATTCGGACAGTTCGTAATTCTTTTGCTCATACAGATAGGCGGACTGGGTGTCGTTACTGTTATGTCGGGCTTTATGATTATGATCAATAAAAAAATGACAGTTTCAGACAGGCTTTTGATTCAGGATTCCTTTAATCTTAATTCACTTTCCGGTCTTGCTCGATTTATAAAAAAAGTCCTTATCGGTACTTTTGCGGTTGAGGGGATAGGAGCATTACTGTATATGACGGTATTTGTTCCCCGATTTGGTGCTAAGGGAATATTTATATCTGTTTTCAACTCGGTTTCTGCTTTTTGTAACGCAGGAATTGATATTATAGGAGAAACCAGCCTTTGTGAATATGCGGCGAACCCGATAATAAATGCTGTTACATCTGCTTTAATTATCCTCGGCGGTATAGGTTATATAGTTTGGTGGGATGTGATTCGTGTGATGAAAAAACGCTCCTGCAAAGATAAAAGGCTGTTTACTCACTTAACTCTTCATTCAAAAATTGCAATTGTTGCTACATTGCTGTTTATATTAACAGGTGCTGTGCTGATTTTTATTTTTGAATATAATAATCCGCTTACCATCGGCGCTTTGCCGTTGAAAGATAAGATACAAGTGGCATTTTTCCAGTCGGTTACAACAAGGACTGCGGGATTTGCATCTGTTGCACAGGAAAACCTTACCAATGCATCTTGTGTTGTTTCAATCGTTCTGATGCTTATCGGCGGTTCACCCGTCGGAACAGCGGGAGGAATTAAAACCGTAACTGTAATTGTGCTGTTATGCTCCGCACTTGCAACTGTCAGAAACAAAAATCAAGCTGCACTTTTCAATCGGACTATATCAGCCGCATCAATTTCAAAAGCGGTTGCTGTTGTGATTACATTTGCTGCTATTGTATTATCATCAGTTGTTGCTTTGGCGGCGTGTTCGGATGCATCTCTTATTGATATCATTTATGAGTCAGTGAGTGCTACTGCAACAGTCGGACTTTCGAGAAATATGACTCAAAACCTGAACATGTACGGCAAGATCATAATTGCTTTTACTATGTATTTTGGAAGAGTAGGCCCGATTTCTCTTGTAGTTGCTCTTGGAAAAAGAGGAGAAACGCAAAATGTGATTTCAGATCCGATTGAGGATATTAGCATAGGATAAAGGAGATTTAAAATGCGAAAAAAGAATACATACGCTGTTTTTGGACTTGGAAGATACGGTGTGGCTGTCGCAAGAGAGCTTGTTGAAAACGGAATGGAAGTTATAGCTGTTGATTCCGATCAAGATATTGTTAATGATGCTGCCGCCTTTTTACCTATATGTAAATGCGCCGATGTAACAGATATTGAGGTTATTCGCCGTTTGGGAATTGCTGATATTGATACTGTAATTGTTTGTATGGCAAGTAATCTTGAGGCAGGGGTTATGACGGTTACTCTTTGTAAGGAAGTAGGCGTCAAAACAGTAATAGCAAAATGTGCTAACGAAATGCATCAAAAAATACTGCTTCGTGTCGGTGCTGATAAAGTTGTTTTCCCCGAAAACGAATCCGGTATACGCCTGGCAAGAAATATGCTCAGTTCGGGTTTTATGGATATGCTATCCTTGTCAAAAAATGTTTCTATTGTGGAAATCGAGATCAGAGAAGAATGGATCGGTAAAAGTATAATTGATTTGAATTTTCGTAAGAAATACGGTTTTAATATTGTGGCTATTAAGGTTGGCGAAAGCGTCAATGTTGTAGTTGACCCTTCGACTGTCTTAACTGCTGATATGTCACTTATTGTTATTGCAGATACTGCAAAGCTTTCTAAAATGAATTAAGAAAAAAGTAAATTGCGGGATTGCTGTTTGAGGCAATCCCGCAATTTCAGCTTAAAACTGCAATCCGTATGTTCCGGTCAGCGGATCTTGAAAAAAGGGTATTTTCGGTGTTTGAAATGTAAAAACTATAAATAAAACCCCGATCACACACAACATCAACAATGAAAATCTGGGACTATAACATTCCAAACTACAATTCTTAAAAAGGCGTGTTTCTATATAGAAAGCTATTGCTGCAGATATAAAAAATATTGCAATATTAAGCCAATCGGGTGATCTTCCTACAGCCCCGTTATAAGTATAAAACAACATAGGTATAAGTGAAAGACCGGTTATAATACCCGATAGTTTTACGCACCAGAATTTTTTACAGTCTTTAAAGGAACGGCTTTGTATGAGTGCAAAGACAAATATCGGAAAATACAGTAGCTTCATATGTTCCCATGTGGATTCGTTGACCCCCGAAAAAGGTGCAATAAGAATACTCTTATTTGTCCAGTCATAGAGAAAATGAAGTATTGTTCCGAATAGTGAAGTAAATGCAAAACCTGCAAATTGCCAAAGCGACAGATTTCGTTTCATATTTTATACCGCCTGTCTATGTGTTTTTTTAATTGTATGCACATAAAAACTGTGTTAGTACAATTTAAAAATTTAACCTCCCGGAACAAAAGACCGAGAGGTTAAATTTTTATTTGTTGAAGGAAACAGGCTTGGTTTCGCCTGTAGCAAAGGCGTTAGGACCGGGATCTGACATCGAAAAGTACATTTTTGCCGCTTGAGTTGTGCCGAAATCGCGGTTAGAACCGGAATTCTGCACTTTGTTAAATGCATCACGGAACATCTGATTATGAGCTTCTTCTCGGTTCAAGAGAAAATCGATAGTTTCCCTTACTTTTTTATCTTCTATCTGTCTGTAAAGGTATTCGTATACAACCTTTGCGCGTTGTTCGGATGCGATATTGCTTAGCAGATCCGCACAAAGATCGCCTGTGACCGTAACATAATCGGCAGTCCAGGAATATCCCGAAGAATTTATAAGACCGGGATTGAGCCCGAGAATTACATGCGTCTGTATTTCTCCTGCGGCAACCTTCCCAGCATCTACATCGTGGCCGTTTAAAAGATTGATGGTTTGTGCCACCATTTCCATATGACCGAGCTCCTCTGCCGCAATATCAAGGAACAGATCCTTGATCTCAGGGTCTTTTATTCTGAAGCTTTGTGACATATACTGCATCGCAGCTTTCAATTCACCGTTACCGCCGCCGAGCTGTTCTTGTAAAAGTACAGCGTACTGAGGGTTGGGTTTTTCTACCGCTACAGGATGAAAAAGCATTTTTTCGTGTTTAAACATATTATTACCTCCGACTGTTTCTGATATTTATTTTTTCTTTTTTATCAAATAATATTCGCAATTTATATTGCTGTTAAGAAATTCAGTTTTTTATCAAATAATATAATGTGTATATTTTGCCTGTTAAGACAAACACTTATAATATTAAAGTACGGAGGGAATATAATGGAATCGGTTTGGCAGCAAAACGCGAAGTTTGTAAGATTTGATCCGCTAAACGGCAACAAAAAAACAGAAGTTCTGATAATCGGCGGAGGAATTGCGGGAATATTATGTGCTTATAAACTAAAAAAGGCCGGCGTCGATTGTTTGCTGGCGGAAGCATCGGAAGTATGTCAAGGTATAACAAAAAATACAACTGCAAAGATAACTTTGCAGCATGGACTGATTTATGACAAAATAATCAAAGAATATGGTAAAGAAAAAGCAAAGCTTTATTTAGATGCGCAGATTATTGCTTGTAAAGAATATGAAAACCTTTGTAGCAAAATTGATTGTAACTATGAAGTAAGAGATTCGTATGTATATTCGTTGAATGACAGAAAAAAGACAGAAAGAGAAAAGGAAGCGCTAAACCTACTTGGAGTAAAAGCGTTAAACTCTGATGTAAAAGAGCTTCCGTTTAATGTTGCAGGTGCTGTTTGTGTTAAAAATCAGGCACAGTTTCATCCATTGAAATTTTTATATTCCATATCAAAAGATTTGCCGATTTATGAGAATACTAAAGTTATAGAGCTAAAGCCCGGAAAAGCAGTTACCGATAAAGGTGTTATAAATTATAAAAAGCTTATTATTGCAACGCATTTCCCGATTTTGAATAAACACGGCGGATATTTTTTTAAACTATACCAACACCGTTCGTATGTCCTTGCTTTAAAGGATGCACAGGAAATTAAAGGAATGTATGTGGATGAGTCGGATACAGGACTGTCTTTCCGAAGCTTTGAAAATCTTTTGCTTCTCGGAGGCGGTGCACACCGCACAGGCAAAAAAGGCGGCTGCTGGCAGGAGCTTGAAAAATTTGCAAAAGAACACTATCCCAAAGCTCAAATCGTTTCAAAATGGGCGACGCAGGACTGTATGACTCTTGACGGTATTCCATATATAGGTCGGTATTCTAAATCAACTCCCAATGTTTTTGTAGCAACTGGATTTAATAAATGGGGAATGACAAACGCAATGGTATCCGCAGGTATATTATGTGATCTTGTGTGCGGAAAAACGAATATTTATGCAAAATCTTTTTTACCGTATAGAACTATGTTACATCCCCAGCTTGCTTTAAACGCCTTTGAGTCGGTTTCGGGGATTTTAAGACCGACAACACCAAGATGCCCTCATCTTGGTTGTGCTCTTGTATATAACAGTGCCGAGCATTCCTGGGACTGTCCTTGTCACGGCTCTCGTTTTACTGAAATGGGAGAACTTATTGATAATCCTGCAACGGATGATAAACCGGAAATAGGAGAATAAAGATTCGTATAGATCAAAAGCCGATATTACAGAAATATATAGTAATATCGGCTTTATAATTTTTAAAATACTTCTTCCGGAGAATTTGTGGGAGGAAGACATCTGTTTCCGTGACAGGCATAATATGTTGTCATACCGTTTTTTAAAGGATATTTTTCACTTGCCTTTTCAATAAAAATAATTATTGCATCCGAAGGGAGAGAAAGTGCAATATTACTTTCTTCAGTATTTCCATCCGCAACAACCGTGATTTTCAACGGAGGTTTTATATGCTCGAGATATCCTTTTAAAAACATACCATAGCCTGTCGGGGTTTGAGAAGCATACGGAGTGAGAAATTCAAGCTGTAACTGCATAGCATCTTTATATTTATTATCATCGGTCATAAGTGATAAGCGCACAAGATTAAAAAACATAAGTGAGTTTCCGCTTGGAATAGCACCGTCATAAGTTTCTTTCTGGCAAAGGATCAAATTTTCGTGTTTGTTGCTGTATAAATAAAATCCGCCATCTGCGTCACCGAAATCGGATATAACTTTATCGCATAATGCTTTTGCTCTTTCAAAATACTTTTGTTCCAAAGTTGTGCGGTAAAGCGAAAGCTGTGCAAAAATGTATGAAGCATAGTCGTCAAGAAACCCGCGAACACCCAATTTCCCTGAATGATAGCTTACATAAAGTTCATCGCCGTTAAAAAGATTTTTTTGTAAAAAATCATCCGCAAATTTCGCTGAATCCAGGTATTTATCATTTTTGCTGATAAGAAAGAGTTTACACATAGCGGCAATCATAAGGCTGTTCCAGGATGTTAGTATTTTCTCGTCACGATGAAGTGCAGAGCGTCTTTTTCTGTAATTCTCTATTATTGGAAGAATTGTATCAAACGAGTTATCGCCGGGATCGCTTTTTAAAAGATTGGGAATGCTTTTTCCTTCGAAATTACCTGTTTGAGATATATCATATCTGCGGTTAAAAAGCTCGCCCTTTTCTTTACCCAACAGCTTATTGATCTCGTCGGGAGCAAAAGTATAATATTTTCCTTCTTCACCTTCGCTGTCAGCATCATATGAGCTGAAATATCCACCGTATGTCGATGTCATATTGCGAATAATAAAACCTGCTGTTTTTTTTGCTGTTTCAAGATATAATTTGTTTTTGGTTACAGTGTATGCTTTGCAATATGCAAGTATCAAAAGAGCATTATCATACAGCATTTTTTCGAAATGCGGAACTAAAAATTTATTGTCGGTGGAATAGCGGCAAAAGCCAAAACCTATATGGTCAAACAGACCTCCCCGGTACATTGCAAGAAGGGTTTTTTTGGCCATAAAAAGACAGGATGATTTTTTGTACCGAACATAATAATCAAATAAAAACAATATATTGTGGGGCGTAGGAAATTTAGGAGCTCTTCCGAACCCTCCGTATTTTTCATCAAATAGCTGTTCGTAGTGAGAAACAGCAAGATCGGGCAGGTTAAGTTTATCCTTATCTGTAGTAGGTTGGGGAGTATTAAGATATTTTACTATCTTATACGATTGATTTAACAGCGATTCACGGTCTGAAACCCATTTTTCGTGTATTGCAAGAAGAAGCTCGCGAAAGCCGATCATCCCTGCGTGTGAAATTCTTGGGAAATAAGTTCCGGCAAAAAACGGCATTTGTTCACATGTCATAAATATACTTGTCGGCCAGCCGCCGCTTCCTGTAAACGCCTGGCAGACTGACATATATACACTGTCAATATCGGGTCTTTCTTCTTTATCTACTTTGATCGAAATAAAGTGTTTATTTAAAATATCTGCGATTTCTTCGTCTTCAAAGCTTTCACGGGAAAAAACATGGCACCAATGACATGCACTGTATCCGATACTTAAAAACACCGGTTTATCTTGTGTTTTTGCCATTTCAAAAGCTTCGTTGCTCCAAGGATACCAATCGACAGGGTTATCCTTGTGCTGAAGCAAGTATGGACTTGTTTCATTTTTTAAATGATTGCTCATAAATTCACCTCCGATAAGTACAGTTTTATTTTTAACATCACAATATGAGTTTATCCGTGAATTTTGATGCATATTTTATAATTAAAAAAACAAGATATATTAAACAGGAGGTGAAAATATGGATCGAGAAGAAATGCCGATAGGCTTTTCTATGGCACTTGCAATGAATCCCGAGGCTATGCAGAAATTCGCGATGCTCAGTGAAGATAAGAAGCAGAAAATAATCGCAGGTACACATACTGTAAGGTCTAAAGAAGAGATGAACAGATATGTCAGCAGCATCGTTTCATATGATAAAACAGATTATCTGATTTAAACTGTTTATGGGATGAAATATCTATGGCAAAAGTGAATTTTTTCCTTAATGAATTTTCCCCGCAGAAGATAAATGAAAATGACAGCAACAGCCTGTTGCTTGTTTTTTATATTATTGTCTGCTATAATAAAACCGCAGTAAATAAAGGCGGTAAAATATATGGAAACAAAAGATATTATTCGTGAACTTAGAACGAAAAACGGACTCTCGCAGGAAGAGCTTGCGGAAAAGGTGTTTGTCACTCGTCAGGCGGTCAGCCGTTGGGAAACCGGCGAGACTATACCCAATACCGAAACTCTGAAGCTACTGTCAAAACTCTTTGGTGTGTCGATCAATACTCTTCTCGGCTCTCCGCGGGAACTTGTTTGTCAATGCTGCGGTATGCCATTGAAAGATACCAACATCAGCACAGAAAAAGACGGATTTTTTAACGAGGAATATTGTAAATGGTGTTATGCCGACGGCGAGTATATGTATCACAACATGGACGATCTGATTGAGGTCTGTGTCAAAACAATGTCAAGCGAACAGTTTTCCTCCGAGCAGGTTCGTGAGTATATGAAGGAAAAGCTTAACAGCCTTGACTATTGGAAGAAATATAAAAGCCTTGATGACGGCGGTAAATTTGAGGAGTTTAAGCATAAGTTGATCGACGAGATCAATGCTCTCGGCGCGGAGGGAATGCCCAAGGCTGACAAGCTAAATGCTCTTGTTGGAGGTTATGTCAATTTGGAATACCGCCTTCCGAACGGAAAAACCGTAAAATTCCTTGATGATAACGCTACCTATCTCGGCAATCAATTGGAGTGCGAATTCGGCGGTGACCGATGTTTCGGCGTTGTCGCCAATATGGATTTCATCCTTATCTGTACCTACGAAGAAAACGGTGCAAATCCCGAGCTTGTAATTTATAAGAAAAGATAAAATATGCATAAAAAAGCCGATGAAGAATAGTATGATTCTTCATCGGCTCTTGCGTTTATCTTACGACAGACGAATGGCTATAGATATAGAACTCCTCTTGGCTGGGCATCCACTTCTTTTCCTTCGGCGTGAATGTGGCATCAAAGGCTTCAATGGCGGAAATGTCTTCGCAGCAATCGGCGGCAGAGGAGGGAATATACATCCACTTTTTTCCGTCAAGCACACCGGGGATAAGCTCACAAACAAGAAGTGCTGTTGGGAAATTGCCGTTGGCTATAAAGCTGACATTTTTCTTTTTGCAGCTTACAAATCCACGGCTTGTGTAGTTGCCGGGATTGCCGAAGTTGATGTTCACATCGTAGCCCATCTTGCGTGCCACCTCAAAAGAGTGTTCAATCAGCAATTTGCCAAGCTTTTGCCTTTGGTATTCGGGCGCCACGCAAAGCGGACCGAAAGAAAGTATCTCTTTGCGTTCTCCGTTTTCATCCTCAAGCCAAGCCTTTGTATACATAATGTTGCCGATGATCTTGCCGTCCTTTTCAAGCACAAAAGCAAGCTCCGGAATGAAATCGGGATGATTTCTCATCATATGCACAAAGTAATGTTCGTCCGCACCCGGCTTGTAGACATTCCAAAACGCCTCGCGTGTCAATTCTTCTACTGCTCTAAAGTCTTTTTCAGTCTCTTGTCGTATCGTCAAATTTTTCATTTTTAAATCCTTTCATATATTGTGACGCTCAAAATACGAGAGGATTGCTGAAATGTATTTGCAAACCTCTCGTTTACAATACAATTTCCAAGGTGTTGTTTTTCTTCAAACAGCGTTCTCCAAAAATTAAATTCGGTTTTCACCGTAAAGATATTATATCATAAACAAGCTAATATTGCAACCTGTAATGACGAAACTCACATGGGGGAATAACTTGTATACCGCTTTGTGTTTGCAAACTATCATTTTCTGCGATTACATTTTACATTGATAAACCATCATATGTTTTTATGTTTGACCGTAGGTGTTTTGCGTTATAACAGATTAGATATTTTTTTCTTATCGCTTAACTTCTTTTAATTTGCATGCCTGTCTCGCAGTTTTCTTAATATATCATTTTAAGTTTCAAGACCAAGAATCAAAATATAAATAAAAAAGAACCTCAGCGCGCGATAATGCGTGTTGAGGCTTTTGAGTGGTCGGAGTGACAGGATTCGAACCTGCGGCATCTTGGTCCCAAACCAAGCGCGCTACCATCTGCGCTACACCCCGCAATATTTATTTTTTGCACTCAGTTATTATATCACAGCAAAATGTATTTGTCAAGGAAATAAATAACGGCGGCATATATTAATGCCGCCGTTATTTGATCTTTAATGAGTTGCAGGTTTATAAGTGTCGCAAAAAGTATCTGTACAACAAACTGCTTCGTCGCCTTCAACATTTATGGAATCGGCAACACATTCACAATTTTCGTTGTATATACAGCTTGTAGCATAACATTCAACGCCGGCATCTTCGCCAATAGAATTGATATACGAACTGTTTGAACCGTGATGTTCTTCTGCAAAGCTGTCGCAGCAAGTACAACAGTTTTCGCTTTCACAATCATCCACATCGATTCTTATATATTCACGGCTGCAATAGCCTTTTGCGTTATATGTGCATTTAACTGCACTACAGGTGATTTCTGGCATATAAATTTCCCCTTTCTGAAGATATATGTATTATTTCATTTCTTCAGAGTTTTATTCGGGGGGATTATTTATTTAATAAAACATTATCAAGTATTGCACATTTTTCAGAATACCAGTTTCTTATTTGTTCTGCTGTTTCGGGACAGTTCATAATCTTTTTGTCGCGGTATTCATCAAACTCCGCTTCATAAATCTCTGCTTTGATAGCTGAAAGATTATTTTGAAAAACTTCTTCAACCTTATCTTCTGTGAGGACATTATTTCTTAAATAGTCATATCTTTCAAAAATTTCGTCCGGAAAGGCTGCACAAAGTTTTTCCCATAATATATATTTTGTGCCTGAGCGCAACAATCCGTTTTCAAAACGGGGAGTAAGAGTATTTTCCGCTTCTTTTAAATAACCGCTGCTGTCAATTCCGAAGCTCAAAGTAAGGTTATACAATGAAGGTATAAAAACATTGCCGTCATATGAAACCCAGTTACAACATTCAACTATATTACTGTCCGCACCAAACATATATACGCACAAAAGATAGTCGATTGCCGCGTCAATATCCATATGTTTATGAATGTTCTCTTTGAAATCCAAATCAGAGCTGTTGTTTACAAAATCCATAAAGTTTTCAAACTTTGTCTTGGCTGATTCTTTTCCGCTTTTTGATTCGGGGTATATAACTGTACAGGGGACATATGTATCAACCCCGGCGCTATATCTGAAATCCATTTCTCCGAATGCTGTATATGTGTATACAAAAGCAGATTTTTCGCTTGAAAGATTAAACATAAGTTTATTGTTAGGAAGACAAAGATTATAAATTCCGTTGAAATTATCGTTTGTATAGAATATAATCGGAAATCCGCCGTCAGCACCCAAAAAAGGAAGAGTTTTTAAAGTGGGAGAAAGATTATTTCTTGTTTTTATTGCTTCGTACCAAAGTCTTGATGCGGACAGATTTCTTACAGAAGTCTTGTCAATGTATTCTGCTTTTAAAGCATAAGCAGAATTGCTTCCCATAGAGTCTGCAAATGTTATATTCATAGGGATTTGATTGGTATCATTTGTAAAAATGAATAAATCGTAATTTTTCTTGTAAAATGAGTTGGAAAGATTAGAATCAAGTTTTACCAATCCGTGGAATTTTGATTCGATGGTGGTGGCATATCTGCACTCTATACGGACTTCATCTCCGTTCGGAGTTCCGTAAGCATAAAGTTTTGGAATGCTTGCGGGTTCGGAATAATTTGAATCCTCTGTCAAAAATCCGCAGTGATCACAAGCGGAAACTTTTTTAAGCTTTCTTATATCGTCTTTCCATACAGTAAACGAATGGCCTACCGGTGGTATTTCGCTTGTACATTCAAGATATCCGCAGTACTCGCAAAGATGGTAATTAAAGCCTTGAGCAAGGCAGGTGGGTTCTGAAACCTTTTCCTCTCCGTATTTATGTGTGTGTGCACAAGAAGAGAAGAAAAGTGAAGTGGCGGTTAATGAAATAACCATAAGGGTTGATGCTATTTTTTTGGTGTTCAAAATGTGTCTCCGTTTCGCAATACGCTAAAGTGTATAATCCTAATTTTTTTCTGCAATCATCATTTCCTGAGAAATGTCAGCAACTTTATTTACTTCGTCGGCATTAAGATAGGTTGGTACAACCTTTTTAAGAGTGTTTTTAATTACAGCATTATCTGTTGTTTCAAGTGCATCACAAAGCATATCAAGCTTGTCTTGCAATTCTTCAGCTGTAATATTCTTATCTCTTTCAATGAAGATGAGTGAATTTTCGGTTTTATCAAGTTCTTCGGTTTTGATAAGAAGCTCTTCATAAAGCTTTTCGCCGGGTCTTAATCCGATAACATGAATGTCTATGTCAACATAAGGGGTAAATCCCGAAAGTCTTATCATATTTTCTGCAAGATCGATGATTTTTACGGGTTTTCCCATATCAAGAACATAAATTTCAGCTTTCGCAGCCATAGCTCCTGCTTCAAGTACAAGCTGTGCCGCTTCAGGAATAGTCATAAAGTATCGGATAATTCGTTTGTCAGTAATGGTAACAGGCCCGCCGCTTTCAATCTGTTTGCGGAAAAGGGGAATAACAGAACCGTTTGAACCAAGAACATTTCCGAATCTTACAGCAACAAAATCGGTTGTGCTGTTTTTCTTTGATTGAATTATCATTTCGCACATACGCTTTGTTGCACCCATAACATTTGTAGGATTTACGGCTTTGTCTGTGGAAATCATAATAAACTTTTTAACACCGTATTTTTCGGCTGCTTCAACAAGGTTATATGTTCCGAATACATTGTTTTTGACAGCTTCGCTGGGGCAATCTTCCATAAGGGGGACATGCTTGTGAGCTGCGGCATGTAAAACAATGTCAGGACGGTGTTTTGCAAATAATTCATCAATTTTTTCGGCATCTCTGATTGATGCTATTTCAATTACAAGGTCAAGCGTATCGCCAAAGTTTCGTTTGAGGGTCTGCTGGATATCATATGCGTTGTTTTCATAAATATCGAGTACAATGAGTTTTTTGGGAGAAACTCTTGCTATCTGACGGCAAAGCTCGCTTCCGATAGAGCCTCCGCCTCCTGTTATCATAACGGTTTTGCCGGCATAAAAGAACTTTGCCTTTGAGCTTTCAAATTCAACAGAACTGCGGAAAAGAAGGTCCTCGATTTTAACTTCTCTGAGTGTTCTTTTGTCTCCGGATGTGTAATCAAGAGGATAATCGTAAAGCTTAACTGTAAGGCCTGTTTCCTGATACAAGGCGTATTTTTGCGCCTTTTCTTCGGGAGAAAGTCTTGGAAGCGCAATTACGATTTCCTGTATGGGAAGCTCCTTTATTCTTTCGATTATAGAATTGTCTTCTCTGATTACCGGGATTTCCAATATCGCATTTCCTGACTTGTCTTTATCTTTATCGATAAAGTATATGGGATTATATTTTGAGTATCTGTTTGCTTTCAGGTCTTTTGCAAGAGAAACACCAACACTGCCGGCGCCAACAATTGCAATATTTATTTTGCTGGCAATTATATTTTCTTTAGTTTTGTTGCGGTAATGCTGATACAAAAATCTTGCGGCAAGGCATACAACGCAATTACAAGCAAATATTGAGAGTACCTGCAAGAAAGTCAGAGCTACATTTCTTCCTAAAAGTTCGATGAAATATGGGTTGAGAAAAACAACTCTGTTAATGAATGCATATGCTACTCCCGCAACAGCGTCAGAAAAAAGCAGCCTGAAATAATCATTATAACCTGCAAATCGCCATACACGGTTGTATGCGGCAAAAGATAATCTCGATATCAAAAGGCAAGTAAAGCCTAAAGCGATATGCAGAAACTTTTCCCACAATTTGGTTTCGTTTGAATAGTTTGATCCAAAAAGAATAAACATCATAACAAAACATATTGCAAGATAAAATGCAGTATCAATACAAAACAGTAGCAATCTTCTTTTTTTCATTTAAATATCTCCAAATCCTATATGCTAACAGCATATATTTTTTATTTAAGGTTCAGGGAAATTTATTTTTTGCCAAGTTCTTTTGTTTTTTCAAAGGAACTGCAGACAGCGTCAATAACGCTTGCTCTGAAATTGCCTTTTTCAAGAGCTGAAACACCGGCAATCGTACTTCCGCCGGGGCTGCAAACAGCATCTTTTAGTTCTCCGGGGTTTTTACCGCTTTCAAGAGCAAGACTTGCGGCACCGATGAGCATTTGTGATGCGTATTCGTATGCTTTGTTTCTGGGAAGACCGCATTTTACCGCACCGTCAGAAAGAGCTTCGATGAAGATGTAAGCAAATGCGGGTCCGCAACCCGAAACTGCGCACGCACAGTCTATATATTTTTCTTCAACAATATCTATTCGACCGGTCGAAGAAATAAGATCGCAGAACTGCCTAAGTTCTTCGCTTGAAACTGCGTCGGTATGGCAGACTTGCGTCATTCCTTTGCCGACAGAACAGGGAGTGTTTGGCATTATTCTTATTACCTTATCAAGTCCGCACATCTGCTTTAGTGAAGAAAGATCGATTCCCGCCATCATTGATACGGCAATAACATCATTCTGAGCTGAAAGTATCGACTTGATTCTACCGAGCACTTCGTTTGAAATCTGAGGCTTAATTCCTAAGAATACGAAGTGGCTGCTTTTTGCAATTTCTTCGGATGTTGAAGCTGTGCAACCGTACTTTTCGGCGGCTTCAAGGGTTGACTTTTCTGATGAACAGGAAACTGCAACCTTTGTGCCTGAGCATTTTACAGCTGCTGCTTTTGCAAAAATTCCGCCCATATTGCCGGCGCCGATAAAACCGGCGATATATTTTTTCATAATACTCCTTTTAAAGGTCAGCGTATCTGTCCGCCGCCTTCTATAATGTATTTGTAAGTTGTAAGTTCTTCAAGACCCATAGGCCCTCTTGCATGAAGCTTTTGAGTAGATATACCCATCTCGCATCCAAGACCGAATTCACCTCCGTCGGTGAATCTTGTTGAAGCATTTACATAAACTGCCGCACTGTCTGTTTTTGAAACAAATGTATCTGCATTTGCTTTGTTATTTGTAATGATAGCTTCGCTGTGACCTGTGGAATGTGTAAGGATGTGAGATATAGCTTCGTCCACTCCGCTTACGATTTTAACAGCTAAAATATAGTCTAAAAATTCGGTATCAAAATCATTTTCTCCTGCCGGAGTGCCGGTTATAAGAGAAGCTGATTTTTCGCAAAGACGAAGTTCGACCGGGATTTTTCCGTCAGCGTTTCGTATGTCAACAAGCAACTCTTTTAAACGGGGAAGAAAAGCTTCAGCAATATTTTCGTGTACCAAAAGTACTTCTTGCGCATTGCAAACCGAAGGACGGCTTGTTTTTGCATTATTTATTATGTTAAGCGCCATATCAAGATCTGCTTCGGAATCCACATAAATGTGGCATATGCCTGTTCCGGTTTGAATACAGGGAACAGTAGCATTTTTAACACAAGCGTCAATAAGACCTTTGCCGCCTCTGGGGATAAGTAAATCTACAAGACCGGTTGCTGTCATAAGGATATTTGCGCTTTCGCGGCCCGGCTCTGAAACGAGATTAAGAATATTATCGTCCGCACCTACATTTTTGATACCTTGTTTGAGTGCATCTACAATAGCTTTACAGGAGTTATAAGCTTCTTTTCCGCAGCGAAGAAGACAGGCATTTCCGCTTTTTATCGAGAGACACGCTGCGTCTGATGTTACATTCGGCCGGCTTTCGTAAATTATAGAAATAAGTCCTAACGGTACTCTTCGTTTTTTTATAACAAGCCCATTCGGGCGAACGGTTTCCGTAATGTCTTCTCCAACTGTGCAGTGAAGGTTTGCGATATCTTTCATACCGTTTGCCATAGCTTCGATTCTTTGTTCGTTAAGCAGAAGCCTGTCGGTCATTACATCTGAAATTGAGCCTTTGACATTTTCAAGATCAACAGAGTTTGCCTTTAGAATCTCATTTTTTGAATTAATAAGGCTTTGCGCCATTGAAAGAATAAGCTCGTTTTTTTCATTTTCCGAAAGAGATGCTGCAATATGAGCTTTGCTTTTTGTTAACTTTATAAGTTCGAGAGTGTTCATTTAATGTTCCTTTTAATAAATCTTGTGCCGATATTTTTGCCGTCGACAATATCGTAAAGCAAATGAGGATCAGCACCGTTTGCAATTATCATATCGCAACCGGCTTCGGTTGCAATCTGAGCCGCCGTAAGCTTTGTAACCATACCGCCGGTTCCGAGCGTTGAGCCTTTTCCGCCGGCAAGAGCAAGTATTTTATCATTGATTTCATCAACGCGGCTTATCAAAACTGCGTCATTATTTTTATGGGGGTCTTTATCATAAAGACCGTCGATATCAGACAGAAGGATCAAAAGATCGGCGCCGATATTTGCTGTAACTATAGCCGAAAGAGTATCATTATCGCCGATTTCAATTTCTTCGGTCGAGACTGTGTCATTTTCGTTTATGATCGGCAAAGTACCGAGCTCAAGGAGACGCTCAAGTGTGTTGTGGAAATTTTTCTTTCTTGTTTCGCTTTCGATATCCGGGGCTGTTATGAGTATCTGTGCAACATTGTGATTGTATTCTGTGAAAAGTTTGTCGTAGGTATACATAAGTTCACACTGTCCGACAGCAGCCGCTGCCTGCTTTGTAGGAATATCGTCAGGACGCTTATCAAGACTTAATTTCCCGACACCCATTCCGATTGCGCCTGATGAAACAAGAATTATCTCATTTCCGGCATTTTTTAAATCACTCAATACCTTGCACAAATCTTCTATTCGTCTGATGTTCAATCTACCTGTTTTGTGTGCAAGGGTAGAAGTGCCTACTTTTATTACGATTCTCATAATTACCTCATTATATTTATTATCATTATATTATAACATTTATATATAGATAATGCAAGGGGGAATTATGAATTTTATCAAAGCGATTTGTATTATTATTGCAAACTGTTTGGCAGTTTTAACAGTTTTATATAAATTTATATAAAAAAACACAGACTGCCAAATTATGACTGTCTGTGTTTGTAGTGTTTATTTTAACTTATTATTGTACCGTCAATAGACACTGTGGGAATATCTACCGTTACATTTTCAGTATCGCCGACAAGCATCTTGTTCTGGTCAACAACCTCGTTCTTTTCGATGATGTGCTTGTTGCGGATATCAAAATATTCTACTGCCGCAGAGTAACTTTCTGTTGCTTCTCTTGCTGCAAAGAAGTTTGTGTAGTAATCATCGTCAAGATATTTAACTATCTCTTCGAAAGCATTTCCGGCAACTGTTGTATCTTCACGAACGGGGGGAGTAACCGATGTTTCTTCGGATGCCTGTTCTTCATCCTTGCCGAGAACCTTTGTAGCTTTTTGCTCAACTTCAGCAGCAAGATTTGCAGCTTCTACAGCATACATTTCAGTTTCTGCGGGAAGGGTATCTGTAGCATATATAACTATTGTTTCTGCATTTTCTGCAGCTTTCTTAGCCGCCGCTTTTGCATCATCAACAGCTCTCTTTGTAGAAGTTATCATATCTTCGTAAGCCTTGGTCGCTGCCTGAGCCGCCTTTTTAGCTTCTGTAGAAGCCGCTTTTGCTTCGTTATATGCTTCCTTCAAAGCTTCCTTGCCGCTGTCTGCCTTGTTATAGGCGTCCTTTGCCTTTGTGACTGCCGCTTCTGCATCTGTGTATTCTCTGTTTTTCTTGTCGGCCTCTTTTTTTGCCGCATTAAAGTTTTCTGCGTTTGCAGTAACTGTTTCAAGAGCTTTCTTTGCTGTTTCTACAGCTTCTTTTGCTTCATCTTTAAGAAGTGTTGCTGCCTTTATTTCTGCATTGTACTTGCTCATTCTACCGGGATTTTCTTCGAGCCAAGCAAGAATATCCGCTTCGTCCACATTTTGGATTTGGGAAAGTTGCGCATTGATTTGTGCGAATACTGAATTTACATCATAATCGCCTCTTGAAAGTCCTGCGTAATACTGCTGAGAAATATTGTTTGCCTGTGCGACAAGAACTTCTTTTCTGAGCCAAAGGGTAGGCTGGTATGCGAAAGCCAGGCTGTAAACAGAATCATTGTTCTGCTTTATATAATCATCAATATGATTGTCTTCGCCGAGAAGAGGCATCTTGATATAGTGATTGCCTGTGTAATCGTTATTCATATAATATCCGGCACCGGCATTGCTGTCGGGAAGCTTAACTTTCTTTTCACCGTTATCGTCGATTTCATAATAGTTAACTTCTTCAATACCGTACTGGAGCATATTTGCAAGAACGGGGTTTGTGCTGAAAAGTGTAATTATTTCAGCGGCTCTGTCGGGGTTTCTTGATGCAGAGCTTACAACGAATACGGAGTCAAGAGTGTTTTCGTTTTCAGCTATCGGCATCTTGTATATGCTGTAATCATATTCAACGCCATCTGCTTCGGACCACTGAGCAGGGGAGTAAGCGTATCCCTTGCGGATATCAACTGCAAAAGGAGTTCCTTCTGTATAAGTTGCGGGGATATAACCTGCAAGTCTGTATTCACGGACTTTGTTAAAGTGATCTTTTACAACAGTAACCTTGGGATCGTATGCAGACTTAAGGAATACTGTATGTCCGTTTGTGTCGTAATATGTACCGAGAGCATTTCCGTCTTCGCCGAGATAATCAAAGAACTGAGGGCCTACTCCTTCGCTGAGTGCAAGAGGAACAACACCGGGTTCGTTTGCCTTGATAGTTGCAAGGTAGGGGCGAAGGTCATCAAGAGTTGTCATATTTTCGGCAGAATAACCGTATTTGTCAAGAAGAGCCTTGTTAAATACGATATATTCATACTGTCCTATAGCTTTGTTTGTAGGTATACCGTATGTGATATTTCCGCCGAGCTTCGCAGCTTCAAGGAAGGCGGGATGCATATAAGACTTAAGAACTTTTGCTGTTGTATTGAAATACATATCAAGCGGAGCGAGTCTTCCTGCATCAATAAGTTCTCTGTATTTTTCGGGGTTATTTACAACGAAAATATCAAGCTGAGGATCTTCAAGAACGATGCCGGGAGTTACGGAGTTGTCAACATCGGGATCGGGATCAGTATCAGGCTTGCCGTAAATCATATTTACAAGACGGTCATATTCGCTTTCAACGATCTTTTTAAGATCTTCCTGGGAAGCTTCTTCGTCTGATTTTTTATTCTCAGATGAATTCTTGTTTTTGTTAGCTTCTTTTTCAGCCTGCTTTTTAGCTTCAGCTTCAGCTTCGAGCTTTTCGATATATGCAACAGCTTCTTCTTCGACAGCGTCGATTGTGTCCCAATATAAAGCTTCGTCAGCACCGTCGGAAGTTATGTAGTTGAGCTTTACAACAGTTCTGTAATCGGGAAGGAGAATTTCGTTGAGCGCAAGTTCAACGGCTTCAGCCTGTTCGGGCTTAGTCTCCTTGTCGGTAAGAATGTACATGTTAAGAACTACATTGCGGCGAATACTTGTGTTGGAATCAAGGTCATCAGCCTCTTTCTGACATCCTGTCAAAGCGAGAGGGAGAGTCATACAAAGGGCAAGAAATCCGCCTAAAAGCCTTTTCATTTTCATTTTTGAAGTTCCTCCGTGAAATAAGTGAATTGAATCTGAGTACATACTATTCATATCTTATATATTCTACTATAATTATCCTATGCTGTCAATAGTTCAAAATATTTTTGTAAAATATGTATATATGTACAGGCTCAATACTGTTAAATTGCATAAACTCATATACATTATATGATATATTAATTATACTATATTGAGTTTGAAAAGTCAATAAAATATGAGCTGTGGTTAAGATAATGTATGAATATTTTTAACTGCTGTTATTTTCAAGAAAATGTAAAAAAAGACTTGACAACCGACTTAAAATGTGTTATGATATCTCTTGCCGTGGTTAGAGCGGAAAACACGGAGAGGTATCGAAGTGGTCATAACGAGGCGGTCTTGAAAACCGTTTGTCCGCGAGGGCACAAGGGTTCGAATCCCTTCCTCTCCGCCAGGCTTTTTTAAGTAAATATCGTTATATTCGGAGAAGTACTCAAGTTGGCCGAAGAGGCGCCCCTGCTAAGGGTGTAGGTCGGATTTAACCGGCGCGGGAGTTCAAATCTCCCCTTCTCCGCCAAAAATCGACAAGGTTCCAATTGGAATTTTGTCGATTTTACTTATTACCTAACAAATGATAATTTAGTAGAAACTATTAATGAGAAAAGCCTCGTCAGATTGTCAAGCCTATTATCAATGTTCCGTTGTTAAACTCATTTGTTTGCATATAACATTGACTATGTGAGTTGATTGTAGTATAATATATGTGTCGTTTGATTTCGAAGCAAAAGCGCAAGCTGAACGAATGGCAGGAAGGAAGATTTTTATGAAAAAGAAAATTTTTAGTTTAATTTTCGTTATCGTTATGATTATTTCATCCGTTCCATCTGTCCTTGCAGCCAATTCAAATAATATTGAAATTTATGTTGATGGAGTTGCTGTTCAAAACATGGATGTTAAACCATTTATTGAAAATGGACGAACTCTTGTGCCAGTAAGAGCTGTTGCAGAAGCAATGGGTGCAGAAGTATTATGGAATCAGGAAACACAAACAGTTTCCCTTAAAAAGTTTGCACAAAAAGCTTCGTACAAAACAATTGTTCACAACTGGGTTAAAGAAGATGGTACAATTGAACCTATTTATGGAACAGGTATGACAAATAATGTAAATATGGTAGCAGAATTGATAATCGGTAACAACGAAATCAAAATTGGTCTTGATAGAGTAATTGATTATACCGGAGGACCGATTCTCTCATCAACAGCTGTATATTCAGAAGCAAGGGAAATGGATGTCACAGCTGTAATTGTAGACGGAAGGACATTTATCCCTGCAAGATTTGTAGGATATGCACTTGGATATGATGTTTCCTGGAATGACGAGCTCAGAAGAGTTGATTACAAGTATATCGAAAGACAAACTATAGATTTTGATATACAGGAAAACGAAGATAATACTCCTATACTTGATTACGAATATGATAAAGAAAAGTATCCGGATATAACAACAGTATATGATAAAGATTATCCTTCAAGAAAAGGATATGAAGATATTGTTATTATTGATACAAGTATTGGAAAATACGAAAATGGTAAAATGGTAAACCTTGTACCATATAAGTTTATCCAAAACAATTATATCATCGAATCTGATGAAAAAGAGTACGATCTTTCTAATGATAAAACACCTGAAGAAAATCTTGAAACTTTCAAAAAATTCTATGAAGATAAAGTTCATGATGAAGTAAAAGTTGAAAAATATGATAATGGTGGTATTGGATTAAATCCAACTTATTCAACAATTAATGATGCAATATACCTTAAATATGCACCATATCAAGTTTTATATGAACTTTATTATGATCAAGAAGCTATAAATTATATTGGCAATAAAAAATATTATGGAATTGATGTATATTTCACAAAATACGATTTTTCAAAATATTTTATGCATAACACAATTTCTAATGATCTTCAATATGGATCAAAATTAACTAATGGCTTCGGTATTGATGCAGGTGTTCATAATTCACTTTTAATGTCAAATGAATTTTTAGGTGAAACCGGTCAAAGAATTTGGAAAATGATGAATGATTATTACACATTAGAAGGAGCTTTTTATGTAAATCCTAACACAGAATGGACAAAATGCCAGCCAGGAACTACATTAATGTTAGCAGATCCTTTAGACCCAATATCTGATAAACAAGCATCAGAATATGGTTTAAATGTTGTAAACAGATTTAAATCTTATAAAACAACGCTTGAAACATTAGTTATCAACTCCGGAAAACAAAATATATATGTGGAATACAGAATTCCGGATATTTCATCATCAGTTCCAACATATAGTATCTTTTTTGAATATATTGAATAACAAAAGATGAGAGTTGTTTTATCTATAACAAAAATATCCACCCTCGGGTGGATATTTTTTTATACTATTAAAGTTTATTTCTCATAATCTTACCGCTTACAGTCTTGGGAAGACTATCGCGGAATTCAACGATTCGAGGATATTTGTAAGGAGCAGTTTTTTCCTTGACATAGTTCTGAATTTCTTTCTTAAGCTCTTCTGAGGGGGGAGTGCCGTTTACAAGAACGATGCTTGCCTTAACTATTTGTCCTCTTACCTCGTCGGGAACAGCAGATACGCCACATTCAAGAACATAGGGAAGCTCCATAATAACGCTTTCGATTTCAAACGGGCCTATGCGGTAGCCGGAGGATTTAATAACATCGTCGCTTCTGCCGACATACCAATAGAATCCGTCTTCATCACGCCACGCAACATCGCCTGTGTGATAATAACCGTCGTACCATACTTCCTTTGTCTTTTCTTCATCGCCGTAGTAGCCAGTGAAAAGACCGCAGGGAGCACCGTCTTTGATATTGATACAGATTTCGCCGGATTCACTTGTTTTAACTTCGTTGCCGTCGGCATCGAGGAGATGAACATCATAAATCGGTGCTGGTTTACCCATAGAGCCTATCTTGTGAGGTTTACCGATCATATTACCGATGATCATTGTGCTTTCGGACTGACCGAAGCCTTCGAGAATCTGAAGCCCCGTTGCTTTTTCAAATTGGCGGTAAACTTCAGGGTTCAAAGCTTCGCCCGCAGTTGTCATATGGCGCACAGATGAAAAATCGTATTGTGATATATCCTGTTTTATCATCATTCTGAGCATTGTGGGAGGAGCGCAGAATGTGGTTATATGATATTTTTCAAACATAGGAAGAATATCTGCAGCATCAAATCTGTCAAAGTCATATACAAAGGTTGCAGCTTCGCAGAGCCACTGACCGTAAAGCTTACCCCACATAGCCTTGGCCCAACCCGTATCGGAAATTGTGAAATGGAGTCCGTCGGGATCTACATAATGCCAGTATTTTGCGGTATGGAAATGACCGAGAGGGTATTTGTGGTTATGAGCCGCAATCTTGGGATAACCGGATGTTCCTGATGTAAAATACATAAGCATAAGGTCGTCGCCGCAGGGGGATTCGTCCGAACGGTAAAAATGAGTGCTGAAACGCTTGTATTCTTCATCAAGGCTTCTCCAACCGTCTTTTTCGCCGTTTACAATAAGCTTATTTACAAGTCCGGGGCAGGTTTTTGCCGCAATGTCGATCTGGTTTGCTGTATCTCCGTCGGAAGTACAGATAACGGTCGAAACACCGGCTGCCTTAAAGCGGTATTCAAAATCGTGTTCCTGGAGCTGATTTACAGCAGGAATTGCAATTGCACCGATCTTGTTAAGAGCTATCATTGCAAACCAGAACTGATAATGGCGCTTCAAAACAAGCATAACCTTGTCGCCCTTCTTAATACCGAGCGACATAAAGTAGTTTGCATACTGAGATGAAACCTTCTTCATTTCAGAGAAAGTTATGCGGCGTTCTGTTTTATCTTTTGAAATGTGAAGCATTGCAAGCTTGTCGGGTTCTTTTTCTGCAAGCTTGTCCACAAGGTCAAAAGCAAAATTGAATTTATCGGTATTCTTGAATGTTATCGAAGTGGGAGTTCCGTCTTCATCTTCGACTATATCGATAAATTGACGGTAAATGCGGTCCTTTTCGTCTTTATGGAGCGAACCGATAATCTTCTTTGTTATCATATCGGGTGTAGCCGCATCTTCAATATCGTCTTCATCGGCTTTTAAAACGATAGCGTAGAACTTACAGTCTTTTCCGTTTGCCGCGATCATACCGTGAGGGGTATCACTATCGTAATAAATACTGTCGCCAGGGCCGAGAACTTCCTTGTGTTCGCCGACCTGAACCATAAGGTTACCCTCGATGACGATGTCGCATTCCTGACCCGCATGGGTTGTAAGCTCGATATTGTCGGCAGTCTTTGTTTCGTCGTATGTGCTGACAACATAAAGCGGTTCGGCAATTCTGTTTTTAAAAGCGTAGGCAAGGTTAAAATAGGTCATACCGTGCGCCTTGGCTATCTGCTGACCGGAACCTGCTCTTGTTACGGTATAAGATTTAAGATTAGGGCTGTAGCCCTCAATGATATCGGTAACATTTACGCCGAGAGCACTTGCACAGCGGTAAATGAAGGCGAAGTTCAAATCGTTTTTGCCTTCTTCGCAAGCAAGGTATTCTTCAACGGAAACGCCTGTGCTTTTTGCCATTGAAAGGGGAGAGATCCCTTCGATTTCACGGAGCTCTCGAATACGCTCCGCCATCTCTCTGATCTTTTGATCAAGATCGTTGAAATTATTCATAATAACCTCCGTTGCGGGACAAAAAAATATCGTCCCAAAGTGTAATTTACTTTGAGACGAGTACATAATACCCGCGGTACCACTCAAATTGCAGAAAAGTCTGCCTCTTCAGGATCAAGCAATCCCTTTAACACTAACGCAGTTGTCTCGGGGAGGGTCTACTCAAAAATCTTTTCTTCCTCCCGGCTCGGAAGCTACAAAAATGTAAATTATACCTATGGCTCGCACCAACCGCCATTTCTCTTGAGGCTTCGATTACATTTACTCTTCGTCAACGCCTTTAAAAAACATTACTATTATAACACCAAAAGTTTTCTTTGTCAAGCTTTTTTGACACTATTTATAATTAAATTGTAAACAGAAAGCAAAATAACTTGACTTTTGTGCATATTATATGTAATATATAATATATATGCATTAAATTAGGGTATTTCTGATTAAAAGTAAATAAGAAAGTGATCGGTTTAATGAATAATCAAACTGCTTTTATTAAGAAAACTGAATATATTGATGCGCATTGTCATATTTTGCCCGGAGTAGATCACGGGGCAAAAGATGCTGCAACTGCGTTTGGTATAGCCGAGTCTTTAAAAGCCTTGGGGTTTTCATCCTGCTATGCGACACCTCATTTTTACTTTTACGAAGAAACTGTTGAAGATTTCATATCCCGACGGGATATTTCCTTTTTTAATACGCCTTTTCCCGACGGATTTAAAGTTTTCCCCGGCGCAGAAATTGCATATGAAACGGGAATATCAAAAAGATGCGACCTTTCAAAGCTTACAATTTCGGGAACAGACAAGGTACTCATAGAGCTTCCGATGAAAAGGTTCTCAATGAAAACTGTTGAAGAGTTTTATGATATAGGCCACCGGCACGGTGTAAAGATAATTCTTGCTCATGCGGAAAGGTATCTGCCGTATATGACTTTCCGGGAATTTAGGGAGCTGTCAAATATCGATGACATAATGTTCCAGATTAATCTGTATTCATTAACTCATTTGAAAACAAAGCTTTTTCTCAGAAGACTGCTTGATAACGGAGTTAATGTTATTTTCGGTACAGATATTCACGAACCCGATATAAGGCTTTTTCATTCCGAAAAGGGTATAAAATATCTTGAAAAAGCATTGCTACCTGTTGTTTTTGAAAGAATGATGCATTGCCAAGAGGTCATATTATGACATTAAACAGAAAAGTTCTGGCAGTGGTATTAAGTCTTCTGTCGGTCTTCTGGATTTTTTTCATCTTTTCAAATTCTGCCGAAACCGCAAGTGAATCCAACGATAAAAGTTATGATGTTGTTGAAATAATAATCGAAAAAGTCCTGAGGGAAGATTTAGAAAGTAAAAGCAAAGCTGAAATCAGCATAATAAATAATTTTATACGGAAGCTGGCCCATTTTTCGGAATTTGCGGTTCTTTCGCTTTTTGCATTTCTTTCGTTTTGGGCTTGGAATCTGAAAAGCTTTTTGAGATATTTTTTGCCGGTGACAGCAGCTTTCTTTGTTGCCTGTACCGACGAGATAATACAGTATTTTGTACCCGGTCGGGCGTGCCGTTTTACGGATGTTTTAATTGATACCGGCGGAGCAGTTTTTCTTATTATTGTTGTGGTATCGTTAAAACTTATTTTCTTAAAAATCAAAAGCATAAGAGGTAATGATGAATAAATATAAAATCGCAGGACTTATTGTCGAAATGCAGCCAAATTTCGAACTTCTGAAAAGCAGAAGTGAGAATTATCTTACAGACAGCGAAAAAGAACCCGATATAACAATTCAGGTTTCGGATGAAATGATCGGATTGTTGAAAAAACAAAATCCGCATCTTACAATAGATGAATGTGAATACCTTTTGTTCGGGCTTGATTTTTATCAGAAATTGCCGGATTTTGATGCTATTTTGCTTCATTCTTCGTGTGTTGCGGTAGATGGATATGCATACTTGTTTTCCGCCCCCTGCGGCACCGGTAAAAGTACACACACTTCTCTTTGGAAAAAACATTTCGGGGACAGGCTTACTTTTATAAACGATGACAAACCCGCTCTTCGCATAATTGACGGCAAGGTATATGCCTGCGGAACCCCTTTTTCAGGAAAAACCGACCTTAATTCTGATGTTTGTGTACCTGTAAAGGGAATATGTATTTTATCGAGAGATACAAAAAATCACATACATAAAATGGAAGCGGCACAGGCTTTACCTAAGATTTTAAACCAGACTTTCAGACCTCGTAATAAGGAACAGATGATAAAGGTACTTGAATTGCTTGACAAGATTTTCGCAAATGTGAATGTATATTCCTTGTACTGCAATATGGAAGACGATGCGGTTATTACTTCCTATAACGGAATGAACGATGTAAACTGACTTTCAAAGGAGAGATTTTATGAAAATCAAAGAAGGTTTTTTGAAAAAGAATGTTGGCGGTGTTGATATAGTTGTTGCTGTCGGCGAAGCATCATTGAATTTTAACGCAATGATAACTTTGAACGGTTCGGCTTCGTTTTTGTGGTCGCTTCTTGAAAAAGAAACAACTCCCGAGGAGCTTGTTTGTGCAATGATCGAAAAATATGATATTGATGAAGAAACAGCAAGACGCGATATCGAAGCTTTTCTTGATAAAGCAAGGAGTGCCGGTATAATTGAGTAACAATTCAAACGATAATAAGAAAAAAATCGTAGCAGCTCTTTCGGAAACCGAGGATATTATTAGAGAAACTGTCAACAGCGGAGGGCAATTCAGTCTTATAACCGCGGGGACAAGTATGAAGCCGCTTTTGAGAAACCGCAAAGATACGGTTGTTCTTGTAAAGGCTGATATTCCTCTTAAACGATTTGATATACCGTTATACAAAAGGAAAGACGGTAAATTCGTTCTTCACAGAGTCGTTTCATTTGATAAAAACGGATATGTTTTGTGCGGTGACAATCAGTTTATAAAAGAATCGGGAATAAATGACGGCGATATCATAGCAGTCGTTTCAAAAATAATCAGAAACGGTAAGACAATAGATGTCAAAAGATCTTTTTCGTATAAGGTCTATGTTTTCTTTTATTGCAGACTGTTTCCGTTAAGATGCCTGTTTTTAAGAGTAAAATCTGTTTTCAAAAAGCTATTTTTTAAAAACAGATGAGGTTTTTGCAGGTTTTGTATTATTTTTTTCTTTCAAGAAACAATAGTTATTGAAAGGAGATAATATATGCGAAACGAAAATAGAAAATGTTCAAAAAAGTGCCTGAAAAAAACCGAATATATTTTAGATGACAAAGATACAAATAAAAATGACGGCATAATTTCAGATCCGCTTGGAAGCTATACCGGAGTTGCGGTCGAAAAAAACGAAAAGCCGGTACAGGATGCGGACGATCTTTGACTTCTTCTCAAATAATTATATAATATTTTAGGTAATATACTTTCTTTTTTCTCTCAAATGTGTTAAAATAATAAAAAACACATTTGGGAGTTCTTTTATGTCGGGAAACTATAAGGTTTATTCTTCAAAATGCGAAAGCTATGAATATGAAAATGTTAAAAATGTGATTTTTGAGCATCTTGATATGATTATTTCTGATTGCTATGATGAGTTTGATTTCACAGATAAAAATGTTGTTCTTAAACCCAATCTTCTTGCTAAAAGAAGTCCGGATGCTGGAATTACAACAAACCCTGTTTTTGTAAGATCTTGTGCTGAGTATTTTATAGGGAAGGGCGCAAAAGTTATAATATGTGACAGTCCCGGAGGAGTATATAATACATCTTCAATAAACGGAATATATTCGGTCTGCGGTATGAAGGATGCTGCGGATATGACGGGTGCTTCCGTAAACTTTGATATGGGGCATACCGAAATGTTTAATTCGGAAGGTGTTATGTCAAAATCGTTTTCGATAATAAATCCGCTTGCCAAGGCTGATTTTATAGTAAATCTCTGCCGATTAAAAACTCATTCACTCTGCAATATGTCGGCTGCCGTAAAGAATATGTACGGTTCAATTCCCGGACTTATGAAAGCGGAGCAACATGCAAGATTCCCCGATCAAAAGGACTTTTCCAGATATCTTATAGATTTGTGTAAAACAGTAAAACCGTGTGTCAGCATAATTGACGCAATAATCGCTATGGAAGGAAACGGACCTGCCGGCGGAACACTTAAAAAAGTGGGGCTTGTTATGTCTTCTTCGAATCCCTATGTTCTCGACAGAGTTGCCTGCCACATAATGGGCTTCAGAAAAGAAGAAGTTTTGACAGTAAAAAATTGTATCGATATGGGGCTTTGCCCGGAGGATATTACAGAAATTAAAATTGTCGGTGAAAATATCGAAAGCTATGTATCAAATTTCAAAAGGCCCGACAGCAGTGCAGGAGGCGTCATAAAGCAGCTTCCCAATCTTTTCGGTGGAAGACTTCGTAAATGGCTTGAACCAAGACCTGTTATTATCAAGAAAAAATGCATAGGATGCGGCGAATGTGCAAGATGCTGTCCGCAGGAAACTATTGATATAGTCAACAAAAAAGCCGTTATAAACTATGATAAATGTATAAAATGTTATTGCTGTCAGGAACTTTGCCCTATGAAGGCGGTAAGTATAAAACAAAATCTTGTTATGAAATTATGAGGAACTGATATGACTACAAAAAATGCATACGCAAAAATCAATCTCACCCTTGAAATCAGAGAAAAAAGGGAAGACGGATATCATAATATCCGATCTGTTATGCAAAAGGTTACTCTTTGCGATAGTTTGAACTTCGAAAAAAACGAGGACGATAAAATTGTACTTACCTGTAATGTTGATGTATGTGCCCCCGAGGATAATCTTGCATATAAGGCGGCTGTGAAGTATCTTGATATGTATAAAAAAGAGCAGGGAAAATCCTTTGGTGTCAAGATACATATAGACAAACATATTCCCGATAAAGCAGGACTTGCCGGCGGAAGCGCCGACTGCGCATGTGTTCTTGATTATTTGTATGAAACCTACGGCGGGATAGGATACGAAAAGGTAGAGGAGATCGCGGCATCGCTTGGATCTGACATAAACTTCTGTCTTGGGAAGTATATTTGTGCGCTTTGTACCGACAGAGGAATAGTTCTTGAAAAATGCGCCCCTTTTGACGGTAAATATATTCTTATCTGTGTACCGGATCACGGTATGAAAACATCGGAAATTTACAGAGCCTTTGATGATTCGCCGATTCTTTATGACGGAAATCCTTCGGAACAAGTGAAAAATCTTTTAAATAATAATAAGCAGGAAAATATTTATGATTTTACTGTGAATTCCTTTGCACCTATTTGCGAAAAGGCTTGTCCCGATATAACTTTAATTAAGGATACAATGAAAAAATCCGGTGCTCTTGCATCGCAGATGTCGGGAAGCGGATCGTCTGTATACGGAATTTTTGAAAACGAGGATGATCTCAACTTGTGCTTCGCTGAATTGTCTGAAAAATTCAAAAAGTGTTATAAATGTGCAACCGTAATTGAATAAAATCTGTTTTTTTGTCCATAACCGATGTAACTACAAAATGTCGGAGGACAAAAATGAAAAGAAAATTTATTAAAATATCGGTTTATATCACAGTTTCACTTGTTTCTGCGTTTGTTTTTACTTACGCTGTCACTCTTCAGAATATGCAAAATTCTTTTGACAGTGAATTGTATGATAATGTGATAAGACTTCATATACTTGCAGATTCGGACAGCGAAAAAGACCAAAAAGCAAAGCTTGCAGTTCGCGACGGCGTAAAAGATTATATTTATACTCTTGTATCAGAAGCCGAAAATAAGGATGAGGCAGATATTATTATCAAAAACAATCTTCAAAACATTGAAAACAAAGTAAAAGATACTGTTTCAGAACTCGGATATACTTATAAAACCCAAGTTTTCTTTGAAAACGAATACTATCCCGTAAGGTATTACGAAGGATTTGCTTTTCCGTCCGGAGATTATAAGTCTTTAAAAATCACACTTGGAAGCGGGGAAGGGAAAAACTGGTGGTGTGTGTTATATCCCACAGTCTGCAATTCAATGGCGACAGATGTTGACAAAAAGCTTAAAAGTGCCGGAATAAGCGAAAACACAGCCAAAATGATTTGTTCCGAAAGCAAAGAATACGAATATGGTTTGTATATACTCGAACTTTTCAAACGAAAAAAATAACGGAGGAAAAGATGGTTTACAGAGTCTTCGGACGAAAAAAATACGGAAAGACAAGCTATTGTATGGATATACTAAAAAAGTGTGTTTCCGAAAAGAAAAAATGCTATTATATTGTCCCTGAACAGTTTACTTTTTCCTGTGAAAAGAAAATTGCCGACAAGATCGGAAACTGTGCCAATATGTATGCGGAAGTTTTGAGCTTTACCCGATTGTGTAATCGGGTTTTTCGCAATTTCGGAGGAGTGTGCGGAAGTTTCCTTGATAATGTCGGCAAGATGCTTTGTATGTCGAGGGTAATCAATACGCTTTCGGATGAGCTTTGCGAATACTCGTCTTCTTCTTCAGATTTATCGTTTGCCTCCGCGGCTGTACATTTTGCCCGCGAATTCTCGGCGTACAATGTAACACAAGAAACGATTGATAAGGCGGTAAACGAACTTGAAAACGCAAATCCCTCATTGTGCGGCAAACTTAAGGATATGTCGCTGCTTACTTCTGCATACAGACAGGAGCTAAAAGCGTGTTTTGGCACAGACGGCGAAAATCTTGAGATGCTTTCAAAAGTGCTTGACAAAAATGACTTTTTCGGCGATGCAGTTGTTGTTATCGACTCATTTTACGGCTTTACTCCTCAGGAGCTTGACATTATAAGACATATTGTTAAACAGTCAAAAGAAGTACATATAACATTTTGCACCGACAAAGATGATACCGATAAGGTGTTTGAAAGACCGTGTGAAGCGGCTGAAAGTATAAAAAGAATAGCGGAAAGCGTATCGTGCATAATTTCAGATATTTGTCTTTCTCCTGTAGGGTTTGATAATGATATTGTTTATCTTGAAAAGAACTTTACTGAAGCTGCCTGCCTTAATATGACCGGTGAAATGCAAAAAAGGACAAGCGATAATATCAAAATAATTACTTGTAATACTCCGATTGATGAGGCGAAGGCGGTAAGCTCAAGTATTTATACACTTATTTCTGACGGTAAAACTCATTTTAGGGATATAGCGATATGTGCAAGAAATATATCCTTATACGAAGGAATAATAGATGTCTTTCTCGAAAAGGCAAGTATTCCCTATACTTTTTCTTCAAAAGAGGATTTGTTGACTAAACCTATAATTTCATACATTCTTAACTGTATCGAGCTTGTTTCTTCCTGGAAGATGCAAAGCTTTATAACTCTTTTAAAAACGGGGCTGCTTAGGATTTCGCCTGAGAGTGCGTCCCTTCTTGAAAGCTACATACGAACATGGAATATAAACGGAAAAAAAGGATTCAATTCCGAATGGTTTATGAATCCTTCGGGATATTCTTCCGAATTTACCGAAAAGGATGCACAGATGCTTTCTGAAATAAATACTGCCAAGGAAACGGTTATGGGAGCTGTTGCAAAATTTTCCGAGGATATTTCTGATTCTGTTTGCTGCAGAGATATTGCCGCCGCTGTTTTCCGTCTTATGAAAGACTCAAATTATGCTGATAACCTCAGAGAACAGGATGATGTGCGTTTCTGGAATCTTACGATAAAAGCTCTTGACGAGATCGTTCGTGTTTTCGGGTACGACGAGATGAAGCCGAAATTTTTCGCAGAGCTTTTTAAGGCGGTAATTAATGAATACGGAGTTTTAGATATTCCCGAATCTGCTGACAGTGTTCTTATCGGTTCTGCCGACCTTATCAGAAGCGAAACGATAAAATATATGTTTGTTCTCGGTTGCAATAACGAATATTTTCCGATGCAAAACGAAGAAAACAGTATTTTTTCGGATGCGGAGAAAAAAGCCTTGTCTGAGGTCGGATTAAATATTTCAAAGCCTGCAAAAGATTGCGCTTATGATGAGTTTTTCCTTGCGTACAATATTTTTTGCGACCCTTACGACAAGCTGTTTTTGCTGTATTCCGAAAAGGATTGCGACAACAAACCGTTGAGAAAATCGGTTTTGCTTGATACTGTGCAGAATCTTTTCGAAAACTCGCTTTACATAAAATATCCATTTGAAGATAAAGTTTCAAATATAACAACACCAATATCACTTGTCGATGATATGTATTCTTTTGGGGATGACGAATTTGTAAACGCTTCAAAGGCTGTCTTGTCTGAAAATGAGGAATACAGAGCTTTATTTGAAAAAGCAGATATGATTCTTAACGAAAAAGGAAAGCTTTCATGCGATAAAACAGCAGAGCTTTTCGGAAAAAATGTTTATTCAAGTCCATCGCGCTTTGAATGTTACAGCAGCTGCCGGTTTAATTATTTTAACCGTTATGTACTCAAAGTAAAACCCGAAAAGACAGCAGAACTTGACAGCATACAAACAGGTCTTATATCACATAAAATTCTTGAAATCTTTGTTAAAGAACTCGCTGATGCAAAGCTTGAAGGTAATTCTTATTCCCACGAAATGTCAAAAAAGAGAATAAAAGAGCTTCTAAGCATGCATTTTGACAACATAACCCACGCAAAAGGTCATGATAATGCTGTTTCAAAAAGATTCAAGTATCTTTATAACAGACTTTCTGCAATACTCACATCTCTTGCAGTACATCTTACGGATGATATCGCTCAATCCGATTTTATACCTGCGGATTTTGAAGTAAATATCGGAATGTCAGACGATTGCATAAAAGCACCGCCTATTGAGCTTGTAGGGGATGACGGAAGTATACTCGGAGAACTTCATATCGTCGGACAAGTTGACAGAGCGGATGTATATAAGTGCGGCGATAAAACATATGTCAGAATAATTGACTACAAAACAGGAACAAAGCATTTCAGAAAAGACGATGTTGCATACGGCTTTAACTTGCAGATGCTTTTGTATCTTTACTGTATCGAACTCAGTAAAACTAAAAAATACGGTGAAAATATCGTTCCTGCGGGCGTTTTGTATGTACCTGTGAGAAAGCCTGAGATAAAGGATGCCGTTTTAGGCGACGATATGGAATCAAAATATAATTCAACTGCGGAAACTTCATTTAAGGGCGACGGTATCCTTATTGATGACAAAGATGTACTTGACGCTATGGATAAAGGAATAAGCGGGAAATATGTTCCGGCAAAGCTTACAAAAGACGGTGAATTTGATAAAAGACGCTCAAAGGTGACAAGTCTTGAGGAAATGGGTGCATTATTAAAAAAAGCGGCGTCAGTATCGGGAAAGCTTGCAAGTCTTATGTATATGGGAAATATTGATACAAACCCTTATAAACAAGTCGCAAGCCCGTGTTCATATTGTGATTATGCCGCGGTGTGCCGACTTGACAGAAAAAATCCTTCGATAAGATACGAACTGGAGGAGGTGTAGATTTGGAAAATCAAAAAGTTGTATCATCAGCTGTAAATGACAAAAACCTTACGGAACAACAGCGCAACGCCGTTATTCACAGAGGCAAAACTCTCCTTGTTTCTGCGGGTGCGGGAAGCGGAAAAACATCAACTTTGTCAAAAAGAATAATCAGCCGTATAACAAATCCCGACGACCCGGTTGAAATAGACGATTTTCTTATTGTTACCTTCACAAATGCATCCGCAAAGGATCTTTCCGAAAAGATAGAGCGCACCGTTTCCGAAGCGGTTTCAAAAGATATAGGAAACCGCAAGGCGATGCGGCAGCTTTCTAAAATAAAATACGCTAATATCTCTACTATCAGTTCGTTTTGTCTTGGTGTTGTAAGAAAACATTTTCAGCTTCTTTCTTTGCCTGCTAAACTTCGGATATGCGATGGTTCGGAAGCGGAACTATTGCTTCGCCGCGTAACCGAGCGGGTTGTCGAAGATATGTATGCTCAGTCTTTAGACGGCGCGGCTTTTTTTGATGCTGTAGAGATCTTTTCAGGCAGCAAAAACGACGAGGGCTTTATATCGCTTCTGCAAAAGCTTTACAAGAAAATTATGTCTTTTCCCGAACCGGAAAAATGGTGTGAAAAAGCACTTTGTTTTTATCAGGAGATCTGCGAAAAGGATTTTCTCGGAACAGAATACGGAAAGATCGCTTTTGAAATTATAAAAAGCGACATCGAAGCATATATCGAAGGTATAAATTCTGCGCTTGAAAGGATGGAAAATCAAGAAAAGTATGCAAAATATGTAGGTATCTTTTCAACCGACCTCGATAATGCTAAATGTGCGCTTTCTTCACTTGATATAGAAAACTATATAAAAACTTCAGCCGCCGTTTCGTCTGTAACCACAACAAGGCTTACGGCTCTCCCGGCAAAGAAATATGATTATGATGAGCTTGAGGTTGAAACTATAAAATCTCTGCGTGGCGATGCATATGACACTTTCAATACCCACAGAAAGTTGTTTTTCGGAGCAGATCAAGAAAAAATCAAATTGGCAGCAGGCGATTGTCTTAAAATACTTTCGACGGTTTTTGATATCGTGTTTATGATAGATAAACGATATAAAGAAGAAAAATACGAAAGAGGATTTATTGATTTTTCGGATGCTGAAAGACTTACATATAGGCTTTTTGTTAAAGAAAATGATGAAGAAACCGGAAAACTTGAAATAACGGATGTTGCTAAAAAATACAGAAACAGCTTTGCGGAAATATATATTGACGAGTATCAGGATATCAATCCCATTCAGGATACTATTTTTCGTGCTATATGCAGATATGATGAAAACGGATATGAATTGAACCGTTTTATGGTCGGTGATATAAAGCAAAGTATCTACCGCTTCAGAGGTGCGCGCCCCGAGCTTTTCGCCTCATACCTTCAAAGGTTTGTAAGAATCGGAGAAGAAGATAGCGGTTGTGAACATAAGGAATTCCTTGCCGATAACTTCAGATGTTCTGAGGGCGTTGTAAACTTCACAAATCTTATATTTTCCGAAATAATGAGGGAATCATACGGCGAAGGGGACAGACTCATCTATTCAAAACACGAATCGTTTAAAGTAGATGCACCAACGGAAATTGTTCTTTTTTCTCCCGACGAAGCCGACGAAAAGGATTATTATACAGACGAAATGAAAGCAACGGCTTTGAAGATCCTAGAGATAGTAAATAATCCCTCCTATATCAGCTCCGACGGAAAGATGTATGATTACGGAGATATAACCGTACTATTGCCTAAGGTTAAAAATGTAGCGGAAAAATATGCCAAGTATTTTGAAAACTGCGGTATTCCTGCCCATTCCGAGGTCAGCGAAAACTTTTTTGAAAACGCAGAAATACTTCTTTGTCTTTGCATACTTAATGCTATTGACAATCCGTTAAGGGATGTTTATGTAACCGGTGCTATGCGTTCGGAGATATTTATGTTTTCCGATGATGACCTTTTGACAATAAGAAGACTGAGTGGCGGTATTGCAGGAAGTGATGAAAGTGTTTGGGAATCGGTAAAAGCATTTGCAGATTCCGATTCGGATGATGATATTTCTCTTAAATGCAAAAAATTTGTTGAAACGATCGAAAGATTCAGAAAGTATTCTGTGGGAAATTCGTCAGATAAACTTTTGTTGAAGCTTTATTCTGAGCTTCATCTTATGAATGTTGTTTCGGAAAAATCCTTTAACAGATTTACTCAATCAGCACCTTTACGCCGTGAAAACCTGATGATACTTTACAATCTTGCAAGAAACTTTGAAAAAACATCTTTCAGAGGTCTTTGTGCTTTTCTTGAGTATCTTAACGATCAGGCAAAGGATCCTAAGGATATTATTTCAGCATCATCTTCTGATACTGCTTCAGCCGTAAGGATTATGAGTGTTCACCATTCAAAGGGACTTGAATTTCCTGTTTGCTTCCTTTGCGGACTTTCATCTGCATTTAATAAGAGCGATGAACAGTCTTCCTGCATAATCAGCGACAGCCTTGGCGTAACTTTCAAACTTTGCGATCTTCCGTCTGTAAGAAGTGCGGAATCTGCAACTTCAAGCGTGAAATTTGATACACCATTCAGAGCAGCTGTCAGACATTCCGAACTTAAACTTGCACTTGAAGAGCAAAAAAGGCTTTTATATGTAGCTATGACCCGCGCAAAAGACAGGCTGGTTATTATGCTTGAAAAGGTTGATAAAAAGGCGCTTGTGTCGTATTATGAAAAGGGAAGAGGCGGCAGAAACTATATTTCCCGCGCAAATTCTTTTGCCGGTTGGATTTATCCTGTCATATCGTTGTACGACCGTATGAATGACCAATTTGATGAAATAGGTTTCGAACGAAGCGATATAAAGGCGGATTCAAATAATAGTTTTACCGTAACTAGTGTTTTGTCAAAAGCTGTTTATAAAAATCAGAAAGCGGAAACCAAAGAGGATGACAACGGCTTTTCAGCTTTAAGCGAAGATATAAAAAAGCGCGTGCTTTTTAATTATCCTTACCGAGAGCTTTCAAAAGTTCTTTCGAAAATCAGTGTGTCGGATATTAAAAACGGAAAGCTTAAAACGGGCGGCAGTATCACACCGTCTTCAAACGATCTTTTGCAGCCGGCTTTTCTTGATGATACTGCAAAAAAACCGGAGGAAGTCGGAACCGCTATGCATACATTTATGCAGTATGCTGATTATAAAAATTGCGAAAGCGATTGCTATTATGAGGCGAGAAGGCTTCTTGAAAACGGATACATTACCGGCGAACAGTTTGAAATGCTTGATTTTGATAAGCTTGCTGAGTTTTTTAAAAGCGGCGTTTATGCTGAAATTTCAAAGGCTGAATTTATCAAAAGAGAATCGTCGTTTACGATCAACATTCCGATTTCTGAGATGTACGAACATGCTGATGATTCGGTTTTTGAAAACGAAACAATGCTTATCCAAGGTAAAATAGACTGTTTTTTCCGAGATGAAAACGGAAAGTTTTGTATCATCGATTTTAAAACAGATAAAGTAAAAGATATAAGAGTATTGTCCGAAAGATATTCGCTACAGCTTTATTACTATAAAAGAGCGGTAAAAGAAATGACAGGTTTAAACGATATAAGACTCGTTATATATTCTTTTGCACATTCGGATTATATCGAACTTGAAGGATAAATTGCCTTTATTTACTATTATTTGTAGACAAATATAAAATATTATGGTATAATATTTATTTGGAAATTATAAACAAATAAAGAATTCGGAGTCATAATGAAAAAGAAACTACTCGGATCTATCAGCTATGTTATGCTGATTATGGTATTGTCAAGAGTATTGTCGCTTGTCAGTACACAGTTTTATATGTCAACCTTTGGCGTCAGAGGCGCGGAGATTGAAGTCTATTCATACGCAATCTCTTTACCCAATATTATATTTAATTGTTTTGGAACAGCACTTTCTACTGTTGTTATTCCGATATATACCGATTATATTGCAAATAATAACAGAAAAAGCGCGAAAAAGTTTGCCGACAATATTATTACGATTGCAACCGTATTTACTGTTGTTTTGGCAATAATAGGTATCGCATTGTCGCCTGTTCTTCCGAGACTTACAGGATTTAACGCAACTGAAGAAACAAGAGCTTTCTGCACAAAAGCACTTATGATAATGATGCCCGTTATGATTTTCTACGGACTTAATTATATTTTTCAGGGAATGCTGCAATCCGAGGGCGTTTTTGGTTGGCCTGCATTTGTAAGTGTTCCGAGTAGTCTTACGGTTATACTTTATGTGGTTTTTTTGTCTGACAAATTCGGTGTAGAGGGTCTTTTGGTTGCAACCTTTATCGGTCTTTCTTTACAGGCGCTTATTCTTATTCCTCCGCTTTTGAAAAAAGGATACAGATTTACCCCTTCTTTCAATCTCAAAGATCCCGATATTATAAAAGCCGGTAAAATGACGCTTCCCGTTCTTCTCGGCGCTTCATCTTATCAGCTCAATATGTTTTATAATGTTACTATGATAGCGAATTACGAAGGAATGGTAACGCTTTTAACATTCATACAAAACCTTATTCTTAATATGGTTCTGGCATTTGTTTATTCCATCACTGCAGTGCTTTATCCGAAGCTTACCGAATATGCTGCAACCGGACAAATGGGCGAATACAGAAAAACATTAAACAGCGTTTTGAATTCAGTTTTATTGCTTCTTATCCCTATCACATTCGGGCTTTTCTGTGTAAGAGTTCCACTTCTTGAACTCATTACAAAATGGGGAAAGATTGATAGTTCAGATATTGAAAACGGAGCCCGTCTTATTGCCATATATTCGATCGGAATTGTTGGTATCGGGCTTAAAGAGATACTTGACAGAGCGTTTTATGCTCTTAAAAAGACACTTGTTTCGGCGATTAACGGCTTTATCATTATGCTTGTAAACATAACGCTGAGTCTTTTACTTATGAAGTATATCGGAGCATACGGAATTCCGTTTGCATATTCATGTGCATCTTTGACCGGAGCTGCTATTCTTATTGTTGTGCTCAACAAAAAAGTCGGAGGTTTTCTTGAATCAACTTTATCGGTTGTATTGAAATCTCTTGCAGCATCTCTTGTTATGTCGGCGGTAGTTATCGGAATATCCGAGTTGTTTGGAATTTACTTGGATGATTCTCTTATAAGCCGTATCATAAAACTTTTTGTACCTACAGGCTGCGGTATTGCGGTTTACGGTTTGCTTTTGTATTTGTTTAAAGTTGAGCAGATAAAGGAATTTGTATCGTCATTCGTTGCAAAATTCCGTACAAACAAAAAGGAAGGCTGATATGAATATATTATATCTTTTAAATTACGCCGGCAAGGGCGGAACCGAAAAGTATGTACGCGACCTTGTTTCTGAATATAATGGCTCAAAAGCGAATTGCTATTTCGCATATAATGAAGACGGCCTTCTGAGGGAACAGCTTGAAGATATGGGCGTTAGCTGTTTTCGGCTTCCTATGAAGAATGTTTTGGATTTGAGAGCCGCAAGACTGCTTGCAAAATACTGTAAAGAAAACGGTATTGATATCATCCACACACAGTTTCCAAGAGAAAATGTAATTGCGGTGCTTTCAAAACTGTTTAATAAAAAAATAAAAGTCTTTAATACAAACCATCTGATAATGACTCAGGGGGCTTTTTGGAAGATTATAAATAAAATTATATCTCCCTTTAATGAAAAGGTTTTTGCAGTTTGTAATTGCGGAAAAGATGTTCTTATATCAAATGGAGTAAAGAAGGAAAAGATTGAAGTTGTCTTTAACGGCATAAAGATTGCTGAAAAAAACACTTCGACTTTGAGAAATGAACTTGGAATAGCTGATAACACATATGTTATTTCAACCCTTACAAGATACAGTGCCGAAAAGGGACTGCATTTCCTTGTTGATACGGTTGATGAGATGAAAAAAAGAAATATTGAAGATTTTGCGTTTGTAGTCGCAGGCGACGGCCCTTTGTATGATGAAATTTCAGATAAAATTGATAGTCTTGGGTTAAGAGATAATATATATCAGCTTGGCTACCGAACCGATACTCAAAACATCCTTTGTGCGTCCGACCTTTTTGTAAATCTTTCATCGACGGAAGCTCTCAGTTTTGCAATTATCGAAGCTTTAAGCTTCGGGATACCTGTTGTCGCTACAAATGTTGGAGGAACGGTCGATATTATAAATGACAAAACTGCTTGCGGTGTTCTTGTTGAATACGGCGATGTGAAGTCTTGCGCAGATGAGATCGTAAAATATATGTGCGATAAAGACAAATACGAAACATCTTCCCAGAATGCCTTTGCTTGCGTAAAAGAGCATTTTGATATACAAAATGTATTTAATAAAGTTTATGACTGTTATGAAAAAGCGATTAAATAAACGGAGGTAAAATTATGAAGTCTAAGAAAAGAATAAATGTCATCGACCTTCTTGTTATCCTTGTGGTACTGGTTGCAGTTTTGGTGGTCGGCGTTTCTAAATTGACCGATAAAGGGGCTGCAAACGGCGAAAATAAAAATATGGTTATCACATTTTATTCCGAAGAAGTCAGCGAATCTATTGCCGAATATATGAAGGACGGCGATATTGTTTCCGACAGTACGACAGAAGTTGTTTTCGGTAATGCAAATATAGAAATCGCAGACTCTGTTTCTTATATTGCAACAGATAAAAATGAATATATAAAAACAACAAGAAGCGGCTACCGCTCAATTACTATCAAGTGCGAAACCGAGGCCGTTTACAGCGATATAGGTGCAGTATTTGACGATAACATTTATGGTGTCGGCCACACTTTGACACTTCTTGTCGGCGACTCTAGATTTACTGCCAGAGTAAAAGATATTGAAGTTGTGGAGGGTTAAATGATGGAAAAGAAGACTAAAATAAACTTTTTTGATGTAATAGTTTTGCTTGTTCTGATTGCGGCTGTTTTCTTTGGCGCATATAAGCTCTTTTTTGCTTCTGATAATTCCGAAGCTCAACAGGTAAAACTTACTTTTACCACAAAAGAAGTAAGCGATTTTGTTGTAGATAAAGTTGAAGTCGGTTGCCGTATGTTTGATGACAACAATAAAACAGATCTTGGAACACTTGAAAGTAAGACTGTGTCCGATTCTCTTTCGAGTATTGTCACGGATTCGGGCGAATGGATAATTACCGATAAACCGGACTATTCCTCTATGGTTCTGACAAGTATAGCGAGCGGCAAAAAGCTTGACAACGGCGTTGATATCGGCGGACACACATATTTTCTCGGAGATTTTGTTGTGCTTCGCGCAGGCGTTTCAAAAGTTTATATCGAGATAACGAAAATCGAGATTATTGAATGATTCGGAGGAGCTTTATGCTGCAAAATAGTTTGACTTTTTCATTGCTGAAAAAGCTTTGGCAGGAGTTGCATTCATCCCGTGTTTTTGCAATAATGCTTTATATCCTTGATTTTGTTGCTGACGGTTTTCATAACAGCTTTTGCAAAAGATTTTTGATAAAACTCGGTGATTTATCTGAGTATACCGACGACTCGTTTTTTTGCAGAATAATTTCTGTTATTACTTCGTTCTTTATGAATTTGTTTACGAAAATTGCAGGAATTGTTTTAAAGCTTTCAAAAGACGGTATTTTTTCAAAGCTTTATGAAAAATATGTATCCGACTCGTTATTTTTTGGTATTGAAAATCTTTTTGCGCTTTTCTGTGCTGCGATTTTTTTAATACCTCACGATTATTGGAATAACTTATACGGACTCATAATATCGTTTGTGCTTTTTGCTTTTTATGTTTTCAGCCTTGCACGAAATGAAAAAAGTATTTTGCCGGCTGAAGCAAAAAAACTGCCTCTTTCAATTGTGTTTTTTGTTTTTTCAATACTTTTGAGTGTCGTCATTTCAAGAGCAGTAGGGGACAGTATACGAATTTTGTTCTTCTTTGCAACTTCGTTTATACTTACAATTTCCGTAAGCGGAAGAATAAGCACAAAAAGTATGCTCGAAAGTTTTATGAGATGTGCGTATTTTACTCTTTTGATTATGTCTTTGTTTGCAATAGTTCAAAGAGTTGCCGGGGTTGAGGCGGATGCTTCATTGACGGATCTTACGCTTAATAAAAATATGCCAGGCAGAGTTTTCGGTACAATGGATAACCCCAACAATCTTGCCGAATATCTGACAGTTTTTATACCTTATGGCTTTGCGTTTGCTGTAACCAAAAAGAATTTAAAAGAAAAGCTTTTGTACCTTTGCGGTATGATTTTGCCGATCGTTGCAATACTTCTGACATATTCCCGTTCCGGATGGATCGCACTTTTTTGTGCCGTTGTTGTTTATATCGTTCTATATAACTATAAGCTTTTCCCGATATTCATAACAGGCGGAATTTTTGCGCTTCCTTTTATTCCTCAGTCTATTTATGACAGAATCCTTACTATCGGGAATTTAAAAGACTCTTCAAGCTCCTACCGTATGGATATATGGGAAGGCTGTCTTGATATGCTTAAAAAGTTTTGGTTTACAGGAATCGGACTCGGACCCGGTGCTTTTGCAGAGATATTTCCCGAATATGCAACAGGCGAGACTACTGTTGTTATGCATTCACATATGCAGTTTATGGAAATGATGGTTGAAGGCGGAATACTTTTGTTTTTTGCTTATTTAATTCTTGTTTTTGTAACCGTTAAGAGAGCTGTAATCGGGTCGTCATATGCTAAAAATGATGATATGAAGCATTATTGCGTTGCGGCTGCGGCTTCAGTTTCGGGTATTACACTTATCGGTCTTTTTGAGTATTGTTGGTTTTATCCCCGTGTTATGTTTGCGTTTTTTATAAGTGTTGGATTATGTCTTGCTGTTTCAAAACTTGCATCATATAAAGATTAATAAAGGCGGTATATATGAAAGTATTACATCTTATCAGCGGCGGTGATACAGGCGGCGCAAAAACTCATGTTTTTGCTTTGCTCAGCGCTCTTGTAAATAAGATTGATGTAAAAATGGTTTGCTTTTCCAAGGGCGTATTTTATGATGAATTATCAAGAATGCCTGTCGACAGTGAACTTATAGAACAAAAAGGAAGAACCGATATGTCGGTTCTTGAAAGACTTATCGAAATCATTGATGAAGGGTTTGATATCGTTCATTGCCACGGAGCCCGTGCAAACTTTATTGCTGTTGCTTTGAAAAAACGAGGTGTCAAAATTCCTTTTATTACAACTGTGCACAGTGATTATCTTCTTGATTTTGACGGATTTTATAAGAAACTTATATATACTTCTTTGAATATATATTCGCTTAAAAAATTTGACTATTATATTGCGGTTTCCTCAAATTTTAAAGAGATGCTTATATCGAGGAACTTCCGTCCAAATTCAGTTTTTACCGTATATAACGGTATGGACTATTCCGAAAAAATGGAGTATTGCTCAAAGGAAGAGTTTGCTTCCCGTATCGGTATCGAATACGATCCGGAAACCACTTATGTCGGAATTATAGGACGGCATGATTTTGTAAAAGGTCATGATGTGTTTTTAAAGGCTGCAAAAGCTGTATCCGCCAGAATAGATAATGTGAAATTTATAATTGCCGGCGACGGCGAGGGAAGAGCCGAGCTTGTAAAACTTTGTGAAAGCCTTGGCATCTCGGAGAAAGTTATTTTTGCAGGTTTTATAAAGGATATATACAGCTTTATTAATTTTATTGATATCAATACTCTCACATCAAGATGCGAAAGCTTTCCGTATGTGCTTATGGAAGGCGCAAGACTTAAAAAGCCTACAGTCAGTTCCCGTGTCGGCGGGATTCCCGATCTTATTGTTGACGGTGAGTGCGGCTTTTTGTTTGAAAAAGAAAATCATAACGATCTTGCAGACAAGCTTATAAAACTTATTGAAGACAAAAACCTTGCAAACAATATGGGGGAAAATCTATATAACCGCGCAACAGGCAATTTTTCAAATGAAAAACTTGCCCTTTCCCATGTTGAAATATATAATGCAGTGATTTCGGACTATTACAGCGATAAAAAATACGATGTATGCCTTTCCGGATATTACGGATTTAAGAATTGCGGTGACGACGCTCTGTTACATGCAATAATCAATGACTTAAAACAAGAAAAGCCAGACATAAGAATAAATGTATTTTCGATGAAGCCGAAAAATACAAAGAAAAATTACGGTGTAGATTCGTCCTTCAGATTTAATTATTTTTCAATAGTAAAAAAATTGAAACAAACAAAACTTCTTATAAACGGCGGCGGCAGCCTTATACAGGATGCCACCAGCTCAAAATCTCTTTGGTATTACCTTAATGTCATAAAACTTGCAAAGAAACTCGGATGCAAGGTTTATATTTACGCAAACGGAATAGGTCCTGTAAAGGATAAGAATCTGAAATTTGCATCAGAAGCTACAAATCTTGCGGATTTTATTACTTTGCGTGAAAATTCATCGCTTTCAGAAATTGAACGCATGGGTATTTCAAAAGATAAAGTTATGGTAACTGCAGACCCGGCAATTTCTCTTTCCGGCTCTCCCGACAAGGTTATTGAAACCATTTTAGAAAAAACGGGACTTGACCGGAAAAAGAATATTATCGGCGTTTCGGTTCGTGATTGGATGAAAAATGATGTGCATTTTTTCGAAAAACTCGGCGGATACCTTGACGAACTTGCAAATGACGGTTATGAGATCCTGTTTATCCCGATGAAGACTCCGGATGACGAAAAAGCTTCTCTCAAAGTTATGTCGCATATGAAAAATAAAGCGTATATGACTCCGTCGGGACTTGATTATTCGGAAACGATAGGTGTGATATCTAAAACCTATATTATGATAGGTATGAGACTTCATACTCTTATCTTTTCGGTTGCATCGCTTGTGCCTGTTGTAGGAATTGTTTACGATCCGAAAATTACGGGTTTTCTTGAATATGCAAACATCGATAAAAGCGTTAATGCAGAAAATTTTGATGTTGAATTGTTAAAAAGGTTCACTCAGGAAATAATTGAAAATTATACTGATGTAAAAACGGCCGTTGAAAACAACAGTAAAACTCTTTCTGAAAAGGCGAAAACAAGTGCAAAAATATGCATCAAGCTATTAAACGGAGAGGAAATTTGATGAACTATATTATTCTCGATATGGAATGGAATCAAGGGTATCCGGGTACGAAAGTTTTTATCGGAGATACCCGAAAGCAACTTGTGGGCGAAATAATACAAATAGGCGCGGTTAAGCTTGATTCTGACTTTAAGGTTGTCAGCACTTATTCAAAACTTGTAAAGCCGGTTTTTTACCGCAAAATGCATTTTAAGATCGAAGAGCTTACAGGCATTTCAAAAGAAGAATTAAAGGGTGCTGCACCCTTTACGGAAGTGTTTTTCGATTTTATTTCTTGGTGCGGCGAACAGCATGAGTTTCTTATTTGGGGAAGCGATGATATTGCAATACTCAAGCAGAATATTGATGTAAATAAAATTACGGGAGTTACCGTACATAATTGGTACAATCTGCAGATAATCTACAATCAGCAATTCAAGTCAGAACATCAGCAGGTTGCACTTTCCACAGCGTGTGAAACCCTCGGTATTGTTCAGGATAAGCAGCTTCACAATGCGCTTAACGACGCTTTATATACTGCAGAGGTCTGCGGTAAAATGGATATGACGGCAGGACTCTTGCTATGCAGGGAAAGGCAAAAAAGCACAGAGGAAAATTTCAAGCGCAAATACAGGTATTATGATTTCGGAACTCCAAGGGATGCTTTTGAATTTACAAGCTCTTGCGATAATATGTGCCCTTTGTGCGGGAAACCGCTTGTTCTTAAAACCGAGTATTTCAGAAAGTATTATAATCAATTTTCGGCTGTTCGGGAATGTGAAAAACACGGATGCTTTTCTGAAAACATAATCGTTGCAAAGATAAACGAAAAGCTTGTAAATTCCAAATATAAGTCTGTCAAAACTTTACTCAGAGCTTCGGATTTCGATGCTGCTATGAAAAGTGTCAAGGTGAAAAAGCGCCGTCGTCATAACAGGCAAAAAACATCCGTAAACAATGGTTTATAACACAAATGCGGATGTAAAAAAGTCTGTAGCGTATATAAACAAAAACAATAAACGAGATAAAATTGATGAAAAAAGAGCTGTAAATTTTTACAGCTCCTTTTTGTTTATTATTAATTAATCAATCAAAGAAGATTGATGCCGTTTTCAAGGCAAACCTTTATATCTTCCTCGTTCCAGACTGATGATTGAACTTCGCCGACATGAGCCTTGTGTAAAAAGAACATACACATTCTCGATTGTCCGATACCTCCGCCGATAGTATAAGGAAGCTTCTTTTCAAGAAGTGCCTTCTGGAAGGGGAGATTTGCTCTTTCGGGACAGCCGCGCTCTTCGAGCTGAGAAATAAGAGAGTTTTCATCTACTCTTATACCCATTGATGAAAGTTCAAGGGCAATGTCAAGAACAGGATAATAAACCATAATATCGCCGTTGAGCTTCCAGTCGTCATAGTCGGGTGCTCTTCCGTCGTGTATTCCGCCGGATTTTAGCTTTCCGCCTATCTGCATAATAAATACTGCACCGCACTCTTTTGTGATTGCATATTCTCTCTGCTTAGGTGTGAGGTCAGGATATTTGTCCTCAAGCTCCTGTGAAGTAATAAATGTTATATTTTCGGGAAGAAATCTTGTTGCAAATTCATATTCGTTTGCAATATATCTTTCGGTATGCTTCAAAGATGCGTAAATACGGTTTACAAACGATTTTAAAGTTTCAATATTTCTGTCTTCGTGGTTTATTGTAACTTCCCAGTCCCATTGGTCGACATATACCGAATGAAGATTGTCTGTATCTTCATCGCGGCGGATAGCGTTCATATCGGTATAAAGACCTTCGCCTCTTTCAAAACCGTAATGCGCAAGAGCGTGACGCTTCCATTTTGCGAGTGACTGAACTATTTCAACCTCATCTGGTTCGCCCTTAATATCAAAAGAAACAGGGCGCTCTATACCGTTTAAAGTATCGTTGAGACCGCTTGAGGTTTTAACAAAAAGGGGAGCCGAAACTCTTGTTAAATTAAGCTGTATTGCAAGGTCTTTTTCAAAAAAGTCCTTAACTTTTTTGATAGCCACTTCTGTCTGTCTTATGTTGAGAAGCGATTTATAGTCTTTGGGAATAATAAGATTTGGCATACAATTCTCCTGACAGCGTATGATATATATCTGCTACGCATTATAATACCCATATATTTTACCAAATTCCGTCAATTATTTCAATAGTTTTTCAATAAAAATTTTAATATATTGCTGCAAGATAATTTTGCACAATAATTTTGATATCAAATTGTACATTATGTATAGTGTGAAACTTACTGATAAAACCAATTGTTAACAGAATGTAAAAAGAGGCTATGAAGCTTTGAAAATAAGGGTTTTTTCGTCAAAAAACATTTACAAAATCGTTCGTTTGTGGTATGATATAATCAGTTTAATGTCAGTAAATATGCGTTGATTTACAGGTGTTAAAAAATATTATTATCAGAAGAAAGAGGAGTTTTATGAAAAACAGAATCTTAAGCCTCGTTTTGGCGGTTTTGTGTATGATCTCAACGATACCCTATACATCGTTTGCGGTCAGTGCTGCCGATGTGGATTATTCGTTCCGAGTTCTTGAACCGGGAGAGATTTCAAAATTCGAAGACCCCTATGCAGCCGATGGAAATTTTGTTATCAACGGAGTAAATCTTGAGATTACAGAATTTAACGGTCAGACTGTTAAAGCGTTCAGTAAGACAGCCGACAAAATAACAGCTGTAAGAGGTGATGAAACAAAAGAAGACTATTCGCTTAACCTTTACAGCTACGATGAACTGTACGACAGCAACGGTCAGCTTGTGCGTATGTACGATGCGCAGTATGTAGTTGTCGAATACTATTATGACACAACAAATCGCGACGAAAATGATACTATCGGCGATGATTTCACCGGAAATGTCATGAAGTTCAATACATACAGTTATAATCAGAACGGCACAAAAAATGATATATATGTAACCTGTGATGCAACTGACGAGATTGTCGCAAACGAATGGGCTACTGCTGTTTTCAACAATAAAGATGCTTTCAACAGCACTCTTAACAGGCCTGAAGTGTTTTATTATGAAAATACCGATACATACACTTTGAAACAGTGGGCTTTGTATCCCTTCGGTGGCGAAAAAGGGCTTCAGATGTTTAAAGGCGATGTGTTCTATATAAAGAGCATCCGTTTCTGTTCATACGATCCTTCCAATCCGCCCTCTGAAGAAAGAGAAGTTATTTTCTATCTTACACAAAATGACTATCTTGAGGATGAACCTGCACAGGGTAGATTTTTAAAACTTGAAGGAACAAAAGACCTTGATACTTTTGTATTCCCTAATCCCGAAGACGAAGATTCCGGATTTGAAAGAATTGAAGGACAGAAATTTTCTCATTGGTTGAGAATCGACTACGGTACAAAGCATTATCCCGGAGAAGTTTATTCGATCGTTGACGGTAACGACGCATATTTCAGTGGTGTTTATATAAAGCCTCAGACAATTACTTTTAATTATAACGGCAGTAAATTGTATCTTGATGACTGCTACCGTAACGATACAATAATTATACCTGAACTTCCCGAAGATGCTGTCGATCCTCAGAATGCAAAGTTTTATGGCTGGAAAGACAATATCGAAGGCAAGATTTATATGCCCGGCGATGAATATTTGTATTCCGATATAAGAGTAGGCTTTGATGCTGTTTATTCAAACCTTTGTGAGGTTAAATTTACAGCTAACGGTATTGATCCTATTATAAGAAAATGGTATGAGAATTCTTATTATGAGTTACCTGCAGGTGTAGAAGCACCTGAGGGAAAAGTTTTTGCAGGATGGACAGCCGGCGGTGTAAGATATTCAGCAGGTGCGAAGTACTATTTTACAGGCGAATACCTTGAATTCACAGCTTCGTTCGTTGAACCTTCAATCATATATTATTCATCTACAGGTTCAATTGATGGTATCACAGATAAGGTTTATACAAATGTCGCAGACGCTGATGCTGCTATCAATCGTGCGGGTGGCGTAGGAACAATATATGTTTCCGGCGATCTTGCGATGCTCGAAGGAACATTTACTTTTGCATCTGCAGATATTAAATTTATCGGATACGATGAAGATGCAACCGTAACTCTTAACACAAATAACCATGTTACAATAGAATCACAGGAAAGAACGAAAATTACTTTTGATGATATCGAAATAGTCCGTGGTAAAGGCGGAAACGATGAGAACTGGTTGCAGCTTAGAAATGTTGACCTTGTTTTCGGAGATAATTGTGATTTTGCAACTGCTACATTTAACGACTGGCAGGGCAATCCTGTTGAAAGAGGTCTTTATATAGCAAATATTATCACAGGCGACAATTATACTGCAGAAATCGACGGACAGGTTTATATTGATGTACTTTCTCCGCTCGGCGGATACGGTGATTCACACAGCTCCACAGCTGATTATAAATTTGTTGTAAACGGCGGTACTGTTAAAAACATTTATCTTGTTGCAAATAACGGCAATTATTGGGGCACTCCTTCTGTGGTAAACGGCAATGTTGATGTTATAATCAACGGCGGTGACATTTCAAACCTTGTCTTGGGAAGCAACAGAGGAGATAAACTCGAAGGCAATGCTGTTGTAACAATCAATGGCGGTAATATCCAAAATCTTTATTACGGTAACGGAGATGTTTATAATTCTGCACGAAACGGCAGTATCAAGAATATTGTTCTCGTATATAATTTAAAAGAAATTCTTGAAAACAATTATTCTATTCCTGCAATTGCAAAGACAGAGCATCAGAATGAAGTTCAGAATTCTGTTGTTATAGTAAATAATGCTGAACTTGCAGCAAATGTTCCTGAGCTTGATGTTGCTGACTATAATATACAGGTCAGAGGCGGTAAGGCTGTTGCTGTATTTGTTGATGATAATGTGCTTTTCAATGTGGAATTTGATTCTGATGTTGATTATGTTGTTTTAGCTAACGGGGAAGCAGTTGCTCCAAATTCGGACGGACTTTATTCATTCGAAAAAGGAACTACTTTAGTTCAATATCGCGCGGTTTCTTCTCAGACTGTAACCTTTAACTATAATGATAAATCCTTTGAACAGTCCTGGTTTGCGGGAGAAGATGTTCAGATGCCCCAGCTTCCCGATGACGCTGTAATACCCGACGAAAAGTTATTCAAAGGCTGGAAAGCCGGAGATGCCGTATATGCTGCGGGCTCCGAATATTTCTTCACAGGAGAACATCTTGAATTTACAGCAGAATTTGTTGAAGCTGCAAAAGTATATTATTCCGCAAGCGGTGTAATTGAAGGCGTTTCTGAAAAAGTTTACACAACTCTTGCAGAAGCAGATGCGGCTATTGCTCACGCCGGCGGTGTTGGTACTGTCTTTGTGTCCGGTAATCTCCCGATTCTTGAAGGTACATATACTTTCGCATCTGAAGACATTAAAATTGTGGGATACGATGCAAACGCAACAGTAACCTTGAGCACAAACAATCATATTATTTTTACAACAGGTACAAAATCCGAGATTACTTTTGACGATATTAAGATAATCCGCGGAAAAGGTAATGTTGATGAAAACTGGTTGCAGCTTAAGAATGTAAATCTTGTTTTCGGTGATGGCTGTGAATTTTCTACCGCAACATTTAAAAACTGGCAGCAATTAGATGTTGAAAGAGGCCTTTATATAGCAAATATAAATACTGGCAGCGGCTTCTCTGCTGAAATAGGCGGGCAGGTTTATGTTGATATTCTTGCTCCTCTCGGCGGATGGATAGACGGTGCTCACACAGCAAACGGTGATTTCAGATTTGTTGTGAACGGAGGTACTGTCAAAAACCTTTCACTTGTTGCGTATAACGATAATCAGTATGCACAACCGTCTGTTGTAACAGGCAATGTTGATGTCGAAATCAACGGCGGTACTGTTTCAGACCTCTATTTGGGAAGCCGTAAAGCAGATAAGCTTGTCGGTAATGCTGTTGTTACTATTAACGGCGGAACTGTTGAAAATATTTATTACGGATCCGGAACATATAATTCGGCACAAAGCGGAAGCGTCAAGAATCTTGCTCTTGTCTACAATGTAAAAGAAATCCTTGCAAATCAGTCTGCTATTCCCGCAATAACAATGAGAGATAATCAAAATGATGTTCAAAACTCTGTTTTCGTTGTAAACAATTCAGAGCTTTTGGAAACTGTTCCTACTCTTGATATTGCTGACTATAATATACAGGTCAGAGGCGGTAAGGCTACTCCTGTTTTTGATGGTAATAATGTATACTTCAGTATTGAAGCGGATGCTGACGGAGCAGGTGCAATTTACGCAAACGGCAAAGCTGTTACGGCGAATGATGATGGTCTTTATGCTTTTGAAAAAGGCACAACACTTATTCGTTTCAGCACATCAGCTCCGAAGACTGTAACATTTACTTATGGAAATAAGTCTTTTGAAAAATCTTGGTTTGAAGGCGATACAGTTATGATACCCGGTCTTCCTGCTGATGCGGTAATACCCGATGGTTTTGAATTTAAGGGTTGGAAAGCCGGAGAAACATTATATACCTCAAATTCCGATTTTGTATTTGACGGATCTGTTTTGGAATTTGCAGCTGAATTTGGCGAAGAAGCTGTAAAAGTTATTTACTTGAATCCGCAAAGCGGTAATGACTCAAGAGATGGTTATACACAAGCAACAGCAATCAAATCTATCGATGAAGTTAACAGACGCCTTTCTGTTTTGACGGGCAATAAGGCAACTGTTGAAATCATTGGAACTCTCAGCGCTGAATGGTTGTCGCTTCCTGCTTTTTCCGGCGTTCTCACACTTCAGGGCGGCACAATTAAGTGGAGTGGCGGTCTTAACCTTAACAGTGATACTGTGTTTAAGAACATAAATCTTTATGCTGACGGTGGATGGAAGTATATCGCAACAGAAATGTACGATCTTACATTCGATACAGGAGTTACTGAGGCAAGCGGAAGCCAGGGCTTGTATATTCATGCAGGCTTGTCAGACAACAATATGAACGGCGATCTTAAAGTTGTCCTCAAGTCAGGTGACATCAAGGAATTCAGAGTTGGTCCGTATTATAATGCTACAGGAACTTCAAAGGTTTGGAATGGTAATTTTGAACTTATAGTTGACGGCGCTACTATCGGAAAGATTGAACACGGCGATAGTTGGGGCTCTACAACAGAAGGCGGATTTAGCATAAACGGTACTGAAAAGTTCATCATAAAATCCGGAAGCGTTGGTTATATGAACACTCATAAGCTTTCTAAAATAACCGGCGGTATTTTGGTATATGACTATTGTCATTTGAATTTTGAGTTTAATAACTGGGATGCCCATAATATTAATATTTACAGATTCAATGTCTACGGAGATGTAAACCCTGTATCTTTTGCAAACGGAAAATTTACAACAGATAAGCCCGCAAGAGTAATCGGTCAGTATACCGATATGCAGGGAACTGCAGAATTTACAGGTCTTACAGCAGGCACATACAGTATTTATCCTCGCGAAATGTCCTTTACAGGTGCGCAGATAAGACTTGATGATCCTGCGGCATTGAGATTTATATTTAAAGTTTCGGGTGCAAGTTCTGCTGCAAAAGCGAACTACGGTATGCTTGTATATCCTACAGCGCTTCTTGGTGATGATATTCTTACTCACGCTCTTGTCGGCGAAGGCAAAGCTAAGGATATTGATGTTGAAAAGATATATGCTGAGGACAGTACATCTTTCTCGTTCTCTCTTGCAATTTACAATATCAAGAATACAGCAGCAGGCTACCAGAAAGAATTTACCGTCGTTCCTTATATAATCGAGGCAGACGGCAGCTACTCATACGGCGAAGCACAGAGCTTGTCGCTTTATGATGTTGCAAAAGAAGCAACAGGAACTGATGCTCAGAATGATTTTATCAAAAACATTATCACAACTGTTGAATCTTCTGCAAACTAAAATCTGATTTTGCCGTTGTAATACGGAAAACGGAGGCGTATCGTTTGTGCGATGCGTCTCCGCTCATTTTATTGTTTTATATAAACTCGGATATATTAAAAGAGGTGCTTTCAAAGATGAAAGTACCTCTCTTTTATATTTACTTTATTTCATTTTGTATCATATTGTTTATTGTTTCTCTTAGGTTTAATGTAAAGTATGGATCCGAGGGTGTTGTAAGGATGTCGGGGATTTCGTTTCTGTTGCAGGAAGCAATTGCACTCATAACAGCATCGCGCCCGCAAAGAGCCTCACAAAGCTGCAGAGCACGCATATCCTGTAAAGCATCCCTGAAAACAAAAGCTCTTATTGATGGGTGTACCTTGAAATTTTCGCCAGGATAAACAAGATATGAATCTCCTGCACAGAACTGTTTGTCCGCATCGGTGATAAAATAGGGGTCGATATGTTTTACAGAGCTTCTTGCATTGTAGAAATTAAATCCCCAATGCAAAAATCCGTCAATATTATTTGTATAGAAATGAACACCTGCGATTCTGTTTCTTGAAGAAGGCATTGCAATCGCTCTTCCCATAAACTCTTTATCGGCACCGCAATAGTATACAAATCTCGGGTTAGGATTTGCAGCAAAGAAGTGTTTACATTCTTTTACATACGGAATCGGAATATCGACAAGACCTTCGTTATAGTATTCAATATTTGCCATAGCATCCATAATCTTGTATCCGGCAAGATATTTTCTAATTATGGCACTGCACGCCTTATAGCTTTCAAAGTGCTCGATGAATGGCTCGTCCGATATATGAAATACAGTGCAGTCTTTCATATTAAGTGCTTCAAGTTCGGGAAGGAGAGCCGACATAAACTGTGCAAGGAAGCTTTCGTATTCACTTCCGTGAGCATCTGTTTCCCAACCGAATATCTTTTTCTTTTTGCCGTCAACGGTTGCGATTATTTTCGGAGCGTGTTTTGCTCCCCATTGTGTAAACAGATGGTTCATTTCAAAATACTTGACGCCGCATTTTCTTGCAAGGTTTATCCATCTTCTGAATTTTTCAAAATTGAATGTATATTTGCCGTCGCAAAGTTCAACATCAATAAGTTGTACTGTTGTTCTTTCTCCGCCTTCGGCTGTATCAAGCGGAGGAGTAAACATAGGAGTATAAAGCATATTATTACCGAGTTCTACATACATCTTTATATAACTTTCGATAGCTTCCCAGTGCTTTTCCGAAAACATTTTCAAATTGTAGTAATCTGCAATACAGTCAGTATGCATCCAGTGTGTTACTTTGAGAGTTTGTTCGGGAAGACGGGCGTTTATTACATTCAATTTGTGAGTGCAGGATGAAAATATATTACCCTCTGCATCAGTAAATTCAACAGTTATTTTATGAGTTCCTGCGGGTAAGTTTTCTGTGTCGATTTCCACCCATAAGGTATTTAATACTCTGTGAACTATAACATGTTCGATGTTTTCATTTGTTTCAACAAGGAGATCAGGATAAAGACCCGGATACTGGCGTAAAAAGTTATCGGGCTCTTCGTATATTGGAGCCGCAAAAACGGCCGGTACATGTTCGACTGTATATACTTTAATACTTTCTTTGATATCAGATTTTACTTTTACGAAATACTTTTGTATGCAATAGTGAGTAGTAAAAAATTCAGTGTCCTGATATACAACAACAAAGTTGTGTTTCTCACCTATTAATGCTGACGATTGGGGATACTTTTTAAACTTTGAAAACCTGTCGTCATAAAATACTTTTTCAAGAGGGGAGATGATCTTTGATTGTAATTTCATAATTTTCTCCTTTTAAATTTTGAAACAGCAATAAACACTAAGGTTATTATACACAAGGTGTAATACCAGGAGTATCCCATGCGGACAAAAGCTGATAGTTCCGAATTTTTTGATATTTCAGCTGCGGCATAATCTTTTTGAAGAAGCTTTGTTTTATCAAGAGTGCGTCCGTATTTGTCGATAATGCCGCAAAATCCTGTTGTTGCAGAACGGACAAGCGGTTTTCTTGATTCTACAGCTCTGAAAACTGCCTGTGCGTAATGATGATAGGCGGCACCTGAATCGTTATACCACGAATCGTTTGTTGACAGAACAAGAATCTGCGCTCCGTCTTTAACGCTTGTGGAAGTGTTGTAATAAAAGATCGAATCGTAGCAGATAAGACCCCCGAGATTTCCGACCGAACTTTTTATAATATTTGTATCAACACTTTTCGTAAGGGCGTCTCCGCTGAGATTAAAGCTATCAAAAAAAGGGAAAAGATTTAAAATAAGCTTTTCTGCCGGGATATATTCGCCAAACGGGACAAGTGTACGCTTTTTGTAAACGGTATCAAGGATTCTTCCGTTTTCAAACACAAATTGGGCATTATATCTTTTGCCGTTTTCTGTTAAAAATCCGCCTGCGACAATTGTGTTTTTATATTTTTCTGTAAAATCGCAAAGCGCATTTCTTATATATGCTCCTGTAGAACTGTTATTTATGCTGATAGGAAAGACAGTTTCGGAAAGAACGATAAGTTCGGGCATATTTTTTTCATTATATGTGTTTTCCATATCCGAAATAAAGCCGTCGCAGATGTCTTTTGATGATCCGTTCCATTTGCTGTATGACGAATTGTTGTCCTGATAGGCGAGTGCGTTTATTGAATTTTCAAATGTGCTGTTTGTTTCTAAGCAAATTATACCATAAAATAAATTTAGAGTAAACAGACCGATTGGCAGAATAACACATATTTTTTGTACTATTCCGCATTTTGTAACGGCACATGCAATAAATGCATTACAAATAATAATTAAAAATGAAATAAAATGTGCACCAAGAACAGATGCGGATTGAATTCCGAAGATAAAACCTGATTGTGAAATGTAAGTTTGAACCCAAGGAAAACCTACAAGTCCAACCTGCTGAAAAACGGTGTTTATAAGCTCGCCTGCAGTGAAAAGTATTGCCGAAATTAAAGGCAAAAATAAAGAGGGAAGGTTCTTTTCTTCAAATTTCACAATTATAAATGAGCACAAACCGAAAGGAATCGCCTGTATTGCGGAAAGGCCGATAATTGCGGCGGCGATAATAAAAATCATTACAATCGGTGGTATTGACAAGGACTGCATAAAATACAGTTCTTTAAACCAGGAAAGTATTATAACCGATCTCGAAAAATGGAATAAAAAACCATATAAAAAAGTGTGACGGCGGCTATTATTACGAGAAAAGAGAGTGCAGAACAGCGGTATGAAGCATACCCATTCGATAATAAAAAGTCTTTCGAAATAGAAAGGTACGGATGAAAAAAATCCGCTTAAAACGCAAGCGAGTAAGCGGATTTTTTCATTATTTCTGATGTAATATCTGAACTTGGATACTGAATTCATCAAAGACTTAAGCTGTAAGTTCTTCGAGATATTTGACAACATCGTTTACAGTAACGAAATCCTTTGCAATTTCTTCGTCAACTTCAATATCGAATGTTTCTTCGCAATGGATAACAAGTTCTGCAAGTTCAAGGGAATTGAATCCCAAATCATTTACAAGTTCTGCTTCGGGAGCGATTTTGTCTTCTTCAATCTGCATTTCTTCAATTAATAATGTTTTGAGCTGTTCGTACATGATCATATCTCCTAATGTAATAAAATTAAACTGTGTATCTCTTTATTTTTCTTGACGAAGTCTTTTCAAACTCAGTTTTTCTGATTTCGACATTGCGTATCTGTTTAAAGCCTGCAACTATTTTATTTACTTTAGCAATTTCAGCTTTAACTTCAGCTGCAACTTCTGAAATGTCTTTGTCGGGAAGAAGATCAAACGCCGGGTATACAACCGCTGTAAGAACTACTTCGCCGGTTTCTTTATTTGTTCTTCCGACAACAACACATTCGCTGATAATATCTATTTTTTCAAGATACTCCTCAAGCTCTTCGGGGAAGACATTCTTACCGTTATTTAAAACGATAACATTCTTCTTACGGCCTGTAATATAGATATAGTTATCGGAATCCATATAACCGATATCACCTGTACGGAACCATCCGTCATCGGTAAATACTTCCTTTGTTGCTTCTTCGTTGTTGTAATAACCGAGCATTACATTGTCGCCTTTGACAAGAATCTCACCGATGTAATGTCCGTCATCATCAAGTGTTGGGTTATCTATCATAACAGTACAGCAAGGAACGCTGGGACCGACAGAGCCTTTTTTCTGCTTGAAATAAGGGCTTACGGAAATAAGAGGTGAGCACTCTGTGATACCGTAGCCTTCAACAACGGTAATGCCAAATACAGCAAAGCTTTTTACTAATGTGGGATCAAGAGCAGCACCGCCGCAGACGATCTTTTTAAGTCTGCCGCCAAAAGCACCGACAACATCTTTAAAAAGATTCTGGCTTATATCAAGACCGACTTTTTTAGTAACACTTGCAACTGCAATACCGCGTCTTAGCATATCGTCTTTGCCTTTTTTCTTTGCTTCATCCCAAATTCTCTTGTAGAATGTGTTGAGGAAAAGGGGAACAAGTGTAATACCTGTAGGTTTAAAGAGCTTTAAATTTTTAAGAACATTTTTGATACTGTCGTTGATACATACTTCAACACCGTAATTTAAGCCTGCAAGCATACAAGTTGATTCATAAGTATGGTGTATCGGAAGAACCGAGAGAAGTACATCATCAGGGCAAAAATCAACTGAAGTACATGCTGCGTTTATAGCTGAAACGATATTTTTTTCCGAAAGCATAACGCATTTGCTTGTACCGGTAGTACCGGAAGTGAAAAGCATTATGCTCATTTTTTCCTGATCGTGGTTTTCGGGAAGCTTATATCCGCGAGTTGCAAGGTTTATCTGACCAAGCTCCAACACTCTCTGCAGAGAAATGATTTTTTCATTATCTCCGAAATCATAAGTGTCAGGATCCATTGGAATAAAATATTCGATGTCGTTTGCGTTTTCGCTGAAAGCTTCAAACTTTTTGTTGAAGGAGCGGGAAAAAACGATAGCATCAGCTTTGCTGGAGTTTAAAAATCCGGAAATTTCGTCTACCACAAGTTCCTTGTCAAGAGGAATAATTACACCGCCGCTTGAAACAACGGCAAGGTATGTTATAAAATATTCGGGAGAAGTTTCTCCGATTATCGCAACGCGCTTACCTGCAAGTCCGAGAGAATCAAGACCTGCGGCGAGTCTGTCAGTCTTTGTTTTGAACTGGCTGTATGTGAGTGTATCTATATTACCTTCTTTTGCATAATATCTGAAAACAACTTTATCGCCGCGTGTATTTGCGTGCTTGGAATAAAGATCTCTTAAATTTTCAATAGGTGTAAACTCTCTTTTTGTTTTCTTAGCCAAAATATACCTCCTATATCTTTTCGATGTATTTTATTGCATACGAATACACTTACTATTATACGATTTTTTTAAAATTTGTCAAGGTTTACAGGTTATATTTTGATAATCCGGGATATTTTGATGCGACAGTGTATAAATTTTTTTCATATGTATAAAATCAATGACAACGGTAAAATAGCAATAAAAAAGCAAATGTGGTATCGTTTTATCTTGCTTTTTTCAAAAATATGTTATATAATAACATTTGGATAATATTGCATTTGTGCCGAAATGTTTTGGAGGTTTAGAGATGGCTTCTTTTCATATGCGGCGCAAGGCGATCAAGCGCGAAGCAAGAAAGAGCATTTTTTCAAATCCGCTTTTCTTCTTCAGCACAAGTTTTCTTTTCATTATACTTGCGGCCGGGAGCTCATCTTTTTTGAGAACTCTTTCCCGTACTGTTTCAAGCACAGCGCCCGACAGTATCGCATTATGTTTTGAAATCGTTCTTTATTCATTTGTTTTTCTTGTTTTATCTGCTTTTTTTACAGAATTGTTACGCTCATATATTTTGTTAAAAAAGAATACTGAAAAGAGAAAAGTATGTTGTCTTAATGTGTTTACTGAAAAACAGGAGTTTTGTAAGCATTTAAGATTATCTGTGTTTGCCGCGATTTTATGCTTTTTTGAGTTTCTTATATTAAACTGTTTGCCGGCAATTACCCGGGAAACGCTTGCATCTTTCAGTTTTGAAAGCGAGATTTTGGATTCCTTATTTGGATTTTCTTTTTACATCCTTTGTTTTTTAATAATTGCTTTTTTTAGTATATGGTTAAACAGCTTTTTTATGGTATTTTTTTTAACAGATAATTCCGATGAAAGCAGTTTTTGTGTTAAACTTTGCCGCAGCAAAAATATGATGAAAGGTAAAAGGGGAGAACTTTTCCTTTTAAATCTTTCGTTCATCCCTCATTTTCTGACGGTATATTTTACATTCGGCATTTCTCTTATATATGTTTTGCCGTATTACCTTAACACACTTTGTTCTTTCGCGTTTTATGTAGCTGAAGACAGTAAAAAATGTACATTTTACGCTTTTACATGATATGCATATTTAATACTCGAATATTCACGAAAGGAAATATATAAAATGGCAGAAAAGTATTATTTGACAACGGCGATTCCTTATACTTCCCGTAAGCCTCATATCGGAAACACATATGAGATGATTCTAACAGACGCTATCGCCCGTTTTAAAAGATTAAACGGTTTTGATGTGTTTTTCCTCACAGGTACTGATGAACACGGTCAGAAGATTGAAGATGCCGCAAGGGAAGAGGGGATCACTCCTCAGCAGTATGTTGACAGAATAACAGACGAACTTAAGGGCATCTGGTCTTTGATGGATATAAGCTATGATAAATTTATCCGTACAACCGATGATTACCATGTAAAGGCTGTACAGAATATATTTAAGAAGCTTTACGATCAGGGAGATATCTATAAAGGCGAATATGAAGGCTGGTATTGTACTCCTTGCGAATCTTTCTGGACCGAAACTCAGGCTGCGGGCTGCAAATGTCCCGATTGCGGCAGAGATGTACAGAAATCAAAGGAAGCTGCATACTTTTTAAAGCTTTCAAAGTATCAGAAACAGCTTGAGGACTACATAGAATCACATCCGGATTTTATTTATCCCGAAGCCCGTAAAAAGGAAATGGTAAACAACTTCATAAAACCGGGTGTACAGGATCTTTGCGTTTCCCGCTCTACATTCAAATGGGGCGTTCCGGTAAGCTTTGATGACGGTCATGTTATCTATGTATGGATGGATGCGCTTATCAACTATATTACTGCACTCGGATACGATATCGACGAACAGGGCGAGCTTTTCAAGAAATACTGGCCCGCAAATGTTCAGATAATCGGTAAGGATATACTCAGATTCCATACAATCTATTGGCCTGTAATTCTTATGGCACTTGGACTTCCTCTTCCTCAGAAAATATTCGGACATCCCTGGCTTCTCGTTGGATTTGACAAGATGAGCAAATCAAGAGGTAATGCGATTTATGCTGATGACCTTGCAAACTATTTCGGTTCTGATGCTGTCCGCTATTTCGTTCTTGCTGAAATGCCGTATCTTAATGACGGTAGCATAACATACGAATCTTTTATTGCCCGTTATAATTCCGATCTTGCAAATACTCTAGGTAACCTTGTAAACCGCACTGTTGCGATGATCAACAAATACTTTGACGGCGTCGTACCTTCTCCTATAGTAAAGGAAGAAGTTGACGAGGATCTTATTGCTACAATCGAAAACGGCGTTAAGAAGGTTTCAGAAGGCTTTGAAACTTTCCATATTGCTGATGCATCAGACGAGATTATGACAATCCTTCGCCGCCTTAATAAGTATATAGACGAAACTACCCCTTGGGTGCTCGGCAAGGATGAAACAAAGAAAGACAGACTTGCTACTGTTATGTATAACCTTTACGAAGGTATCCGTATAAGTGCAACTTTGCTTTTCCCGTTTATGCCTTCATCTGCAGAAAAGATCATCCGTCAGATAAATGATCCCGAAAATATTTTAACGGATATTACTAACTGGGCTGATATAGAAAAATTCGGACGCAATGTTCCTTCCGGCGCTAAGGTTAATTCCAAACCCGAACCGCTGTTTGTAAGAATCGACGAAGAAAAGAAAATGTCTGAAATTACTGCTGCGAACGAAAGCGCAAAAGCTGCCAAAGAGAATAAAAAGCCTGAAAAACTTCAGAAAAATGATGCAAAGAATGACAAAATCTGTGATGATGCACTTATCGATATAGACGATTTTGCAAAGGTAAAGCTTGTTTGTGCGAAAATTCTTTCGGCGGAACCTGTTGAAAAGTCAGATAAGCTTTTAAAGATTATGGCGTTTGACGGATGCGGTGAAAGACAGATAGTTTCGGGTATTGCAAAATCATACACTCCGGATGAACTTGTCGGAAAGAAAGTTATTCTTGTTGCAAACCTCAAACCCGCAAAGCTTCGCGGCGTTGAAAGTCACGGTATGTTACTCGCAGCAGGCTATAAGGATGAAGACGGAAATGAAAATATCAAGATCACATTCCTTGACGATTCCATTCCCGAAGGTAGTGTTATAAGATAATGGCAGGTATCAGAATATTTGATTCTCACGCCCATTACGATGATGATAGATTTGAGGGGGGCGAAATCGCCCTCCTTAATCGTTTGCACAACGATGATAATGTATCTCTTGTTATGAATGCGGCGGCGAGTTTAAAATCAATTGAAACTTCAAAAGCGATTGCTGAAAATTTGGATTTCGTATATTTTTCTGCAGGTGTTCATCCGGAAAGTGCCGATACTGATTCGATAGAGGCGGAATGGCTTGAAACTGTCAGAAATAATGCATTGCACAATAAATGCAAAGCAATCGGAGAAATCGGTCTTGATTACTATTACGGTAAAGAAACTGCAGATATTCAGAAAGAAGTTTTTATAAATCAGCTTGAACTTGCAAAAGAGCTTAAACTTCCTGTTATAATTCACGACAGAGAAGCTCATGGTGATTGTCTTGAAATAATCTCTGATTTTTCGGATATATCCGGCGTTTTTCATAGTTTTTCGGGCTCTTGCGAAATGGCAAAAGTGCTTTTAAAAAAAGGCTGGTATATATCCTTTAACGGTATCGTCACTTTTAAAAATGCGAGGAAAACCGTTGAAGTTGCTGAATTTATTAAAGACTTTGAAAACGGAAAGTATCTTGATAGAATTCTTGTTGAAACAGACTGTCCTTACCTTGCACCGGTTCCCGAGAGAGGAAAAATAAATCATTCTGGAAATATTAAATATATAACCGAAAAGCTGGTAAGATTTTATCGCTTACCTGCGGGGAAGTTTGTGAACTCACCTATAGCAATGCGTGTCGCCTTTACGGTCTGGAGGATATGATATGATGAAACGGGTAATGCTTATTACAGGTGCTTCAAGAGGAATCGGTGCATCTGTTGCATACGAAGCGGCAACAGCCGGATACTTTGTTGTTATAAATTACAATAAATCTGAAAATGAAGCTATAGCACTGTCTGAAAAAATAATAAATGACGGCGGAGAATGCAAGCTTGTTAAAGCTGACATTTCCGATTCCTCACAAGCAAAGATGCTGTGCGATGAAGCACTTACTTATTCCGGAAAAATAGATGTTCTTGTAAATAATGCGGGTATATCTTCTTTTTCGCTCTTTACTGAGATAACAGATAAATTGTGGGATGATACATTCAATACGAATGTTAAGGGCAATTTTTATGTTACAAGAGCTGCAGTTCCTCATATGGTAAGAGAAAAGAACGGAAAAATAATTAATATTTCGTCTATTTGGGGTGTTTGCGGCTCATCCTGTGAGGTTCACTATTCGGCATCAAAAGCAGCGGTAATAGGTATGACAAAAGCCCTTGCCAAAGAACTCGGCCCTTCAAATATCACAGTAAACTGTATTGCTCCCGGCGTTATTGATACCGAAATGAACAACGCTCTTTCTGATGAGGATATTAAGAGCCTTTGCGATGAAACTCCTCTTGAACGAATCGGAAAACCTTGGGAAATTGCAAGATCTGTACTGTTTCTTGCATCTGATGATGCAGCTTTTATTACGGGTCAGGTTTTAAGTCCCAACGGAGGATTTTTAATTTGAAATAAAAAAACAAAACCCACGATTATTCGTGGGTTTAATTCTTGTTATTCCAAATTGATACTTGTTACAATATATTTGTCATCAAAATTTACTGTTAGAGTTTTACCCTTATTCTTGCTTGTCTTTTTGTAATCGATATCCATATCATAATATATCCATCGCTGTTTCAAGTAGTGATCCGGAGAACCTAATTTATCGACTACTCTTTTGGCATCATCCCCGACAAATATCATAGATTGAATGTCCTTTTTCCGCTCACCGACGGTTACTTTGAAATCATCATCGGATGCTTTGTAATAACCGACAACCGTTTCGTTTTTTACTATGATGTATGAGTCGTTATAATAATAAAAGCTTGAGGTATTGTCAGTCTTTATAGTTTCAGGCGAACCTAAAATTTCAATTGCAGTATTATAGCTGTCGCCGATGGTAACATAATCATCAAACTTTCCGAAATTATAGTTTCCGTTTTCGGAAACAGGAGAACCGTTTAAAAAGCTTGCCAGTTTTTGTCCTGTCGGAGTTGTGAAAAAGAAATCTGCTATTGTAAATAAAGCTATTATTAAAGAAATTACTGCAAGAAAACATATAAGCATATTTGTATACTTTCTTGACTTTACGCGGCTAAGCTCTTCTTTTGGATCTACGATAATATATTTTTCGCTTCCGTCTATCTTCTTTCTTTTGATACCTATATTTATATCGGTGTTCTCGGGCAAATTTCCATTTTTGATCAAAGTGTCGTATGCATTTCTTTCTTCGGAAGATGCGGCCCTTTTATCGACGGTATAATGCTTCTGATTGTTTATAGCCTTACCGTTTCTCGTTTTGTGTCTGCGAAGCTTTATATTATCCGAGTTTTTCTGATGTTCTTGTAGCATAAGGGGTGTCCGGAGACAGCGAGAGATGTCCGCTGTCGTATTCCTTTCCGTCTTGGGTTATATGTATGTTATTTATTTCGGGAAAAACACCGAAAAGGGTACTGCAAATACTTTCAAGTATACAGTTCTCTTCATAAGAGCCTGTGCCGTTTAAAGGGGGAGAGGAAGCGGAAAAATCAATTGTCATTTTGTCATTTTCAGCGGTTATATTATTTACGGAAACGGAAATTCCCATAAGTCGCGAAACTTCACTGATAAAGAAAGCAGGATCCGGCTGTTCTTCAAAATTTGCAGTTGACGAAAACTCTTTCCATTCATCTGTTATTATATCATAATATTTTACGGTATAATCCACACTTACAGGTGTTGGCGTTTCCAAAATTTCGTTGCCTTTATTACTCTCTGAATGAGTCGTTCCGTTATCGTTATTGATTTCGGTTTGAGTCTGTTTGAAGCAAGAAGTGAAAGAAAAAGCAAGTGAAAGCAAAGTAAGAGCAATAATGATTTTTTTCATAACTACACCTCCAAATATTTCTTTATTTAATTATAATCTATTTTACAATAAACTTCAAGCATTTTATGTAATTAAAAATAAACATACCGGCTTATATAAGCCGGTATGTTTAATCAGTTTATTTTTTAAGTCCTGTATACACTTTTATATGGTCAAAATCTCCGTTTTGATATCTGTCAAGAGCTTCTCCGAAACGCTGATAATGAACAACTTCTCGTTGTCTTAAAAATCTTATGGGAGCTATTACATCAGGGTTGTCGATAAGACGCAGAATATTGTCATAAGTCGCACGGGCTTTTTGTTCTGCTGCAAGATCTTCGTTGAGATCTGCAATGATATCGCCTTTTGAAGCGTAAGTCAAAGCATTGTTGGGAATACCGCCTGCTGACTGAGGCCAAATCCCTACACCGTGATCAACATAATAATCTGCAAATCCCTGCTCCTCGATTTGTTTCTCTGTCAAACCTTTAGTCAATTGATGGACAATGCTTGCAACCATTTCCATATGCGCAAGTTCTTCTGTACCCACATCGGTGAGTATTCCTATCAGTTCACCGTTAGGCATTGTAAAGCGTTGAGAGAGATATCTGAGCGATGCGGAAATTTCGCCGTCGGGTCCGCCGTATTGGCTCATAATTATTTTAGCAGTTCTTGCATCGGTATCTTTTATATTAATAGGAAACTGAAGCTTCTTTTCGTAATTCCACATAGTTATGCCTCCTTAGTCCAGGGCCAGGGCATATCGATCCAGCTCCAGCTTTCAAGTTCAGTATCAAGATTTGTGTTTACTGCACCGTATTTTTCCTGTAATTCTTTGGATACAGCAATGCTCATTTTGTTAAACTTATTGAAATAACGAAGTGCGGCTTTGGAATCGGGATGTGTGTCAAGATAAAGTCTTGCTTCGTATGCGGCAAAGGAATATTCTTGCCATTTTCTCATAAGATATGCTTTTGATGTTCTATCTTTCATAATACTCCTCCATTCCCAAGTGAGGAAGGAACAGCTCGGGGAAGACAGTTCCTTTGCATAATGCCTCGTCCGGTTCAAACAAGTTTTCAAAATCGCTTACCTGATATGGCACATAGGCAGATGCAAGTATAAACTGTTCACTGTTATTCTTGTTATTCAATGAAAAAAACTCCTTGCAATACATTGGGTGTTTTGCACCCGATGTATATTATGATTGAAAATTGGCAGATGTTACTGTGCGGATTGCATAATTTTTTTGTTTTATGCAGGATATATTTGGTTCTTACACTGTTGAAAATATTGTTTATTTCTGTTATAATAATATATTATTTTCTGTTTTTGATTAAAAAAATCAGCATTTTTGTATTTTATGCAGTTTTTGTTGCATAATTTTGCAAAAAGTATTGACAAAATAAAATTGAGATGTATAATATACATTATTGTTTGTATAATTATTCACAAAAGGGGCTTGTATTATGACAAAAGTATTTATAGACGGAAGCGCCGGAACTACAGGGTTGCGTATATACGAAAGATTATCATTACGAAATGATATAGAGCTTATGCGTTTATCCGATGATCTCCGCAAAAATGTAGATGCAAGAAAAGAAGCGCTGAATAAATGCGATATTGCGTTTTTATGTCTTCCTGATGCGGCTGCGGTCGAGGCTGTTTCGCTTATAGAAAATAATACTACAGCAGTTATTGATACATCAACTGCTCATAGAGTAGATTCGGGCTGGACATATGGTTTTCCCGAAATTTGCGGATATGATGCAGTTGAAAATTCCAAGCGTATTGCAAATCCCGGCTGCCATGCAAGCGGTTTTGTTGCACTTGTTGCGCCTCTTGTTAAGGCCGGTGTAATATCAACCGCGATAAAGCTTCACTGTTTTTCTATAACAGGTTATTCCGGCGGTGGTAAGCAGATGATAGCGGAATATGAAGGTAATGAACTTCCGCTGTATTATGATGCACCCCGTCAGTACGGCCTTTCTCAGCAGCACAAGCATTTAAAGGAAATGGCAAAAATCTGCTCGCTTGAAAACAAACCTGTTTTTTCTCCCATAGTTGCACCTTTTTACAGCGGTATGGAAGTAACGGTTTCGATGACTGCGGATGATATTTCTTGTGATTTTGAAGAGATTTCAGAAATTTATAAAGCGTTTTATTCGCGCGGCGGTCTTGTAAAATTCTGTGATAATGCTGATGAGAACGGATTTTTGTCCGCATCCAAATATTCTATGAGAGATGATATGGAAATTTCGGTCTTTGGCAACGAAGAAAGATTTAACCTTGTTGCAAGATTTGATAATCTCGGAAAAGGAGCTTCAGGTTCCGCAATACAGAATATGAACATACTTCTCGGATGCGACGAAAAAACTGGACTTGTAACCGAGTAACGGAGGATATAAAATGAAACTTATTGAAGGCGGCATTTGCGCCGCAAAAGGATTTAAAGCAAATGGCGTACACTGCGGCATCCGTAAAAACCGCACAAAGAGAGATCTTGCCCTTATTTACAGCGAAAAGAAAGCAGCGGCGGCTTGTGTCTATACAACAAACCTTGTTAAAGGCGCACCTATTACCGTTACAAAAAATAACATTTCCGACGGATATGCAAGTGCTGTTATATGCAACAGCGGAAACGCCAACACTTGCAATTATAACGGAATAGAAATTGCTGAAGAGATGTGTAAACTTACAGGCGAAGCTCTCGGCATCGACAAAAAGGATGTTGTGGTAGCATCAACCGGTGTTATCGGTCAGCTTCTTGATATTACCCCCATCAAAAACGGTATGAGTGAACTTTGCGCAGGCCTTACCGAAAACGGCGGAGCTTATGCCGCCGAGGCTATTATGACAACCGACACAGTTATGAAGGAAGTTGCAATAGAGTTTGAACTTTCGGGAAAAGTCTGCCGTATGGGCTGTATTGCAAAAGGAAGCGGTATGATCCATCCAAATATGGCTACAATGCTCGTATTTATTACAACAGACGCTGACATTTCATCCGAAATGCTTTCCAAAGCACTTTCAGAAGATGTAAAAAACACTTTCAATATGACAAGCGTTGACGGAGACACATCAACAAACGATATGGTTTGTATTCTTGCAAACGGGATGGCTGAAAACGACAAGATCGTAGCAGAAGGGGAAGATTTCAATAACTTTATGAAAGCACTCAACACTGTTACGGTTCATATGTGCAGAATGATTGCGGGTGACGGCGAGGGAGCAACAAAGCTTCTTGAATGTACTGCAACAGGCGCGGATACACTTGAAGCAGCGAAAATTTCTGCAAAAAGCGTAATTTGTTCAAGCCTTCTTAAAGCTGCGATGTTCGGAGCTGATGCAAACTGGGGACGAGTTCTCTGCGCAATAGGTTACAGCGGTGCAGATGTTGATGTTAATAAGATAGATGTATCCTTCAGATCCGCCAAGGGAACGGTTGATGTTTGTAAAAGCGGAGCAGGAATTGAATTTTCCGAAGAAAAAGCCAAGGAAATTCTTCTTGAAAAAGAGATTGAAATACTCATAAAGCTTGGTGACGGAAAGTATTCTGCATCGGCCTGGGGATGTGATCTTACATATGATTATGTAAAGATAAACGGTGATTACAGAACTTGATGGGGGAATCTTAAATGTATAATAATTTTTCAAACGCTGAAAGGGCTGAAGTTCTTGTACAAGCCCTTCCTTACATAAAAAAATACAACGGACAGATAGTCGTTATAAAGTACGGCGGCAATGCTATGATTAACGAAAGCCTTAAGGAACAGGTTATGGAAGATATCGTTCTTTTGTGGCTTATCGGTGTCAAGGTCGTACTTGTTCACGGCGGAGGACCTGAAATCAGCGAAACTATGGACAAGCTCGGCAAGAAGCCCGAATTTGTCGGCGGACTTCGGGTTACCGATAAAGAAACAATTGATATCGTTCAGATGGTTCTTGCAGGAAAAGTCAATAAAACCCTTGTTAACCTGCTTGAAATGAAAAGCGGCAAGGCTATGGGTATTTCCGGTATGGACGGAAGACTTATAGAAGCTAAAATGAAGGATGTAAAGCTTGGTTATGTCGGAGAGATTACAAAAATAAATATTTCTCCCGTTACAGACCTTCTCGAAATGGGCTATATTCCCGTAGTTTCAACCGTCGGATGCGATAGACAGGGTAATGCATATAATATAAACGGTGATACCGCGGCGGCATATATTGCTGGTGCTTTAAAAGCCGAAAATCTTATAATGATGACTGATGTTTCGGGCATTTTAAAGGATAAAGACGATCCCGAAAGCCTTATTCCTCAGGTTACTGTAAGCGAAGCAAAGGCTCTTTACGAAGAAGGCGTGATATCCGGAGGCATGATACCTAAAGTTGACTGTTGTATCGAAGCGATATCTAAAGGCGTAAAAAAGGTAATTATAATGGACGGAACAGTTCCTCATTCCATACTTATGGAAATCCTTACCGATGAAGGCGCCGGAACGATGGTTATCGGCGACAAATAAGCTTTAAGAGGTAAAATAATGAACGAAATCATTTTAAAAGATAAAGAATATGTTGCCGGCACATACGCCCGCTTTCCCGTTGAGATCGTAAACGGAAAAGGTTCACTTGTTTATGACACAAATGGCAAACGCTATATTGATATGGGGTCAGGCATCGGTGTTACGAGTTTCGGTATTTCTGATGATGAATGGAAAAAGGCGGTTGAAGAACAGTTGTCTTCCGTTCAGCATATGTCAAATCTTTATTATACAAAACCTTGTGCGGATCTTGCAGAGCTTCTCTGCAATAAAACAGGGATGAAAAAAGTTTTCTTTTCAAATTCCGGTGCAGAAGCCAATGAATGTGCAATAAAGGTTGCCCGTAAATACGCAGCAGAAAAGAAAGGTTCGGATTACTTTACTATCGTTACCTTAAAAAATAGTTTTCACGGAAGAACTCTTACAACTCTTGCGGCAACGGGACAGGAGCATTACCATGAACTTTTTATGCCCTTAACACCCGGTTTTGTTCATGTAAATGCAGGAGATATCGCAGAACTTGAAGAAACCGTAAAAACACATAAAGTGGCAGGTATAATGCTTGAATGTGTTCAAGGTGAGGGCGGAGTAATTGCCCTTGATGACGAATATGTAAAAGCCGTAGCAAAACTCGCCGAAGAAGAGGACATTATTATTATAATCGACGAAGTTCAGACAGGTAACGGAAGAACAGGTAAGCTTTACGCATATATGAATTTCGGAATTTGCCCTGATGTTGTCACAACTGCAAAGGGCTTGGGCGGAGGTTTGCCGATAGGTGCAGCAATACTTGGAGAAAAAGTGCAAAATGTTCTTGGTTTCGGAGATCACGGGTCTACTTACGGCGGAAATCCGGTATGCTGTGCAGGGGCTGTTTCTGTTTTAAAAAGAATAGATGATGCTTTCTTAGACGAGGTAAAGAGAAAATCAGAGTATATATTTAAAGAGCTTGAAGGAGCGCAGGGAGTAAAATCCGTTTCAGGAATGGGGCTTATGGTCGGAATATTGCCCGAAAAAGACTGTGCGAAGGAAATTGTACAATACTGTATTGATAAAGGCGTACTTTGTCTTACAGCTAAGAATAAGGTAAGACTTCTTCCTGCGTTGAATATTCCTTACGATATACTTAAAGAGGCAGTAGCTGTCATAAAGGAAGCGTTTGCTTCTGTATAATCAGTTATCAAGGACACTTTTTTGGTGTCCTTGATTTAAGTATACATAAAATTATATAAAATGGCTGTGAAACTATTGACAATATCGCTTTTATGTGTTAACATACTAAAGTGCTAAAGCGATTTTAAAAATATGTTTGAGAGGTTTGATCTTATGGATAAATTTCATTCTGAAACAACCGAAAATCTTTTTAAAGCCATTCTGCTTTTAAAAGATATTGATGAATGTTACAGCTTTTTTGAAGATATATTTACCGTTCGCGAATTACAGGATATATCCCAAAGGCTACAGGTAGCTCAGATGCTTAAAGAGGGAAGAAGCTATCAGATAATTTCAAAAGAAACCGGTGCAAGTACTGCAACGATAAGCCGTGTAAACAGATGTCTTTTGTACGGAAGCGGCGGTTATAATAAAATTCTTGAACGCCTTGATGTTAAAGACAGGGACGGCAATATACTTCCGGAGGAAAAATAATGAATATCAGAGAATCCGTTCTCAAATATGAAGAAAAAGCGGTTTTTGAATTGCGCTCTTTATACCGCAGATACGGTTTTTTGCCGTATAAAATGAGTAAATTTGAGGAATATGACCTTTATGTAAGAAATAAAGATTTTTTGGTTTCTGACCATATAATTACTTTTACAGATACAGACGGAAAGCTTATGGCGTTAAAGCCTGATGTGACTCTTTCTATAATAAAAAACGGCAAAGACGCAGACGGTTTTGTTCAAAAGCTTTGTTATAATGAAAATGTATACAGAGTTACAAAAGGCGCGCAGTCTTTTAAAGAGATTATGCAGGTAGGCCTTGAATGTATCGGAGATATAGATAAATACAACATATATGAAGTTATAATGCTTGCGGCTGAAAGTCTGTCGAAGATATCCGATGAATATGTTCTTGATCTTTCTCATCTCGGTATACTCGACAGCGTTATGCAGAATATGGGTATTTCAGACGAACTTAAAAGCAAGGTGCTAAAGTGTATCGGGGAAAAGAACATACATGAACTCACTTCGATTTTATCTGCAGACGGTAAAGATGCCGAGCCGATAAAAAAGCTTGTTTCCCTTTACGGTCAGCCGCAAAAGGTTCTTGAAGAACTTAAAAAATTCGATTTTGTTTCTGAAATTTCGGTACAGGAGCTTGAAGATATCGTTCTTTTGCTCGAGAGTGCCGGTTATGGCAAACATATAAGAATAGATTTTTCAGTCGTAAATGATTTAAACTATTACAACGGTTTTGTATTCAAAGGATTTATCAAAAATGTCGCAACCGGCGTGCTTTCGGGCGGTCAGTATGATAAGCTTATGAACAAGCTCGGAAGAACATCCTGTGCAATCGGTTTTGCGGTTTATCTTGATATGCTTGAAAGACTTGATGTTACTGAAAACGAATATGATGTGGATGCTCTTTTACTTTACGGAGATGATGCGGAACTTTCTGCTCTTGCAAACGCTGTAAAGCTTTTGTCCGAAAACGGAAAAAGTGTTATGGTTCAAAAGAACATCCCGTCGCAGATAAGATACAAGCAGCTGCTTATGCTCAAGGAAAGGGGAGTCGAAATAGTTGAAAACAATGCTTAATATTGCGCTCCCAAAGGGCAGACTCGGCGAAAAGGTTTATAAAATATTTGAGGATGCGGGTTTTGAATGTCCTTCTATCAAGGAAAACAACAGAAAACTCATATTTGAAAATCCGGAAAAATGCGTCCGATATTTCTGGGTAAAGCCGTCTGATGTTTCGATATATGTTGAAAGAGGTGCGGCAGATATCGGTATTGCAGGCAAGGATATTTTGCTTGAATACGAACCCGATGTATATGAACTTGCAGACCTTGATATCGGAAAATGCCGTATGGCAGTTGCCGCTAAAAAGGATTTCAGAGATGACACATCAAAAACCCTTCGTGTGGCTACCAAGTTTTCAAATATTACAAAAAAATATTATGCTTCTCTCGGAAGAAAAATCGATATTATACATTTAAACGGCTCGATCGAGATAGCACCCATTCTCGATCTTTCGGATGTTATAGTTGATATTGTTGAAACGGGTACTACGCTTAAAGAAAATAATCTCGAGGTTTTTGAAACGGTAGTTCCGATAAGTGCCCGTCTTATTGCAAATAAGTCGAGCTTTAAATTTAAAAACGAGCTTATTGAAAAAATAAGAGAAGCCATAGAACGCAATAAGATTTTGCGGGAGGAAAATAAATGATAAAAATAATGAAATACGGCGAGGTTTCGGCTGATGAAATTTTTGCTCGTACAGAGCCGACAGTAAATGTCGAAGAAGTGGTAGCCGATATTATTTACGATGTAAGAAAAAACGGTGATGCAGCTTTATATAAATATTGCGAAAAGTTTGATAACGCAAAGCTTGATTCGCTTTTGGTCACTCCCGATGAAATTCAGGAGGCACTTTCGATCGTTGAAGATAAGTTCCTTGAAATACTGAAAAAAGCTGCTGCAAATATCAGAAAATTTCACGAAAAGCAAGTCAGAAACAGTTTTATTATTAATGATGAAAAGGGAATTGTTGTCGGTCAGAAAGTTATCCCTGTCGACAGAGCAGGTCTTTATGTGCCCGGAGGAACTGCCGCATATCCGTCAACCGTTCTTATGGATTCGATTCCTGCAAAAATTGCAGGATGCAAAGAGGTTGTAATAGTAACTCCGCCTTCAAAGGATGGTAAAATAAACCCTGTTATCCTTGCGGCGGCGCATATTGCAGGTGTTGACAAGATTTTTAAAGTCGGCGGAGCTCAGGCTATTGCAGCTCTTGCCTACGGCACAGAAACTGTCCCGAAGGTTGACAAGATCGTAGGCCCCGGCAACGCTTTTGTTGCCGAAGCAAAAAAACAGGTTTTCGGTACCGTTTCGATTGATATGATAGCAGGGCCGAGTGAGATCTTGGTTGTTGCAGACGGATTGAGTAACCCGGAATATGTGGCGGCTGATCTTCTTTCGCAAGCAGAACACGACAAAATGGCAAGTGCAGTTCTTGTGACGGATTCCTTTGAATTTGCAAAAAAAGTGAGCGAAGAGCTTGAAAAGCAGATACCGCTTCTTTCACGCTCTGAGATTGCGCGTGCTTCTATAGATAACAACGGAAAAATCATTGTTGCTGATGATTTATATGCTGCAATTGAAATCTCAAATGAAATTGCCCCCGAACACCTTGAACTTTGTGTTGACAATCCATTTGACTATCTTGACTCAATACGCCATGCGGGTTCGATATTTATGGGCAGATATTGCCCCGAAGCGCTCGGCGATTATTTTGCAGGCCCCAATCACACTCTTCCGACAAGCGGCACTGCAAAGTTTTCAAGCCCGTTGTCGGTTGACGACTTTGTAAAGAAGACGCAGTATACTTACTATACAAAGGAAGCGCTCTCAAGAGTTGCTGAGGATGTAGGCTATTTTGCAGAAAAAGAAGGGCTTACAGCCCACGCAAAAAGCGCAACAATAAGAACAAAAGATATAAATGAGGCTTAAAATGAGCAGATTTTTCAGTGAAAAATATAAGAAATTGGTTCCGTATACTCCGGGTGAACAGCCGAGAGATGTTGTGTATACAAAACTTAACACAAACGAATCTCCCTTTCCGCCGTCCGAAAAAGCAATAAAATATGCCGCAATCGAAGCTGAAAAGCTTCAGCTTTATTCGGACCCGACTTGTAAATTTTTACATCAGAAACTTGCGGAAACCTTTGATGTTTCTGCTGATGAGGTTCTTGCAACAAACGGATCTGACGAAATACTCAATTTTGCCTTTATGGCATTTTGCGATAAGAATAATCCTGCGGTTTTCCCGAATATAACTTACGGTTTTTATAAAGTTTTTGCGGAAATTAATGGGATCCCATACGAAGAAATAACCTTAAAAGATGATTTTACAATCGATATAAACGATTATATCGGTATCGGAAAAAACATTTTTATCGCAAACCCAAATGCGCCGACGGGAATTGCTCTTTCTGTTACGGATATTGAAAAGATAGTAGCATCAAACCCTGATAATATAGTAGTAATTGATGAAGCTTATGTTGATTTCGGAGCTGAAAGCTGTGTTTCGCTTATACATAAGTACGAAAACCTTCTTGTTACACAGACATTTTCAAAATCAAGATCAATGGCGGGCGCAAGACTTGGATTCGGAATCGGATGCAAGGCGCTTATTCAGGACCTTAATACAATAAAATATTCTACAAACCCCTATAATGTCAACCGTATGACTATGGCGGCGGGGATTGGCGTTCTTGAAGATGATGATTATACAAAAAAGAATTGTAATATTATAATCGAAAACAGAAAATATCTTGAAAAAGAACTTGAAAGATTAGGATTTGTGTTTACTGAGTCAAAAACGAATTTTGTTTTTGCAAAGCATCCATCGTATGATGGCGGATTTTTATATCAGAAACTTAAAGAGAAGGGTGTTCTTGTGCGTCATTTTGCTACCGACAAGATTTCTGACTATCTCAGAATTACAGTGGGCGACAGCAATCAGATAAAAACACTTTTGACTTCTCTTGAAAGTATATTGGAGGATTAAAATGAGAATTTCGGAAATTAAAAGAACAACAGCCGAAACAGATATTTATATTAAAATCAATCTTGACGGAATCGGCAAGAGCGAGATCTCTACAGGAGTCGGATTCCTTGACCATATGCTTGTGCTTTTTTCAAAGCACGCAAGATTTGACCTTGAAGTAAAATGTAAAGGCGACACATATGTTGATGATCACCACACATGCGAAGATATTGCAATTGCTCTCGGTAAGGCAATATTTGATGCTCTTGGTGATAAAAAAGGTATCGTAAGATACGGAAATATGATCTTGCCGATGGACGAAGCTTTGATACTTACGGCTGTTGATATTTCGGGAAGAGGTATGCTTGCATACAATCTTGATATCCCTTGCGAAAAGGTAGGAACATTTGATACCGAGCTTGTTGAAGAATTTTTCAGAGCATTTGCTGTAAACGCGGGTATTACTTTGCACATAAATCAGCTTTCAGGTAAAAATTCTCATCACATTATCGAAGGCGCATTTAAATCTGTTGCACGCAGTCTTTCTGCCGCTGTATCTATTGATGAAAAGTTTATAAACGACATTCCTTCTACAAAAGGAGTTATCTGATGATAGCGATAGTTGACTACGGAGTGGGAAATTTGTTTTCTCTAAAAAGCTCGTTTGCGGCAATTGGCGTAGAAGCTGTTGTGACGGGCGATAAGGCTGTTATCGAAGCTTGCGAGAAGATCATACTTCCGGGTGTTGGCGCGTTTGGTGACGCCGCTCAGAAGCTCAAGGACACAGGTCTTGGTGATATCGTTAAAAACGAGGCGAAAAAGGGGAAACCCATACTCGGAATATGCCTTGGTATGCAGCTTTTGTTCGAAAAGAGTTATGAATACGGAGAACATAAGGGGCTTGGCCTTATCAAAGGTGAGATAAAGCCTATTTCCGATGTTATACCAAAAGATTACAAAATTCCGCATATCGGCTGGAATGCTTTGGATTTCAAGGGTGAAAAATCTGAGATTTTTAAATATCTGAATGACGGTGACTATGTCTATTTTGTTCATTCGTATTACGGTTCTGATTGCAGCGAGGCGGTTATTGCAACATCCAATTACGGATATGATCTTACAGCTGCAGTTTCAAGCGGCAATGTTTACGGTTGTCAGTTCCATCCCGAAAAAAGCGGAAATGTCGGTCTTTCAATACTTAGATCTTTTTGCGAACTGGAGGCATAAAATGTATATTTTTCCCGCAATTGACCTTTATGAAGGTAAAGCAGTTCGGCTTTTAAAGGGCGAATACGATAAAATGACAGTATATAGCGAGCATCCTGAAGAAATAGCAAAAGATTTTTATAATCAGGGCGCACGGCATATTCATATAGTTGACCTTGAGGGTGCAAAAGACGGCACAACGCCGAATATTGAAACTGTTGAAAGAATAATAAAACAGACACCGATGTTTTCGGAAATCGGCGGAGGAATACGCAGTATTGAAACTGTTGAAAAATATTTTTCAATAGGTGTTGACAGAGTAATACTCGGTACAGCGGCTGTAAATGATGAGTCTTTTCTTAGGGAAGCGGTATCTCTTTACGGTGAAAAAATTGCTGTAGGTGTTGATGTAAAAGACGGATATGTTGCCATCAAAGGATGGACAGAAAAATCCGAATTTACCTGTTTTGATTTTTGCCGCAAAATGAAGGATATCGGTGTTTCAACTATTATTTGTACTGATATCTCAAAAGACGGTGCAATGCAGGGGACAAACCTCGAGCTTTATAAAGAGCTGTCATATAAATTCGATATGCAGATCACAGCTTCCGGCGGTGTTTCAAGCATTGAGGATATTGAAAAGCTTTCAAAACTTGGTATTTACGGAGCTATAATAGGTAAAGCGTATTATACAGGCGCAATATCCATAAAAGAGGCGGCAGAGGTGGTAAAATGATAACAAAAAGAATAATTCCATGCCTCGATGTAAAAGACGGAAGGGTAGTAAAAGGAGTTAATTTCCTCGGCCTTTCTGATGTTTCCTCGCCTGTTGAACTCGCAAAATATTACAGCGACAACGGTGCCGACGAACTTGTGTTTTACGATATAACAGCATCTGCTGAAGGCAGACAGCTTTTTACAGACATTCTTTGTAAAGTCGCAAGTCAGATATTTATCCCCCTTACCGTCGGAGGCGGAATTAATACGGTTTCCGATTTTGACAGAGTTTTAAAATGCGGCGCAGATAAGGTAAGCGTAAATTCGGGAGCAATAAGAAACCCCGATCTTATATATGAAGCGGCGAAGCTTTACGGTGATCAATGCGTAGTTATTTCTGCTGATGTCAAGCGAGTTGACGGCGTATTCAGAGTTTTTGCAAAAGGTGGCAGAGAAAACACAGGAATGGAAGCTGTTTCGTGGATAAAAAGATGTGTTGAAACCGGAGCAGGCGAGGTTGTTCTGAATTCCATCGACACAGACGGCGTAAAGGGTGGATTTGACCTTGAAATGCTTGATGCGGTATGCAATGCTGTAAATGTTCCTGTAATTGCATCCGGAGGAGCAGGATCAATAAGTGATTTCACAACGCTTTTCAAAACTTTGCCTAAAGTGGACGCCGGCCTTGCCGCATCGATATTCCACTTTGGCGAGGTTTCAATTAAAGCTTTGAAAGAAGAATTAAAATCAAACGGTATACCCGTAAGACTTTGAGGAGATTTTTTATGGTAAATATAGATGAACTTAAATTTGACGAAAAAGGACTTATTCCTGCAATCGTTGTTGACTCAACAAGTAAAAAGGTTTTGACTCTTGCATATATGAACAGAGAAAGCCTTAAGATTTCGATGGAAAAAGGCCTTACCTGCTTCTACAGCCGTTCAAGACAGGAACTGTGGCTTAAAGGCGAAGCCTCGAAAAATTATCAGCATATTGTATCTATTACCGCAGATTGTGACAAGGATGCACTTACAATCGTTGTTGATAAAGACGGTCCTGCGTGTCATAAAGGAACAGATTCCTGCTTTAATGACATTGTATGGGAAAGCGAAGAAAGAAGCGAGTTTTCTCTTGCATCATTAATGAAGCTTATTGAAGGAAGAAAAACCGAAAAAAAAGAAGGCTCATATACAACCTATCTTTTCGAGAAGGGTATTGATAAAATACTTAAAAAAGTCGGAGAAGAATGTACTGAAGTTATAATCGCAGGTAAAGCTGACGATAAAAAAGAGACTATTTATGAAATCGCGGATCTTACATATCATGTTATGGTTCTTATGATCGAAATGGGTATTTCGCTTGAGGATATTCATAACGAACTTGCATCCCGCCATGTGATAGACCACAAGGTGAAACAGGAAAAAATGACAAAATAAGACGAAAAAGGTGAATAGATTGAAGATAATTGAAACGCTTTGCGATGATAAATTAAGGATTTCCTTCGAAGTTTTTCCGCCTAAAGCAGATTCTGCTTTTGAAAGCGTTAAAATTGCCACTGAGGAAATTGCCGCATTAAAACCTGCATTTATGAGCGTTACATACGGTGCCGGCGGAGGAACCAGCAAATATACTCTTGATATTGCAAAAAATATAAAAGAGGAATACAGTGTATCTACCATTGCACATCTTACCTGCATTTCTTCCACAAAAGAAACCGTCAAAAAGCAGATTGAAAATATGAAAAGTGCGGGGATAAAAAATGTACTTGCGCTAAGAGGCGATCTTACTCCGGAACTTTTAGCATCTGACAGAAATACATGGCAATATAAAAACGCTGTTGATCTTGTACGAGAACTGAAGGCAAGCGACGGAGATTTCTGTATCGGCGGTGCGTGTTATCCAGAGGTACATCCCGAAAGCCGAAATCAAAAGGAAGATATTTTGTATCTTAAAGAAAAGGTAGATGCGGGATGTGATTTCCTGACAACTCAGATGTTTTTTGACAATAATCTTTTATACAATTTTCTTTACAAAATAAGAGAAAAGGGGATAACCGTTCCCGTAATAGCCGGCATTATGCCGATTACAAACGCAAACCAGGTAGAGCGTGCAATCAAGCTTTCGGGTTCTTTTATGCCTAACAGATTTAAGAGTATAGTTGATAAGTTCGGCAATGATGCAGAAGCTATGAAACAGGCAGGAATTGCTTATGCTACCGACCAGATAATCGATCTTTTTGCTAACAATATTACAAATGTTCATGTTTACTCAATGAACAAGCCGGATGTTGCAAAAAAGATCCTTGATAATCTCAGTGCAATAATAGGGAAATAACCGGTATGGTATATATAAAACAATATCCGTCCCGACCGTATAACAAAAGAGAAATTTTGCGGTATATGGGAGTTTCGGGAGATTATAATGATCCGTCGATAAACGATTTGATGGACGAATGTATAAATATATTCGAAAAAGAAACAGTAGTTTCCAATAAAATTTGTTTTTCAGAATTTGATTTGATAATAAAGGGGAAACAGATTTTGCTCGGGGAGATCTTTTTCGAAAGTGAAAAATACGCAAAAAAACTTGCGGAATGTGAAAAAGCTATAGTGTTTGCCGCAACTGTAGGTATCGGTATTGACAGGTTGATTGAAAAATACAGCCGTATCTCTCCTGCAAAAGCGTTAGCTTTTCAAGCAATAGGATCGGAAAGGATAGAAAGTCTTTGCGATACATTTTGCGACGACCTTAAAAATAATAGCTCCTTCAAGCCGCTTCAAAGATTCAGCCCCGGATATTCAGATATTTCGATCGGATTTCAAAAGCAAATTTTCAGAATACTTAATTGCGAAAAGAATATAGGGCTTACTTTATGCGACAGTATGCTTATGTCACCGTCAAAATCTGTAACTGCGATTGTCGGTATCAAAAAGAAAGGAAAATAATATGAACATACGAGATTTTATAAAAGAGAATATTCTTTTCCTCGATGGCGGTATGGGCACTCTATTGCAGGAAAGGGGACTTGCACCCGGTCAGTATCCCGAAAGCTGGAATATTACGCATCCGGACATAATAAAAGATATTCACAAATCGTATTTTGAAGCCGGAAGCAATGTTATAAGCACCAATACTTTCGGTGCAAATCTTTTAAAATTTACAAAGATCGAGCTTGAGGAAATAATTTCAAGCGCAATAAAAATTGCAAAAGAGGCGAGGGAAGAATCAAAAACTTCTCATCCGAAATTTATAGCTCTTGATATCGGCCCTTGCGGCAAACTTTTAAAGCCGTACGGAGATATGGATTTCGAAGATGCTGTAAAACTATTTTCAGAAACCGTAAAAATCGGTGTTAAGTACGGTGTTGATATTGTTTTTCTTGAAACTTTTTCAGATAGCTACGAAACGAAAGCGGCGCTTCTTGCTGTAAAAGAATCGTGCGATCTTCCGGTATTTGTTTCAAATGCCTACGGAGAAGACGGCAAGCTTATGACGGGAGCTTCTCCTGAAGTGATGATTGCAATGCTTGAGGGTATGGGGGCTGATGCTGTTGGTGCTAACTGTTCTCTGGGACCTGATAAGCTTTTTGATACAGTAAAAAGAATGGTTGAATGTTCTTCTGTTCCCGTTCTCGTAAAACCGAATGCAGGACTTCCGAAAAGTGTTGGCGGAAAAAGCGTATATGATATTTCGCCGGAAGAGTTCTCATTGGTAATGAAAGATATGGTTTTGTCGGGTGTGCGGATTGCCGGCGGATGCTGCGGCACAACCCCGGAATACATATCTTCACTTTCAAAATCTCTTGCGGATGTTGTGCCAATGGAAATAAGAAACAAAAATACAACTGTTGTTTCTTCGTATGCAAATACGGTTGTATTTGATAAAAAACCTGTTCTTATTGGCGAACGGATAAATCCAACAGGCAAAAAAAGATTTAAACAAGCACTAATTGAAAAAGACATTTCGTATATTCTCAACGAAGGTATTTCTCAGGAAGAAAAAGGCGTTGATATTCTTGATGTAAATGTCGGGATACCCGATATTAATGAAGAAGAGATGCTTAACTGCGTCATAAAGGAACTACAAGCAGTATCAGCTCTTCCTTTGCAGATTGATACATCATCGTATACAGCAATGGAAAAAGCTCTTCGCTGTTATAACGGCAAGGCTTTGATAAATTCCGTAAACGGAAAAGAAGAAAGTATGAATGCTATTTTCCCTCTCGTTAAAAAATACGGCGGTGTAGTTATAGCTCTTACTCTTGATGAAAACGGAATTCCCGAAACCGCAAAAGGCAGAATTGAAATCGCAAAAAGAATAATAGAAACGGCAAAAAATTACGGTATATCAAAAAATGACATAGTTTTTGACACTTTGACAATGACCGTAAGTGCAAATTCCAACTCACCGAAAGTTACGCTTGACGCTTTAAAATATATAAAAGATGTTCTTGGCTGCCATACATCTCTCGGTGTTTCCAATGTCTCGTTCGGACTTCCGAACCGTGATGTAATAAACAGTACATTTTTTGCAATGGCGCTTGAAAACGGTCTTTCCGCGGCAATTATGAATCCACATTCCGAAGATATGATGAAAGTATATCATTCGTATAAAGCTTTGCGAGGACTTGACGAAAACTGCGGGGAATATATAGATTTTATATCAACGCTTCCCGAAAAAACTACAGTTACTGATGTGAAAAACGAAGTTCAAAATAAGATTGATTCGAATATTTCGCCGTTAAAATTCGCAATAGTCAAAGGTATAAAAGATGATGCTTATCGCTTGACATCAGAACTTTTGGATAGCTGTGTTCCGCTTGATCTTGTGAATTGCGATATAATACCTGCACTTGACATAGTCGGCAGGGGATACGAAAACAAAACTATGTATCTTCCGCAGCTTTTAATGTCGGCTGAAGCGGCAAAGGCTTCTTTTGAATGTATTAAAAGCAAAATTAAATCTGACAATAGTTCATCAAAAAAATGTCCGTTTGTTATTGCCACGGTACAAGGGGATATTCACGATATAGGTAAAAATATCGTAAAGCTTCTGCTTGAAAACTACGGGTTTGATGTTCATGACCTCGGAAAGGATGTGGCACCCGAGGCAATTCTTGAGGAAGTTATTCGTCTTGATGCTCCGCTTGTCGGACTCAGCGCTCTTATGACAACAACAGTGCCGGCGATGGAAGAAACAATAAAACTCATAAAAACAAAGTCGCCCAAAACCTTAGTTGTTGTGGGAGGAGCTGTTTTGACCGAGGAATACGCAAAAAATATCGGTGCTGATAAATACGCTAAAGACGCTATGGAAACTGTCCGCTTTGCGGAAAAAGTTTTTAATAATAAATAAAAATACTGTCATTCCGAAATGAAAAGGTTTTCCTTATCTTTCTCGGAATGACAGCTTCTTTTTTGCCTACACTATTTAGTGCAGGCTACTATTTCTGAACTTTGGGTGTTATTTGATGGAATTTTCGTAAGCCTGAACCATCTTCTTAACCATCTGGCCGCCTACAGAACCTGCCTGCTTAGAGGTAAGATCACCGTTATAACCTTCCTTGAGGTTTACACCAACTTCTGTGGGTGTTCCCGTCCCATATTAAAATAGTGTTTTCAGCCGATTTGTCTTTGTTCTTCATCGGCAATGTTTCCTATAAATTTGTAATAGATTTTTATTTCCTGCGAATAGCTTTGGTTTCTGTGTGTTACCATTTTCGTTCCCGGCGGAAGTATCTTTTCGCCGATTTCAATTTTTTCAATAAAGGTTGTAAGAGTTTCTCTGTCAAGAGTTTCAATGTTTGAATACCGCTTTGCCGCTGAAAAGAATTTGTCAAAGCTTTGCTTTATTCTCTCCTCGTGATTTGCTTCCTGTGCCTGAGCGAGAGTTGCTTTTATCTGTGCGGCTTCCTTTTCGTGTTCGCTTACCATTGTAAAAAGCCTCTCGTCCGAAAGTCTGCCCTCAGCGTTATCTGTGTAAAGCTTTGTTATAATTCTGTTTATAGTGTCAAGCCGTTCGTTCAGCTTTCGCTTTTGCACCGCAGAATTGACAACTCCGCTTTTCGCATTTTCACGCCTTATAAGCTCGCTTGCGATTTCGTTCACTTCTTCATCGGAAAGTGCCAATAGTTCATTGAGGTCACGCCGTACCACTTCAAGCAAATCGGCATATCGTATTCGTGTGCCGCTGCAAGGCTCTGTGATGTCCTTTCGCTTGTTGATACAGGAAAGATACCAGTACTTCTCTCGCTCTCCTTTATATACCGTTCCCGCCGAGCAGAGAGCGTGTTCACACTTCTTGCAGTAGACAATTCCTGAGAAAATACTCTTTCGCACATTGTCATAGCTTTCGTGCATCATAGTGCCTTTTCCCATATTGATTTTTGCCTGCTCAAAAATAGCTTCGGAAACAAGCGGCTCGTGAGTGCTCTCGGTTATCGCCCATTCCTTTTTTGGAACTGCCATCTTCTTTTTAGATTTAAGGCTGACCTTTTTCGTTTTTCCAAGAATTGTGTGACCGAGATAGACGGGATTTTTCAGTATTCGCTTAACGGTAGTGTAATTCCACAAGTCAGATGCTCTTGCCGCACCCGCTTCGCTGAAGTCATCACGGTATAAAACTCTGTACTTTAGCGGTGGTATTACATCGTCACGGTTCAAGTCCATAGCGATTTTCCTTGATGAATCACCACTTGCCGCAGCCGAAAAAATACGCTTAACAACAGGAGCTGTTATCTCGTCGGGAACAAGCTTGTTTTTGTCCGCATCACTCTTTTTGTAGCCGTATGGCGGACAAGCACAGTATTGACCATGCTCACGCTTGTTTTTGAGAACCTCTTTGATTTTCTTTGAGCCGTCACGGATATAAACATCGTTCATTGCGTACATAAACGGTGCATAAACGAATGCATCTTCTGTGTTGAAGTTGTCAACAACCGTTACAAGCTGAACTCCCATTTCGGGCAAAATCTGCTCGGCGTAGTCGCTGGCTCCGTTCATTTCTCTCCCGAATCGGGACAAGTCCTTTGTGACAACGGTGTTGGCAAGCCCCTTCTTTAGCTGCGAAATCATTTCCTGAAACGCAGGTCTTTCAAAGCTTCCGCCCGACCAGCCGTCGTCAACAAACTCTCTTACAAGCGTAATTCCGTTTCTTTCGCAAAAATCCTGAATAATCACTCTCTGGTTCTGAATACTCGACGATTCAGAGCCGTTTTTGCTTTCTTCTCTTGATAGTCGAAGATAGGCAAATGCTATCCTTGTTTTATCGGTTTGCATTCATGTCCTCCTCAACCGACCCATCTATATTATACATTACGCTTGCTCTTGTTGTCAACAAAGGCTCGTAATTTCCGTTATTTTCCTTTGCTATACTTTCTGTTATGAGTTGTTTTACAGTGTTTTTTCCATAACATCTTTCAACCATATAAAGTACAGGACTGAACTCGTAATTCTTTTTTGTCAAATAAATCACCACACTTTCTTTTTGTGATTATATATTGCCCAAAGTTTTGGCAAATTATCAGAATTGAAAAAGCAAAGGAAAAAAGAGCGAAGAAAACAAAAAACACACATAGGTATCCCGTAGATACAAAATGTGTGTTTAAAATCCAATAAATATGACAGTAAATCCTTAGAGGCTCATTCTTTTTTATTCAATTATCGCAATAATCTGTGTGATAAATTTGCTTTTATCTTTATGTTGTGGCGGTCCTTCAAGATAAATATTACGGAAT
>SVSD01000028.1 GCA_015064485.1 Oscillospiraceae bacterium | reverse complement strand
CTGTTTATGAGGGTATGATAGTAGGTGAGTCACCCAAGGTAGGCGACATTGCCGTTAACGTCTGCAAAAAGAAGCAGCTTACCGCCATCCGCTCTACCGGTGCGGATGAAGCTCTCCGTCTCGTGCCCCCGAAGATCATGTCTCTTGAGGAAGCAATCGAGTTTATTGCAGATGACGAGCTGATGGAGGTAACCCCCAAGTCTCTCCGTCTCCGCAAGCGTATCCTTGATACCGCCTCCCGCCTTAAAGCACAGAGCAAGCTTAAGAATAAATAATTTATTTCAATATAAGCCGTGTTCTGTTTTTTTACAACACATAATTTCCACAAACAATCCGTAGGACGAAGAATCTGTGTATTCTTCGTCCTCTTTTCTTGATAAATACCTTGCTCACAGACACAGGTACTTTATTATAGACTATTTCACAATTTTATGATATAGTTTACTCACAAGGTATAGCAAAACTATACTTTTACTGTGCATACAGGTTCTTCAGCTCAAATGCAAAACATTGTATAATTTATATAGGATAATAATTTTCGGAGGTTAGTATGTCTATAGGTGCAACGATTAAAAAATTACGAATTGCAAGGAATCTTACACAAGAAGAACTTGCTTCACATCTCGGAATTACCTCCAAAGCAGTTTCGCAATGGGAGTGCAACAGAACATCCCCCGACATTTCCCAAATTCCGGCATTATGTAATTTTTTTCAGATATCCGCGGATCAGTTATTGAGTATAAACCTGCCAAAATCAGAAAAAGAGAAACAGGACATTTTACACCGATACTATGAGTTGTCAAGAAAAGGCTACCTTAAGGAAGGTTGGGAACTCTTACTGGAAGGTATTACGAAGTTTCCGACTGACTACTCTATTATGATGCATCTTTCACTTTGTGGAAACAGACTTTGTAAATTCATCGAAACAGACCAGCAAAAAAAGGACTCGATCGCAAACCAATGTGCTGAATACTGCAAAAGAATATTGGACGGATGTACAGATGATTTTATACGCCACGCCGCTGTTTCGAATCTTTGCACTTATTACGCCGAAAAAGGCGAAATTCACAAAGCAGAGGAGCTTGCCGGCAAGATGCCGATCATTGTAATGAGCCAAGAGTTTTTATTTTCAAACATATATAGTGGCACAAAACAAAAAGATGCCAAGCAGAGAGTTAAACAAATTCTCCTTGACCTTCTTCTAAAACGTTTTGAATCAAACTGTAAACTTGACACTGGGGAAGATTTATATTCGCTTGAGGAAGTGACGATCTTGCGAGATAAAAAGATTGCTCTTTTGGAGTTATTGTTTGAAGACGGAGATTTCGGATTTTACAGTGCGGGACTGTCTGCATTTCATGAAGCAAGCGCACGTCATTACGCATCTTTGGGTAATGTTGAGAGGTCATTAGACCATTTAGAGAAAGCTGCAAATTTGGCAATTGATTTTATAACATTTATGCAAAAGGGTTCATTTACTCACACATCGATTTTCCTCAAAGGAATGGTTGAAAAATCGAACAATGTTTCACTGAACAGCGGAGATAATCAAGCAGCTCTTACGCTGAAAAACATGGAACGAAAGGAATACGACATTATTCGGGAAGCAGAAAAATTCAAGAACATTTCTGCGATGCTTGAGCCTTATATCAATATCAGACTATGAGTGATAATCTTAAGCTTTACGGAAAAGAGTATTACAAATATACCGAGTTGCTATCACACGGTAACGTATATTATATACTGATATCCAAAAGACTGCTTCTAAAGCCGATGCTGCCAATATGGTTGTGTCTTCTCGGGTTGTTTTTAGTTCGAAGTAACATATTTTTCGCCATGGTTGGGTTGCCTTCACTTATCGTTTTTTCTGTTTTTCTGATAATGTTTTTTCCAATATGGCAGTCTTGTAATATTTCCGCAAGAGCATATACCATATTCCACAGCACGTGTGTAGTAATTTTAAAAATCATCTCAATACCAGTTTCTATGTCGTTGGAGGTATTATGGACTTTATGTTTTTAACTAAAAGCGATCAAATGATGCTTGATTTTGATCCTCAATCGGAGATTCTTTCCAAAGATATATTCTTTGAGCGTGCCCAAAGATATATCAGTACCGATGAGAAGACCTTACTGCACAGGCAAACATTGTTTTCCGACATATTAAAAATCAATGATCTCGAGGATTTTTTGTTCTCACTCTCGGAAAAACTTACCGAATACGCCCCGCTTATGAAATACAGGCAAGCAACAAACACCGAGGAAAAACTTCACAGCTTTTTATATCCAACTGTTTATATTGAGCTTGTCAGATTTGTTTATGAAAAGCTTTTCTCTATTAAAGACATTATTACAGCCGAATCGCTAAAGTATCTCTACAAACTTGTAAAACGCGATATTGAATCAGATGAATACAAACGCCTTGAGCGTTATTATGAGAAAAATGCCGATAAACTTCGCTCCGTGAACAGTGTGACGATCGGTGTTAATCTCAACGCACTGTATCAACCCCAAGAAGCCGGTATTATTTCTCTGAACAAAGAAAAATTCAAATCAGGCGATCTGCTTGACAGAATAATAAGATTAGACTTTGAAAAAGACGGATTTCACTGTATAGCTCCGATCACTGTAATTGATAAAAAACTCGATTTTGAAGAAAGCCAGCGAGTAAACTATTCTTTTCTGAAAGCTATGGAAAAAGTACTCTGTAGCGGACTTCATCATTGCAGTAACCGTATGCTAAACTATATTAAAGAAGCACTTGCAAAATATTTTGAATATTTTGACTCTTTGGAATTTGTACTTGAAGCGGTAAAGCGTATAAAAGGTTTTAAGAATAAAAATATTCCTTTGTGCTTTCCCACTATCAGCCGGGATAGAGCTCTTAAGGTTGTTTCATTATATGATAATTCACTATGCCGCATAAAAAATAAAAATGATATCGTACCAAATACAGTGTGTCTTGAAAACAGCGTTTGCTGTTATATTCTCACAGGTCCCAATAGCGGAGGAAAAACAGTATTTATCAATTCTCTTGCCGCCGCTCAGTATTATTTTCAGCTCGGTATGCCAATTCCCGCAAAGGAAGCAACACTACCGATATGTGACGCTATATTCAAAATATCCGTTGAGGAACAAGAAAACTCTGATCCGGTCGGGCGATTTGAGAAAGAATGTATTTCCCTGTCGAAGATCCTAAAAAAATTCACACATAACAGTTTGGCGCTTATTGACGAAGCCTTTACTTCAACTTCTGCTACTGAAGCCTTACCGATAGCGGCAAACTTTATCAGTGAACTTTGTAACATTGGCGGAAAATGTGTCTTTGTCACTCATCATCATGAGCTTTGCGAGAAACAGCCCAAAATTGCAACATGCGGAGAAAGGATAGCTTATCTGCATACCGAAGCATACGGTGATCGTCGAAGCTATGCTGTTCGAAAAGGAAAAGCAAAACCCGATAGCTATGCCCAAAGTATCGCAAAAAAATACGGATTAATAGAAGTCGAATAATAAACAATTTGCACAGATAAAAGAGGCTGTAAAAAAACAGATTTTCCTTTTACTTGTGAGTTAATTGATAGTACAAATCTTGGCCCCCTCTGACGAGGGAGCTGTCACCGTAAGGTGACTGAGGGAGAGAAAAACCTTTAATTTAATGCTTTTTTACTCTCTCCCTCCGTCTTTTTGCTTCGCAAAAATCCACCTCCCTCGTCAGAGGGAGG
>SVSD01000001.1 GCA_015064485.1 Oscillospiraceae bacterium | reverse complement strand
ACTATCCATCAATGTCATCACTATTAACATCACCCGCAATGTCATCAAAACAAGTTCCGACATCAAGGGTTTTTAATTTTCTCTGTTTGGAACGCTCAAGCGCTATAGGAAGAAAAACTTCGGGCAAGCAAAAACATTCCTTAAAGTCAAACTTTCCTGTAACGATTAAGCATTATAATCTGATAAAATCAAAAAACTGATGCCGATTGTTCCTTATACGAAGATAATTGGTGATATAAAATAGTGATGACGCCGATGCTTTTTTTGTAAACTGCTGATTGGCAGCTATCTTTTCCAGCAATAATTCCCCCTTGATAGGGGGCAAGGGGGTAGGAGTGGGAGTGAAGAGGGGGCGCGATAGCCTCCTCTTCAATAATTCAAAGCAAGAAATTTTTGAAATGCAATTTCCAAGAATCAAAACAATAAAATAATAAACGGCGGGAGTAAACTCCCGCCCTACGAACATATTCCATTTCGGATAAAGTCAAGAAAATCCCCCCGTATGGGTGGATTTTCATAAAAATTAAAGCATTACGCTTCCTGAGCATTTAAAATATGCTCTTTTGTTATAACAATACTCTTTGTTTCGGTATCCGACGGAGCTTCAAACATAAGCTTTGTCATAATTTCCTCCGTTATGGCGCGAAGACCGCGGGCACCTGTTTTTCTTTCTTTTGCAAGGGATGCGATCGCTTCAAGTGCTTCGTCGTCAAACGAAAGTTCAATTCCGTCCATACGGAAAAGCTTTTGATACTGCTTTGTAAGGGAGTTTTTCGGCTCGACAAGAATACGCTTCAGCGCGTCTTTATCAAGGCTATTAAGACCGACAATGACAGGCATTCTGCCCACAAGCTCGGGGATTATGCCGTATTTGACAAGATCTCTTGCCTGAATTTTTGAAATTATCGACTCGTTTTCCTTTTCTTTTGCGGTGAGAACAGAAGCGCCATATCCTATTGACTGCGTACCCTTTGTTCTTTCGGAGATTATATCTTCGATTCCGTCAAAGGCACCGCCGCATATAAAGAGGATATTTGATGTGTTGATTTCGATAAATTCCTGATTCGGATGCTTTCTTCCGCCCTGCGGGGGAACATTTGAAACAGTACCTTCAAGAATCTTCAAAAGAGCCTGCTGAACACCCTCGCCCGAAACATCGCGGGTTATTGAACGGTTTTCGCTTCTGCGGGAAATTTTGTCGATTTCATCCACATAAATGATACCCTTTTCCGCTCTTTCAACATCAAAATCCGCCGCCTGAATAAGTCTTAAAAGGATATTTTCAACATCCTCGCCGACATATCCCGCCTCGGTAAGAGTTGTGGCGTCTGCGATTGCAAACGGAACATTGAGCATCTTTGCAAGTGTTTGCGCAAGGAGAGTTTTTCCGACGCCCGTCGGGCCGAGCATAAGAACATTGCTTTTCTGAATTTCCACATCATCCCCGTCGCAGGGTTGGAGAATTCTTTTATAATGGTTATACACCGCAACGCACAAAGCGACCTTTGCGTCGTCCTGACCGATAACATATCTGTCAAGCTCTTCTTTGAGCTCCTTGGGCTTGGGGAGGTTTTCGAGTTTAAGTTCTTCTTTTTCGCTGCCCGTTTTTGGCGAATTTACCATATTGTATTCATCAAGTATGGAATTGCATATCATTATGCAGTTAAAACAGATATTTGTTCCGTCGGGACCGAGCACGATTTTCGAGGGATCGGGCATCTCTTTCCCGCAGAACGAACAGCGATAAAGGTTTTTTTCGTCGTTCATTTATAAATTACCTTCCGGGTTTATCTTTTTTCGATAACCTTGTCGATGAGGCCGTATTCAAGGGCTTCCTGAGCCGACATAAAGTTATCTCTGTCTGTATCCTTTTCGATAACTTCAAGAGGCTTTCCTGTGTTTGCGGCAAGAATTCCGTTTAAAGTTTCGCGCATTTTTATGATGCGTTCTGCGTGTATCTTGATATCAGAAGCCTGACCCTGCATACCGCCAAGGGGCTGATGTATCATAATTTCGCTGTTGGGAAGCGCAAGACGCTTTCCCTTTGCGCCTGCGGAAAGAAGGAATGCGCCCATACTTGCCGCCATACCGATACAGATCGTAGAAACATCGCATTTGATGAAATTCATTGTATCGTAGATCGCCATACCTGCTGTGATAGAGCCGCCGGGACTGTTGATATAAAGGCAGATATCCTTTTCGGGATCCTTTGCTTCAAGATAAAGAAGCTGCGCCACAACAAGGGATGCTGTAACATCATTTACTTCGTCGGCAAGGAAAATAATTCTGTCGTTTAAAAGTCTTGAATAAATGTCATAAGAACGCTCGCCGCGTCCTTCCTGTTCAACTACCATTGGTACGAGTGCCATTAAAATCATCCTTTCACGGTAAATTTTTCAAAAATGTAAATAAGATACTGACAAAAAGAGTTTTTTTGTAATATTTTGACTTATTTTATTTATCAAACAGCAAATGCGAAACCTTTAAGGCTTCGCATTTGACGGATGTACTTTTTTAAGGTAGACCTTTAAATATTATTCAGCGTCAGCCTTTTTTGTAGACTTTCTGGTAGTCTTTTTCTTGGGAGCTTCTGCTTCCTTTTCAGCGTCTGTAGCTGCTTTCTTTTCAGTATCAGCCTTTTTTGTTGTGGTCTTTCTTGTTGTTGTCTTCTTCTTGGGCTTTTCTTCCTTTTCTTCAGCGGGAGCCTGGGGGTTGAGAATGGCTTCGAGTTCTTCTCTTGTAACAGACTTTTCTGTTACCTTTGCGGAGTTCTTAACAACTTCAAAAGCCTTGAGTGTTTCAACTTCGCTCTTTATGTCTTCGATATCGATTCTTGCCTTAACATCTTCAACCTTCATACCGAACTGAACTGCAAGTTCTTCAAATCTTGCTTCAACAGCGGCATCGTCAGCTTCGATCTTTTCAGCTTTTACGATTTCGGAAAGCGCGAGCTGCTTTTTAACATTCGCAACTGCCATAAGAGCATATCTTGCACGGATATCTTCCATCTTCATGCCTGTGTACTGCATAAGCATTTCAAGGCTGAGGCCCTGCTGACGGAGGTTCATATCGTGTTCGCGAACGAGAAGATCTGTTTCTCTTTCGTACATAACATCGGGAATATCAGCTTCAATTGCACCGCAAAGCTTTTCTGCGAGGTCTTCGCCGACTCTCATATCAGCTTCATCAGCATTTCTCTTTTCGATTTTAGCCTTTATATCCGCTTTATATTCAGCGATTGTGTCAAAATCGGAAGCATCCTTTGCAAATTCATCATCAAGAAGAGGAAGTTCTTCCATTTCGATAGCATTGAGCTTGATCTTGAATACAGTTTCCTTGCCCGCAAGCTCTTCTGCGTGGTAATCTTCGGGGAACTTAACTGTAATATCGAATTCTTCGCCTGCCTTATGGCCGATGATCTGTTCTTCGAAGCCGGGGATGAACTGGCCGGAACCGATCTTGAGCTTGTGACCTTCGGACTTGCCGCCTTCAAATGCTGTGCCGTCAACAAAGCCTTCGTAGTTGATGTCAGCGATGTCGCCGTCCTGTACCGCTCTGTCTTCAACATTAATTGTGCGCGCATAGCGCTTCTGAACATTTTCAAGTTCAGCTTCAACATCAGCATCTGTTGTCTTTACAGTATACTTTGTAACTTCATAACCCTTGTATTCGCCGAGTTTAACATCAGGGCGTCTTGTAAAGACAGCCTTTACAACGATGCCTTCTTCAGCTTCAAAGTCTGCGTCTGTAACTGCGGGAGTTTCAACAGGTGTATAACCCGATTCTGCAACTGCAGCGTTGATAGCATCGGGGAGGAGTTCGTTCAAAGCATCTTCGTAGAATACGCCCTTGCCGTAGAACTTTTCGATAATTCCACGGGTAGCCTTACCCTTACGGAAGCCGGGAACTGTGATTTTCTTAACATTTTTCTTGAACACGCCGGCTACTGCTGCTTCGAAAGCGGCTCTGTCGATAACGACAGTAAGCTCGATTTTGTTCTTTTCGATTTCCTGAACATTCTTCAGATTCATTTTATGACCATTCCTTTCTTTGGCGATAAAGCAGATGGCTTCTGCCTTGCCGTCCAAAAGCCACAGAAAACTGCGGCAAAAATATAATAAATAACAAAATTAAAGAGATAAAGTTACATACTTTATCTAATATATTCTACTTAATTTACAGAATATGTCAAGTGTTTGGCAAAAATATTTTCAAAATTCAACCTTTAATATAATACAAAAAGTCAAATTTGTAAGTTTTTTGTGGGTTTTTACCATCATTCGACCCGTACCGGAACGAAATTTACATAATCACAGGAAACAAGATGAAGACGGATTCCGAGATATTCGTCGTCAAGCTGTTCTTGTTTTACGCCGTGAAGATGGCCGAAATATACATTTTTTATATCGTATCGGTATAAAATATCTATAATATCATAATTCATAAATTCGCCGAAAAGAGGCGGATAATGTAAAAATACAACGATTTCGTTGTCGGGAAACTCTTCTTTTAACTTAAGACCTTCCTTTAGAGAAAGCTCAAGCCTTTGGGCTTCTCTTTTTATTATTCTTTCGTCTTCGCTTTTAACGCCGAACTCGTTTACCCATCCCCGCGTTCCGCATATTATTTTATTTTCAACGGCATATGCGTTGTTGAAAAGAAAATCGATAGTATGAAGCTTTTTTTCGTTTTTAAAATTAGAAAGCTTATTCATTGTTGCCCACCAGTAATCGTGGTTGCCTTTACCGATTATCTTCCTGCCGGGAAGAGCGTTTATAAATTCAAGATCGATCAGCGCTTCTTCGAAGCTTGAACCCCAGGAAATATCTCCGGGAATTATGACGGTATCGCCGTCTTTTACCGTATTTTTCCATTCGGCTTCAAATTTTTGTGCGTGGTTGTCCCAACGGCTCCCGAAAATATCCATCGGCTTGTCCGTGGAAAAAGACAGGTGCGGGTCTGATATAGTATAAAGCAATATTCTGTTCCTTTCACGGTATAAAACCTTTGATTTTGAGGACAATATATGAAAGATATTTCATATAAAGGAGGGTCTTTATGGGCGGACTTTTTGACAATTCACTCCTCGGCGATAACGATATTCCGGATCATATCAGAGGAATATCCTGCAATGTGAAAAATTGCATATATCATGACGGGGATGCTTACTGCACTGCATCCCGTATAAGTGTAGGGCCGAGCTATGCGACAGCCTGCACAGATACGGTATGTGCAACTTTTAAGGCAAAAAGCAATTTAACTTAAGCTTTTACGCCGACAAATGAAAGAGCCGCGGAAAGCATATCCTCGGAGGAATTTCCGACCGATTCTGTAAAGCGCACTTTGGCGTCACGGAGAGCTGCAAGGGGGGCGGGGATTTCTGTTTCTGTAAGTTTTGAAAGCTCAAAAATAACTTCAAAACTTGCGGAATCAGGCTCTTTTCCGAGCGAACGCAAAACATCTGCGGCAAATTTATAGGGAGATGCTGTCGAAGCGGTAAGGATTTTTACATTTCTGCCTTCGTCAGCATTTTTCTTTTCTGCATTAATGGAAGCGTAAAGAGCGCAAGCTGTATGTGTGTCGATAAGATAAGAATACTTTTCGAAAGTTTCTTTTATTGTTATTGCTGTATTTTCTTCCGAGCAGTAGTCGGCTGTGAAGCTTTCCTTTATTTTTGCAATAACATCTTCTTCAACTTCATATCTTCCGTCACAAGCCAAGGACTTCATATATTTTGCACAGCGCTCAGGACCTGCGATGAGATAAAGAAGTCTTTCGAGATTTGAGGAAATGAGAATATCCATCGAGGGAGAGATTGTTGTGAAAAATTCACGGTTGCGGTCGTAAACCCCTGTGTTTATAAAATCCGTAAGAATGTTGTTGCAGTTGGAAGCACATATGAGCTTGCCGAAAGGAAGCCCCATAAGCTTCGCGATATATGCGGCAAAAATGTTGCCGAAGTTTCCTGTAGGAACTGTGATATCAATGATATCGCCGTATTTTATATCGCCTTCTTTTACAAGGTCACAATATGCGGATACATAATAAACGATCTGAGGTACAAGTCTTCCCCAGTTTATAGAGTTTGCACTCGAAAGGAAGATGCCGTTTTTATCGAGCATCTCGGCTACCGCCCTGTCGGAGAATATCTTCTTTACGCCGTTTTGCGCATCGTCGAAATTACCCTTGATGGCTGTAACATTTACATTTTCTCCTGCCTGGGACGCCATCTGGAGTTTCTGCATATCCGAAACGCCGTCTTCGGGATAAAATACCTGAATCTTTATTCCGTCAACATCCTTGTAACCCTCAAGAGCGGCTTTGCCCGTATCACCGGAGGTCGCAACAAGGATATAGGAAAGGCGCTTTTCGCCGGTCTTTACAAGTGCTGCGGAAAGAAGGCGGGGCATTATCTGTAAAGCCATATCCTTGAAAGCGCAGGTAGGACCATGCCAGAGTTCAAGGACTCTGTGAGTATCTCCGAGGGCGGAGATATCTGTCGCACCGCCTTGAAATTTATCTTCGGAATATGCGGCATTTGCAAACGAGAGAAGCTCATCGTAGCTGTAATCCGAGAGGAATTTTGAAAGGATATGAGCCGCGCGCTCGTTGTAGGAAAGCTCAATTAAATCTTTTATTTCCTTTTCGTCAAGCGCAGGAATAGACTCGGGCATAAAAAGGCCGCCGTCTTCGGCAATACCCTGCTTTATTGCTTCGGCAGAAGTTTTTGCAATTTTTCTTTCTGTGTCTCTTGTGCTGAAATAATTCATTTTTATATTCCTTTCTCCGACGGCAGATGCGTTTTAAAGAATTCATTCGCATTGCCGAAGAAAATGTCTTTTATAATTTTATCTTTAACACCGCAAGCGGTGAGTTTTTCGTAAAGTTTTCCGATATATTTAAGATTTGAATACCCTGAAAGAGTATCAAAACCGTCTCTGTCAGCGCCAAGGCAAAGAGCCTTTTCACCGCCGAGCGACAGAAAATGCAAAATATGTTTTACAAGATGGTTCAAACATTCCTCCTCATCAAATTTTGTTTTGAATATGGGAGAAATGAAAGGAGGATAAAGATTTAACCCTACAAGACCGCCCCTTTCACAGATTGTCCTAAACTGGATGTCGCCGAGGTTTCTTGTGTGAGGGCAGATGTGAGATGAATTTGAATGTGATGCGATGAAAGGGCGGGTTGTATGCGCTACAGTATCCCAAAAAGATTTTTGTGACATATGCGAAACATCAATAATGATGCCGAGCTTTTCACACTCTTTTACGGCTTCTTTTCCGAATTCGGTAAGCCCTTTTTCGGTATCGTGTCCGCCGCCGGCAGATATTTCTCCTGCCCACATAAGTGTAAGCACACGCATTCCTTTATCATAAAGCGTTTTAAGTCTTGTTATATCGTCGCATAAAAGCGAAGAACCTTCAACTCCGAGAATAAGCTTTACCTTTTCGGTATCAAGCTCTTCTTTGTATTTGCAAAGAGAGGCCTTATCACTGTTTTTTTCTATCTCATTAAAAAAGTTATCGCATATTTCAAAAAACTCATCATAATTTTCTTGAGAGCTTTTATTTTTGTCCGACCACACAGCACAAATCTGCGCCGCGTCGTCAAATTCGCAAAGCGATGAGACGGGAGTGTCCAAAAAGGTGCTTTCAAAAGGAAGCTTTTCCCGATACATTCTAAAGGGAGTATCGCAATGCAAATCAAAATGCTTCAATATATTTCACTCCGTATCAGTTGATGTCTATATTAACAATATGATTTATAACCGCCTTTTGTGTATAAACTTCTAAAACATCAAATCTTACGGAGGAATATTTCAATTCTTTGTGTTCGTGAATAAATCTTCTTGCGGCGGTACACATATGCGATATTTTTTTAGAATTCACCGCCTCGGAAGCCTTTCCGAACAAGTCGTTTTTTCTTGTTTTTACTTCGGCAAAGACAAGGGTGTTGCCGTCTTTTGCGATAATATCTATTTCTCCGCCGCGCACGGTATAGTTTTTGCATATTATCTTATATCCCGAGTTTTCAAGAAACTCTCTTGCCATATCCTCGCCGAGATATCCGAGTTTTTTTCTTTGCATATTATCTTGCATAGAATTTTTTCAAAAAGCTTAAACGGTGTTCGGGACAGGGACCGTATTTTGTGAGCGCTTCGTAATGCGCTTTTGTGCCGTAGCCTTTATGGGCAGCAAAACCGTATTCGGGATAAGTTTTGTCAAGGAAATCAAGGCAATATCTGTCCCTTTCGGTTTTTGCGAGAATGGATGCGGCGGCAATCGAAGGGGAAAGTCCGTCTCCTCCGACGATCGCGTGGGCTTCTAACTGAAAATCTCTTTCTACATTTCCGTCGATAAGAGCAACATCAGCCTTTTTCGGAAGACCGTCAATTGCCCGGCGCATAGCGAGAAGCGAAGCTTCAAGTATATTTATCCGTTCTATTTCTTCTACCTCCGAAAAAGCTACGCAATAAGGGATACCCAAAGCTTTTATTTCGTCAGCAAGAAGAAAACGCTTTTTTTCGGAAAGCTTTTTTGAATCGTTAAGAGCCTTAACCGTCGGATGATCCCAAAGGGTATGCGGAATGATAACTGCGGCGGCATAAACTCTGCCGACAAGAGGGCCTCTTCCCGCCTCATCTACACCGCAGACGGTCCTGCCTTCGTATTTAAGCTCATATTCCCAGCTGAGAGGCGCGGTTTCCTTTTTCTTTGGCATAGACTGTCCTTTCCGAAACAAATACTTTCTCGCATATATTATAGTACAAAAACTTGTAATTGTCAATTTATATCGTCTAATATTTAAAAATTAAAAAAACCTTTGGGAGGGTCAAACCCTCCCAATAATAATCTATAAAGGCAATTCATCCGCAAGACTTGCCGCCATAACCGCCTTTATTGTATGCATACGGTTTTCGGCTTCGTCAAATACGATAGATGCTGTACTTTCAAACACTTCGTCGGTAACTTCCATACAGTCAATTCCAAACTGCTTGTAGATTTCGGAGCCTGTTTCGGTCTTAAGATCGTGGAAAGCGGGAAGACAATGCATAAAGCGGCATTTGTCGCCTGCCGTATCCATAAGCTTTTTGGTAACACGGTAAGGAGTAAGATCCTCAATTCTTTCCTTCCAAACTTCCGAAGGTTCTCCCATAGATACCCATACATCTGTATATATAACATGAGCGCCGGCTACTGCCTTTTCGGGATCTTCGATAAACTCAAGCACAGCGCCTGTTTCTTTTGCGATCTCAAGACATTGATCGACAAGAGCCTTGTCGGGGAAATATTTTTTCGGAGCGCAGGCAACAAAATTCATACCCATCTTCGCACATCCTACCATAAGGGAATTTCCCATATTATAACGGGCATCTCCCATATATACGAGTTTTTTCCCGGAAAGTGTGCCGAAATGTTCTTTTATTGTGAGAAAATCGGCAAGGATCTGTGTGGGATGAAATTCGTTTGTAAGACCGTTCCATACAGGAACGCCTGCAAACGCGGAGAGTTCTTCAACGATTTCCTGACCGAAGCCTCTGTATTCGATGCCGTCAAACATTCTGCCGAGGACCCTTGCAGTGTCGGGGATACTTTCTTTTTTGCCCATCTGCGAGCTTTTGGGATCAAGATATACGGGATGCATACCAAGGTCAGCAGCGGCAACCTCAAAGGCGCAACGGGTACGGGTACTGGTTTTTTCAAATACAAGAGCTATATTTTTTCCTTCGCAAAGGCGATGCGGTGTGCCGTCTTTTTTCATTTTTTTGAAGGCGGCGGCGGAATCTATCAAGGTATTTATTTCAGCGGGAGTAAAATCAAGCAGCTTTAAAAAGCTTTTTCCTTTAAATTGGTTCATAAAATCATTCCTCTCTGTATGTATGCACAGATTATACAGCATAATCCTCTTATTGTCAACAGTTTATACATAAAATTGAATAAAAATACAATAATATGTATAAATTTTATTGGTTTATGTAAATCAAACCGCCGTTGATACCCGAAAAAGCATATCAACGGCGGATACTTGTTATTCTTCTACAGGTTCGGAAACCTTTTTCTTTGAAGCGTTTGCGGCATTTTTTTCAGCAAGACAATGCTTTGCATATTTTTTAAGAGCATCGTATATAAGAGCTGCAATCGGAACCGCCATAAGCAAGCCGAATATTCCGAAGAAACCGCCGAAAACAAGAAGTGAAACCACAACCCAAAATGCCGGTATTCCCATACTGTCGCCAAGGATTATCGGCTTTATTACATAGCCGTCAAGCTGCTGCAATATGAATATAAATGCGATGAACAGCAGGGTCTTTTCGGGCGCTGTAAGAAGAATTATTGCGGCTGAGGGTATTGCACCAACAAACGGACCGAAGATAGGAACGATGTTTGTAATACCTACCCAAAGCGAAATAAGTGCAGGGTTGGGAATTCTCATAATAAGAAGAATTATATAACAAACAACTCCGACAATCATCGAATCTATGATCATACCGCTTATATATCTTCCGAAGGTATGACTTGCGTATTTGCAATAGCCGGAAACTTTATCTGCGTTTTCATCTTCCATAAAAGCCTGCAAAGCTTTTTTTGCCACCACTTTTGCTTTTGCTCTTCCTGTTATTATATAAAGCGAAATAAGAAGGCCGATGACAAAATTTACGATTTCAGAGAAAAATCCCTGGAAGAAAGTATAAATCGAGGGAAGTATCTTTTCTGCAACATTGTATGCGTTATCAAAAAGATCTGAAGTATCAAGTATCTGCTTCGGAATATCGATATAGGGAATATCAACTCTGTTTATGTAATTTACTGCTTTTTGAAAATAATAGGAAAGGTTATCGCTTATGTTTTTCACACTTATAACAGCATCGGGTATGACTATGAGAACAAAGCTTGTGATAAGTCCGAGAAAAATTATATAAGAAAGAAGAACGCTTACAGTTCTGAAAAGAATATGAAGTGCTTTTTTGTCTTTCTCGTTTGGCGATATTTTTTTGAAAAGAGCCATCAAAAAGTCATCCATAGGGATGAGGAGATATGCAACAATTATTCCGTAAATTACAGGACGAAGTATATAAAAAAGCGAGGAAAGAGTAGCAAAAATATTCTGTCTGTAAATTATTGCTGTCAAAAATAGAATTATTGCCGCAGCCGTCAGAAAAACATACATACTTATGGTAGTGTATTTTCTGTTCCAGTTAAGCTTCAACCCGACACCTCCGTTTTATTAAAGTATTAAGTATAAAAATACCCCTGCCCGATAGGCATATTTGCGGACAGGGGAAAATTTTTCCTTTATCAGTCAATAACTGTAATTCTTACAACGCTTTCAACTGCACAAAGAGCTTTGTATGCATCTTCGGGAAGTTTGCCTGTTATTTCAACAAGTGTATAGGCGTTGTCCTTCTTGGAGCGGTTTACCATATTTTCAACATTGATGTTGTTTTCGGAAAGAACTGTTGTGATTTGTGCAAGAACATTCGGGATATTCTTGTGGAACACGCAAATTCTTGTATCTCCTGTATGGGGGATAACAGCCTCGGGATAGTTTACGCTGTTGCGGATGTTACCTGTTTCAAGGAATTCCTTTATTTCAGCACAAGCCATAACTGCGCAGTTGTCTTCCGACTCGGGAGTGGAAGCACCAAGATGGGGAATTGCAACGATACCGGGAACGCCTACAGTTTCGGGTGTGGGGAAGTCAACGACATAACTTGCAACCTTACCTGATGCTAAAGCTTCCTTCATATCTTCCGCATTTACAAGGTCAGCTCTTGCAAGATTGATAATGCGTACGCCGTCCTTCATTTTTGCGATTGTTTCCTTGTTTATCATACCCTTTGTTTCGGGAGTAGAGGGAACATGGATAGAGATATAGTCGGAATTTGCATAAATATCATCTCGGGAGGCTGCCTTTTCAACTGCTGTGGAAAGACGCCAAGCTGCATCAACTGTGATGTAGGGGTCGTGTCCGAGAACAGTCATACCAAGGTCAACTGCTGTATTTGCAAGCTGTGCACCGATTGCACCAAGACCGATAATACCAAGAGTTTTGCCGTAAAGTTCGGGACCTACGAACTGGCTCTTGCCGGCTTCTACCTGCTTTGCAACATCGTCGCCGGTTAAAGTTGCCGCCCAGTTGATACCGTCAACTATTTTTCTGGAAGCAAGAAGAAGCGCGCAGACCGCAAGCTCCTTAACAGCGTTTGCGTTAGCACCGGGAGTGTTGAAAACAACGATACCGTTTTCAGAGCATTTTTCGATCGGGATATTGTTTACGCCCGCACCTGCTCTTGCGATAGCCTTTAAGTTTGTTCCGAATTCCATTTCGTGCATAGATGCGGAACGCACAAGGATACCGTCGGGATTTTCGATTTCTGTGCCAACATTATAATTTTCGGCGTCAAGTGCCTGTGTGCCTATTTTGGCAATTTTGTTGAGCATTTGAATATTATACATTTTTAAAACTCGCTTTCGTAAAATATAAAATAGCAGAAAACGCCGCAGGAGAAGCTCGTGCGGCGTTTTTAAGACTTACTTGTTTTCAGCTTCGAATTTCTTCATAAATTCGATGAGCTTCATAACGCCTTCTTCGGGCATTGCGTTATAGATGGAAGCTCTCATACCGCCGACAGAACGGTGACCTTTGATATTCTGGAAACCGTTAGCCGCTGCTTCCTTGCAGAATTTCTTGTCGAGTTCTTCGTTGCCTGTAACAAATGTTACATTCATCATAGAACGGTATTTTTTTTCTGCGGGAGCTTTATAAAGCTCGGAGGAATCGATATAGTCGTAAAGAGCCGCTGCCTTTCTTTCGTTGATCTTCTTCATTTCGGAAAGACCGCCGAGGTTGAGGATCCACTTATAAACAAGACCTGAAATATAAATGGAATAGCAAGGAGGAGTATTGTACATAGAACCGTTTTCAGCCTGTATAGCATAATCAAGCATAACGGGAATATCCTTGCGTGCGTTGCCGAGAAGGTCTTCGCGGACGATAACTACCGTAAGACCTGCGGGGCCCATATTTTTCTGTGCACCTGCGTAGATCACGCCGAACTTTGTTACATCAACAGGTTCGGAGAGGATGCAGGAGGACATATCGGCAACAAGTACCTTATCTCCGACATTGGGAACTTCAGGATACTTTGTACCGTAGATTGTATTGTTGTAGCAAACATGAACATAATCTGCGTCTTCGCGGATCATGTCGGGAGTGATTTCGGGAATGTAGGAGAAGTTTTTGTCTGCAGAAGATGCAACAAGCTTTACATCGCCGAATTTCTGAGCTTCAGCATATGCCTTTTTGGAGAACATACCGGAAACGATGTAGTCTGCTTTGCCGCTGCCGTTCATAAGATTGAGGGGAACAGCCGAGAACTGTGTTGAAGCACCGCCCTGAAGGAAGAGAACCTTATAGTTTTCGGGAATGTTCATGAGCTTGCGAAGATCTGCCTCTGCTTCCTGAATTATAGCTTCATAAAAAGAAGATCGATGGCTCATCTCCATAACCGACATACCGGAACCGTTGTAATCTGTCATTTCCGCTGCTGCTTTTTCGAGAACTTCAAGGGGAAGCATCGAGGGGCCTGCGGAGAAATTATAGATTCTGCCCATTTCATTACCTCCATATATATAGTAAAAATTTTATGTGTTTGGTTCATACCGCATCATAATATACAATTATATTCCGTTTGTTTTGTAAAGTCAAGGGTATTTGACAAAAAAATGACATATTTAATAAATTAAAGTGATAAAACATTAAAGTATCTGCAGTGCAGAGCCGCAGTATTCCGTCTCCGAAAACACAGCGGAAAAAATTTTTAAAAAAATATCAAAAAACCCCTTGACAAATTTTGAAAATGGTGTATAATAAATCGTGTTGTGAGCGGGACGGCTCGTAACAAACCAAATATGCGGATGTGGCGGAACTGGCAGACGCGCACGTTTGAGGGGCGTGTGGATAACACCGTATGGGTTCAAGTCCCATCATCCGCACCAAAGACAAAGACAATTTTCAAATTGAAGATTGTCTTTTCTTTTTTCTTACGCATCTGAGCGTAAAGAACGGAGAGGAGAAGTATGATAAAATATAAATGTCCCGTATGCTCAAATATTCTTGATGTTGAGGGGAAAAGCTATATATGCCCGTCAAGGCATACCTTTGATATTGCAAAAGAAGGATATGTCAATTTTGCCCTCGGTAAAAGCGACAGCGGCGATTGCACGAGTATGTGCCTTTCAAGGCGTAATTTCCTTTCAAAAGGATATTACGCTCTTTTTGCAAAGCTTATTTGCGATACCGTTGAAAAGTATAATTCTCCCGAAAGTCTTTGTGATGCGGGATGCGGAGAGGGGTATTATTTAAGAGCGCTTCGTGAAAGATTCCCGGAAGCTGAGCTTTTCGGAGTTGATCTTGCAAAAGAGGCAGTAAAACTTGCGGCAAAAGCAGAAAAGCAATCTGTTCTGAAGAAAAATCTTTATTCTGTCTGCAGTATATTTGCCCTTCCCTTTGAAGACGGGTGTTTTGATTCGGCAATTTCGGTGTTTGCGCCTGTCGGGGATGAGGAAAATTTAAGAGTCCTTAAAAACGGCGGGTTTATGTTTGTGGCAGGTCCCGGAAAAACCCATCTTTCGGGACTTAAGAGCGCAATTTACGAAAATCCTTATGAAAACGCAGAAAAACATAAAGAATACAGAGGATTTAAGTATTTGGGAAAGGAAAGCGTTACCTATACCGAAACTGTTTTCGGAAGCGACATAACCGATCTTTTCACGATGACACCCTACTTTTGGAAAACTTCAAAAGAAGACAGCGAAAAGCTTTGCAAACTCGAAAAGCTTGAAACAGAGCTTTCTTTTGAAATATCTGTTTACAGATGTGAAAAATAACTTATAAAAAGGGCGCAAGCCCTTTTTTCAGTCTGTTGCAAAGTCTTAATGCATATAAAATATAATTTGAATTTGTGTTTTTTGGTGACTTTGTTGCCGAAAAACACACATCTATGGGGCGTTTACGGTGAGAAAACGCCCCATGCGGGGGAGAACATGAGGGGGAACTTGTTCCCCTTCGTGAAAAGTGGAGCTTTTGCGACACTTTCAGAAAAGGGCGCAAGCCCTTTTTTATTATGCTTTTTTGTCAATAATATAATTGACATACATCAATATATGTGGTAGAATTTAAAATGTTGAACTGTATAATTATGGAAGGAAAGAAAATGAAAATATACCTTGATTTATTTCTTTCGTTTTTTAAAATAGGAGCTCTCACTTTTGGCGGAGGATATGCGATGCTTCCGATGTTTAAAAGAGAGCTTGTGGAAAAACACGGCTGGTGTACCGAGGAGGATATACTGGATTATTATGCCATCGCGCAATGTACCCCCGGAGTTATCGCAGTAAACACAGCGTCTTTTATAGGCTTTCGCAAAAAAGGGGTTCTCGGAGCTGTTTGTGCAACGCTTGGTGTTGTTTGCCCTTCTATTCTCATAATAACTGTGATAGCTGCATTTATTTCAAATTTCGCCGACAACAAATATGTTAAATATGCTTTTGAAGGTATCCGTGTGGCGGTATGTTCCCTTGTTTCCGTTACCGTTTTCGGTCTTTTTAAGAAAAATGTTAAGGATATTATAACCGCGCTTCTTTCTGCGGCGGCTTTTGTTTTGACATATTTCTTCGGAATTTCCCCGATAATTGCCGTAATATTTGCCGCAGTTGTGGGGATTACCGTCAAAGTTATAAAAGAGAAAAGAGAAAATGAAAAGGGGGCTGACGAAAAATGAAGACCTTTCTTTATCTTTTTCTCGAATTTTTCAAAATCGGACTTTTTTCTGTTGGCGGAGGACTTGCAACAATCCCCTTTTTAAAGCAGATTGCCGAAAAAGGTTACGGTTGGTTTTCGGTTGAACAGCTTTCTGATATGATAGCCGTTTCCGAATCGACGCCCGGCCCTATCGGCGTCAATATGGCGACATATGCGGGATACAACGCAGGTTTTGATATAAACGGGCTTTTTACGGGAATACTCGGCGGAATTACCGCTACTCTCGGGATAATCTGTCCTGCGATTGTTGTCATATGTATAATATCTAAATTTATACAAAAGTTTAAAGACAACAAATATGTAAACTACGCCTTTTACGGAATCCGTCCCTGTGTTGCGGGACTTATTACGGGTGCTATGGCAAGTGTATTTGTTTCGGCGGTGTTTTATACTGTAAGTGCCGGAAACTTTTTGGGATACAGCATTAAAGGTGTGAATATTCCCGCCGCAGTTACCTTTGCAGTGCTTACATTTTTGTGTGCGAAATTTAAGAAGGTACATCCGGTAGTGTTTATTGCAATCGGCGCGGTTGTCGGTATCGCAACAGGAATCATATCAGAATTTATGGCCGTATAACCGTTTTTATAGGAGAAAAACAATGACCGGACAGGATAAGCTAAAAGAATACGCAAAAATACTTGAAAAAAACGGAAGACACGCATTTTTTCTTGATATAGACGGAACTATGGTTTTGCCTCTTCATCAGGGAGGAGTTTCCGAACGGCTTAAAAATGCAATAGAAAAAGGAAGAGAAAAGGGACATCTTTTCTTCGTGAATTCCGGCCGTGCGCTCGGATATATGTCGCAGACGCTTCTTTCCTCCGCCCCTTTTGACGGAGTGATTTCGGGTATGGGCGCTCATATAGTATATCACGGTGAAACAATATACCGCTCGGTGGTCGGTTTTGAAACCATCAAAAAAGTTGCCGATTTTTGTGAGGAAAGCGGCGACAGTATAATTTTCGAAGGTGAATCCGATGGCCGCGAGGACGGAGGAAGATATGCATACGGCGACTCGGGATTTTTCAAAGTCAAGTATACATATAAAGATAAGGATGAGTTTTTAAAAGCCGTACAGGGAAAAACAATGATAAAAATGACTCTTCCCTATGTACCGTCTTTGGAATATTCAAAGTTTCTCGAATCAATTTTTGATGTTGCGTATGTTCCGCCGATATATGCCGAAGGTGCACTTATCGGGCACGATAAAGGCAAGGCGATAAAAAAGACATGTGAGATACTTTCTATTCCGTATGAAAATACGATTGCCGTCGGTGACAGCGAAAATGACAGAGGAATGCTCACATCTGCAGGAATTTCATGTGCTATGGGAAATGCTCCCGAACGGCTTAAAGATATTTGCGATATAGTGTGTGACAGCGTTTTAAACGAAGGCTGTGCTGCTCTTATAGAATCACTTATTATATAAAAGGAAGAAAATATGATAACCGATAAAACAAAACCCCATGCTATATTTCTTGATATAGACGGTACTCTTGCGGCTTTCGCAAAAGATATCCGCACTATTAGGGACGATATCATTCCTGAAAGAAATAAAAAAGCAATAAAAGCTGCCCGCGAAAAAGGGCATAAAGTTTTCATAAATACAGGCAGAGGATATGCGGCGCTGTCAAAGGCTTTTTTTGAGGATGTCAAGGTTGACGGCTTTATTACTGCGCTCGGTTCATATATTGAGGTTGACGGCAAAGTTATATTTGATAATCCCATCCCCAAAAACATACTTGATGAGCTTTTTGATTTCATATCGGAAAACAATCTTCCCTGCCGTTTTCAGGGCAAAAAAACATTGATTTATTACGGCATAGAAAGATCTCTTGAACCGCTTTGGACAAAAGTCAATACAAAAGAAGAATTACATAAGGCGCTTGGGGATGATGATGTCAGCAAGATCACAATAGACCATTCTCTTGACGGAAAATACCTTGAACTTGTCAGCAAGAATCTGCATTGCTATGTTTCGCAAAAATCGGGCGAGGCGGTAATAAAGGGATGTAACAAAGCTCAGGCGATGTTTAAAGTGCTTTCCCATATCGGAATCCCGCAAGAACGAAGCATTGCTATGGGTGACAGCATCAATGATGCGGAAATTTTACAATCGGCCCATATTTCGATTGCCACAGAAAATGCTTCTGATGAAGTTAAAAAAATGTGTGATATGGTAACGGTTTCCGATATTGAAGGCGGCGTTGGAAAAGCAATCGAAGACCTGCTTCTCTGACCGGAAAATTTTTACACTTGATTTTTTTATACAGGTGTGGTATACTGTTATGGCAAACTTTCTTTGTACCGCCGATGCGGACAAAGGTCACACTAACCGGGGACATAGCGGAGCCTTGTACCTGCAATCCGCTACAGCAGGGGCTAATTCCCGTTTTGAGGAAAGCTCAGATCAGGTCTGCAGCGCATATTTTCCGTGTTGAGATGCGAGTCTTGCGCAATCGTCACTCCCGAACCATGTCAGGTGGGGAACCAAGCAGCATTAAGGGTTGACCGGCGATGTGCCGCAAGGGCGCTTGTGTTGAGCGGTGTATGCGAAATGCGCTGATAGGGGCTTTTCGACATTCGGGTGTGTGATCTTTGTGCGCATCGGCGTTTTTGTAATAAAAAGTACATTTATGTAATAAAATTCCATCGGAGGAAATATGACAGAAGAAAGAATGAAAAGAATCGGCGAGCTTGCCAGAAAATCGAAATCTGTCGGTCTTACAGAAGAAGAAAAAGCAGAACAGGCTTCTCTTCGTGCAGAATATATTGCGGATTTCCGAAAAAATTTTATAGGAATTATGGATAACACTTATATTCAGACTCCCGACGGACAAAAGAAAAAAGTTGCCCGCAAAACCGATTCAGGCAAATGATTGCTTAAAATGAAAAAATAAGTGTTTGATGAGATATAAGTAAAGGAAGAAAAATATGAGAATAATGGGAGTGGATTTCGGCGAAGCCAGAATGGGACTTGCTCTTTCGGATCCGACAGGCTTTCTTGCCGGAGGTATCGGAACATTCAAAGTTACCGGAATAAAAAACGCCACAGATATTGTTTGCGAAAAGGCAAAGGAAAACGAAGTTGAGCTTATTGTTATAGGTCTTCCCAAAAATATGAACGGAACAGAGGGCGACAGAGCGGCAAGAAGCCGAAAGTTTGCCGCTATGATAGAAGAAAAGAGCGGTATAAAAACCGAGCTTTGCGACGAAAGGCGCACAACCATTCTTGCGGCGGGTTATATGACCGAAACAGGCACTTTCGGCAAAAAAAGAAAGGAAGCAATAGACACTCTTTCGGCTCAGATAATATTGCAAAGCTATCTTGACCGCAGAAAAAATCTGTCAACTTTGTGATTTTTTGAAAAAAATTTGTCAATCTACTTGACAAACGGCGTATAGTTGTTGTATAATGCGTTATATCGGCAAAATGCGTAATTGCGTTATCGCAGATATTTTATTTTTGTAAAAGCGTATCGCAATATACAAAAGATACCAACACACGAAAGCGAGGTGCTAAAACATGGTTAGAACATATCAGCCCAAGAAGCTCCAGAGAAAAAAGGAACATGGCTTCAGAAAGCGTATGAAGACCTCCAACGGTAGAAAGGTTCTCAAGAGAAGACGCCTTAAGGGTAGAGCAAGACTCACATACTGATTCTTGTTTAATTACCACCGTACAAGATTGTTTTTTTACGATTGCAAAATAGGGTGCCCGATGTCCGCAGACTTTTGCGATGACAAAAGAGCGCCCTTTTTTGCGTAAAAGCCAAAACAGTCTGTACAGAAAGGATCTGCCTTTTTTATGAGAAGAATAATTCTGCCGTTAAAGGAGAATCATCTTTTTTCAAAGGCCTACACAAGAGGTAAATGCGAAGTTACGAAATTATGTGCAGTATATGTAATGCGTAATTTCAAGAGAAACCCCGACGGTAGTCCGATGAAAACAAAACTCGGCATCACAGTAAACCGCAAGCTCGGAAAAGCGTGTAAACGCAATCGGGTCAAAAGGCTTATCCGTGAAGCCTACCGCGAAAACTATTCGTATATCAAAAACGGCTATATAATCGTAATAGCCGCAAGAGCCGCCGCCTTTGCGCCCCATATAAAGGCCGCCGATATGTCAAAGGCAGTAAAAACAATAGTCTCGAAAGAGGACTTTTTTGATATTAAAAAAGCTCCTCCCAAAAAGAAATGACAGAATTGAGTCTTGTCTGTCAAAAACATTATGAAAAAATTAATTATTGCTTGTATCCGATTTTACAGAAAAAAGCTTTCCGGATTAAAATCGAAACCTTGTTGTAAATACTATCCTACCTGTTCGGAATATGCGCTTTGTGCATTTGAAACCTGCGGATTTTTCCGCGCAACGGGACTTTCTTTGTGGCGTATATTGAGATGTAACCCCTGGAGTATGGGCGGAGTCGATTATGTTCCCGGCACAGAGGATTATTTGCGCTACAAAAAAGAAAACGAAAAAAAGATCGGATATCACCCCAAAAAGGAGTTTAATCAAAATGAAAATGACCAGTAAAAACACAGCAAAATATTTTGCTGCGGTATTAGCTGTTATGATTATTGCCGCTTCTGTTTTCTCATTTTCTGTTTTTGCAGAAAACGAAACAGCAGACGCCGCTTTGGTTGAAGCTGAAATCGAAAATGCAACTGAAACAGAAGCAGAAACTGAAGTTGAAGCAGAAGTTGAAACTGAAGCAGAAGTTGAAACTGAAGCAGAAGTTGAAACTGAAGCAGAAGTTGAGACAGAAGCCGAAGCTGAGGCTGAATCAGAAGCTGAAACCGAAGAAAACGCACAAAATGCGGTATCTGTTCTTGATGAAGACACAATCAAGGATGCTCAGAAAGTTGTTCATTCAAATACAGGATTTTTGAGCGGCGGATTTCTCGCTGAATGGTTTGGTGCAGCTCTCGGTTTTATAGCTAAAGCCTTCCCTTTTAAGGGCGGCTATATCATCGCTATCCTCATTTTTGCTCTTGCAATAAAGCTTATTCTTTTCCCGCTTTCTATAAAACAGCAGAAAAACTCTCAGAAAATGGCGCGTCTTGCTCCCAAACAGGAAGCTATCCGCAAGAAATACGCGGGCAGAGATGACAGAGCGACTCAGATGAAGATGAACGAAGAGATTCAGAAGCTTTATCAGGAAGAAAACTATAACCCCATGAGCGGATGTCTTCCTATGCTTTTGCAGCTTCCCGTAATTTTTGCTCTTTACAGCTCCATCACATCGCCCCTTTCCTCTATGCTCGGATATACAGCAGAAAAGCTCAAGACTTTAGGTGTTCAGATGGTAGAGGCCGAATGGATAGTAAATTCTATTGAAAAAGGTACAGACGCCGCAAAGAACGCTCTTTCTTTTATGACACAGTCGTCTGCAATTTCCAAAATTTCAACAGAAGTTGCGGCAGAAACAGCACTCGGCGCAAAATATGTCGAAATAATCGGTGCGGAAAATGTTGATTCCATAGTTGATTTTTATACCCAGTTTAATTTCTTCGGTGTAAACCTTATGGACAATCCCAATTCCAACTGGTTCTCGCTTCTCATAATCGTTCCGATTCTTGTATTCCTTTCATCTTTCTTCTCGACAAAGCTTATCCGTAGATTCACATACAATCCCGGAGGAGCACAAAACGATCTTTCTATGAAGTTTATGGATTGGTCTATGCCCCTTATGATACTCTTTTTCAGCGTATCTGTTCCTGCACTTGTCGGTATCTACTGGATATTCCAGAATATAATTTCTATCGGTCAGCAGTTTGCACTTTATAAGCTTTTCCCCGTTAAGGCTCCCACACCCGAGGAAATTCGTGAAGCGGAACTTTTGATGAAGGGTAAAAAACCGAAAAATGCGCCTAAAGCTTCCGACGAAGAACAGAAGCCTAAAACTTCGCCCGTTGCAAAGGCTCCCATAAAGAAGAAAAAGAGCAAATCTCCGTTTATATATGCTAAAAAAGGTATTACAAAAAAATATCTTGAAAAAGTAAAGGCAAACGGCAAGGCTCCCAAGGCAAAGAGAAAGCCTTAATTGCGACATTATAATTTTTAAATATGCCGCAAGGGTGCGGCAAAATTGAAGGAGAAATTTTACAATGGAAATCATAGTATCTGCAAAAACAATAGATGCAGCAGTAGCTCTCGGCGCTGAAAAACTCGGCAGAGATGTTTCTGCTGTGACATACGAAGTTCTGGAAGAACCCAAAAAAGGTCTTTTCGGAATCGGTGCGGTTGATGCGAAGGTAAAGGTTTTGTCAAAGGACACAGCGGAAGAGCTCACACTCAACTTCCTCAACACGCTTATCCGTAATATGGGCGTTAACGCTGAAGCAAAAATCGTTGATGTAAACGAAAGCATCCCCGAGGGAAAGAGCATCGTTGAAAAGAATATCGCAGTTGAGATCACAGCTCTCGGTGAAGGCGACGGCAGAGGCCTCGGTATTCTTATCGGACATCACGGCGATGTTCTTGATTCTATCCAGTATCTTGCAAACCTCGCTGCAAGCAAATTCCCCAAGGAAGAAACAGGACATCAGTATATCAAGGTTTCGATCGATGCTGAAAACTACCGTGCAAAGCGCGAAGAAAAGCTTAAAGAACTTGCACGCCGTATGGCATCAAAAGCGTTAAACTACCGCAGAAATATGACACTCGAACCTATGGCAGCGTATGAGCGCCGCATCATCCATTCTGAAATTCAGAATATTAAGGGCGTACACACATATTCCATCGGTGCTGACGCAGACAGAAGAGTAGTTATCGCTTACGGCGAAGACGACGAATAATCATTTTAGATATTCAGGGAGAACCCCGTTTGGTGGTTCTCCCTTTTTTACCCATACTTCGTAAATTCGAAGTATGGGTATTTTTTATTTCGGTATAAAAATTTTCTGCAAGGGGAAAATAATAACAAAAATCTGTTAAAAGGAATTAAAAATGAAAAAAGATATATCTGCAGAAGAACTTGCAAGAGAGCTTTCCGAATGTTTTTCGGAAAGCTGTGATTTTGCTTTGAGAGAAACACTTCTTCCTTGCGGTGTTACTGTTTATACCGCATCTTTTATTGTTTATTGTGACAAGACATATATATCCGAAGCTTTTTTACAGCCGCTTTTGCTTGCGGAGGACAAAAAATACCTTGTGTCATCGATGACCGCCTCGAAGCTTATGGCATTGAGCGGAAAAGAAGACGCAAAGAAGGCTGTTCTTGGCGGATGTGCCGTTTTGTTTTTTGAAAACGAAGGCAAGCTTTTTATTTATACGAGCGATGCCAGAAGTGCGATCAACAGAAGCATTGCAGAGCCCGACGGTGAAACTGTTGTACGAGGTCCGAGAGAAGGGTTTGTTGAAAACGCTGAAGTGAATGTGGCTCTTTTGAGAAAAAGAATAAAAACCGAAAAGCTCTGCGTTGAGAAAGCCTCCTGCGGAAACATATCGCCTACCGATATATATATCGTTTATATAAAGGGAGTTGCCGATAAAGAAAGTGTTGAAAGAATAAAAAAGCGACTGTCAAAAATAAATCTTTCGGGAGTTATTGATTCGGGATATATCGAGCATACTTTAGGTGACAGCCGTTACCCGCTTTTTCCGGATGTGGGAAATTCCGAAAAACCCGACAAGGTTGCCGCAAAGCTTTTGGGAGGCAGGGTTGCTGTTATTTGCGACGGAAGCCCTGTGGTTCTTACTCTACCGTATTTTTTCATCGAAAGCCTGCAGTCGGCGGAGGACTATCTGAAATCGCCTTATCACGCCACATTCTTGCGTATCATAAGACTTATCGGTACATTTGTTGCAGTGTTTTTGCCCGGAATATATATTGCTCTTATGGAGTTTGACACAGCGGCGCTTCCGCATACCCTTTATATGACGGTGTCGGAATCAAGAAACGACATACCGTTTACACTCTTTACGGAAATTGCCGTGATTCTTGTCGTTTTTGAAATAATAAGGGAAGTCGGCGTAAGAATGCCAAGGGCAGTCGGGGATGCTGTATCGATCGTCGCGGGAATAATTCTCGGCGATGCAGCAATAAAGGCGGGGATTGCAAGTGCCCCCGTTATTATGGTGGCGGCAATTTCCGCAACCTGCAGCTTTATTGCCGTTCCGATGATGAACTCTTTGCCGCTTTTAAGGCTTTTGTGCCTTGTTTTCGGAAGGACATTCGGACTTTTCGGAGTAACCTTCTTCCTGATAGTCACATTAAGCTGTCTTGCAGTAAAAACTTCCTGCGGAAAGCCCTACCTTTCCCCGTTTACACCGTTAAAGATAAAAGGTTTATATGACAGTGTTGTTGTAATTCCCGATATAGCCCTGTCAGGAACTCAAAACGAAACGGAGGTAAGATGATATGAAAAAAACGCTTTTGATTTTTTTGTTTGTAGCTTTCTTGCCAATATGTTCATGCACTGCAGAAAATGACAAAAAACCGCTTATATGCGAAACACTTTTTATAAACGGTTACCCCGACGGCTTTGAAATATCGGCAATTTACACTCAGTCGGGGGATGAAACAATGACTCAGGAAAAGAATATAAAAAAATCATATGTCGGAAAAACGGCACAGGATGCTATAGATGAAATGATAAAAACCGAAAAAGACGCGATGTTTAAGCCTGTGAAAAAGCTTATTCTTAAAAAGGACAGCAAATATAACCCTGAAATCGCAAAGGCGTATATAAACAGAAGCGAGCTGCAGCTGAAATGCGAAGTTTTTGAGGCTGATGAAAACGGATTTTATGATGAGAAAGCGAAAGGTATCCCTTTTGCCGAGTATTACAGAAAAATAACGGAGGAAAAAAATGAATATTGATGTCTTGCTTCGCAAAAATGCCGTTTCTTTTTCGGTTCTTCTTTCCGGCTTGTCGTTTTGGGGGCTTTATACCGAAACACAAAATGTCTTTTCGGCGGCGGCAATTACCCTTTTGACACTTGCACTTGTCTTTCTTGCTGTGCTCGTATGTGATAAGGTTTTTAAATATTCTGTATCCTTAAAGGGAGCAGTAAAAACCCCGGTTTATTTTGTAATCTTTTGGTTTTTTGCTTTTCTTTCGTGCATTTTCCTTTATACCGCCTTTACCGTCGAGCTTTCAAAAACACAAGCAATAATATCGGGGGAATTTGAAGGAGGGAGATTTTCTTCTCTTTTTGCTGTGCTTTCTTTATTTCTTGCCCTTTATATGGGAAAAAGAGATGCCATATCTATCTCAAGAATATACTTTTTGCTTTTGCCGTTACTCCTTTTGCCGTATGTAATTACAGCATTTGATTTTATCGGACAAGGAATGGATACAAAAGAGCTTTTGAGGGGAGAAGCTTTTATTTTTGATATAAAATATATCGTTTATCCGCTATCTTCTTTCGGCGGGGTTCTTCTTCTTTTTCCTTTGACAAACGAAAACGGTAAAGGACCCGGTAAATCAAAGCTTTCTGATTTTTTATGGGCGTTTATATTTATGGCGGTATTTTGTGTTCTTGAATATGCAAAGTATATTGTATGGTTTGGAAAAAGCGGACTTGAGTTTATCAACCGTCCCGACAGAACGATGCTTTCACAAGTTCCCTTTATGAATATACAGGAAATTTATCTTGTTTCGTACTATACGGCGTATATGTTGAAAATAAGTCTTTTCTGCACATGTGCCCGTAAATACTTTGAAAAGATATTAAAGAAATTCGGCTTAAAGGAAATCTCATATGTGCGTGCGGGATATATTGTAACTGCCGCATTTTGCATCATTTCATATACTTTATCCTTCATTTTTGAAGAAAAGATCTCCTTTATATATCTTTGCCCTGCGGCAATTGCTTTGATTTTTGCCGTCATATTGTTGCAGGGAATTTTAAGGATAATCAAAAAAAGACTTTTTGCGGCAAAAAGATATCGTAATCTTTTTAAAAAGGCTTAAAAAGACACCGTATTCTGACGGTTTTTTCAAACTCTTACAGCTATAATAAAAACACCGACAGACGAATATTTATATAAGATACAAACGGAGGCAGAAATGGATCTTACCGTATGGAACGAAAAGGACAAGCTGTATTTGAAGCTTGGCGGAGATGTGGATCATCACGCCGTAAAGGATACAAGAACAAAAGTTGACGAGCTTATCATCTTAAACCGGCCCTCAACGCTTATAATGGATCTTTCATCGATCGATTTTATGGATTCTTCGGGGCTGGGTTTTGTTTTGGGAAGGCTTAGAAAAATGAATGACATAAAGGGAAAAATGCTGATTCTTGATCCTACAAAAAGAACAGAAGAAATGCTGAAAATGGCAGGAGCGGACAAGCTTATAAAAATAATCCGTTCAGATGATCACAGCGCGTAACAAATCAAAGCGAAAGGATATAAAAATGAAAAACACGCAAAACTATTTCAAGACAATCCTCTATGCTTCGTCGGTGAACGAAGCATATTCAAGGGTCATTGTGTCGGCGTTTGCCGCCCAGCTTGATCCGACCGTTGAGGAGATAGCGGATATAAAGACCGCGGTTTCCGAGGCGGTTACAAACTGTATCGTTCATGCATACAGATATGAAACCGACGAAAAAAAGAAAAAGATATACATAGAAGCATTTTATGACGACGAAGGCAATTTTACCGTAACCATAAAAGACAGAGGCTGCGGGATCGAAGACATAAAACAGGCGATGGAACCGCTTTTTACAACAGATGCGGCGGGAGAACGAAGCGGGATGGGCTTTGCTATAATGGAAAGCTTTACCGATAAGCTCAAGGTTTCCTCGAAAAACGGCAAAGGAACAAAAGTTACTATGACAAAAAAGCTTAACTTCAAGAAGACCCTTTCGGAAAAGAGCAGATAGTATGTACGACAATTCAAGAAACATCAGTCTTTGCCGCCTTGCAAAAGAGGGAGATCGCGACGCTCTTGAAACGCTTCTTTGTGAAAATGCGGGGCTTATAAAAAGTATAGCTATGCGTTTTCAGGGCAGAGGTCAGGAACCTGAGGATCTCATACAGATAGGAACTATCGGTATGATGAAGGCGGTAAGGGGGTTTGACGAAAACTTCGGAACGGCTTTTTCCACATATGCGGTGCATATGGTGTCCGGGGAACTTAAAAGGTTTTTGAGAGATGATGGACTTATAAAGGTAAGCCGCGATATAAAGCGCAGAGGATATATTCTTTACCGTGCCGGCGAGGAGTTTGCCGCAAAACACGGAAGAGAGCCCAAAATATCCGAGCTTTGCAGTATTTGCGGTATGTCTTATGAAGATGCAGTAAGTGCAATAGAAGCTATGACTCCCGCTTTGTCTTTGCAGGAAAAATTAGGAGACGATGATTCGTCAAGCTTTGAGGAGCTTATAGGAGTCGACAACAGTCAGGAGCTAACGGACAAGCTTGCCCTTTCCGAAGCTTTGAAAAATCTGCCGAAAGACGAACAGAAACTTATTTATTTAAGATATTACAGAGGTCTTACCCAAAGCGAAAGCGCAAAACAGCTGGGTCTTACGCAGGTCAAGGTTTCAAGGCGTGAAAAAAAGATAATCGAAAAACTCAGAAAAGAAATGATAGTATGAAAAGGCAGATTCCGAAAAATACGGGGGAATGTGCCTTTTTCTTTTTTGATCAATCAAAAAATGTAAAACAGACTTGACATTTTTGACAGATTTATGATATAATCAAATTGTAAAGTCAACTTTACAATTTGAGAGGTGATTTTTTGAATAACAAAATTAAAGAACTTAGAAAAGAAAACAAAGTAACACAAGACGACCTTGCTTTGTCAGTAGGGGTAACCCGCCAGACAATAATTTCTCTTGAAAACGGCAAGTACAATGCATCCTTGCAGCTTGCCTATAAAATATCGAAATATTTCGGCAAAACAATCGAGGAAGTTTTTATTTTTGAGGAGGATGAATATGGAGTTTAAAAAGAAGCTTAAGAAAAGACTTTATATCGCTGTCGCATATACCGTTCTCGGCTTATTAATGACTGCATCATCATTTATTATACACACCGATGATTTTATTTCATCTTTCGGATTTGCTCTTTTCTTGATGGGCATTGTGCGCATCAGAAATTACTTTATAATTACAAGAACCGAAGAAACTATTAAAAAACGAGAAATTACAGAAACCGACGAAAGAAATATTCTGATTATGAATAGAGCAAAAAGTACAGCTTTTTCGATATATGTGTTGCTGTCAAGCTTTGTTGTGATTATTCTTTCTTTTTTAAATATGCACGAACTTTCGAAATGTATCGCTATAGGTGTTTGCGTTTTAGTTGTGATTTACTGGATCTGCTATATGATATACCAAAAAATATCGTAAAACCGATAGTTTTTAGTATAAAAAAGCTGTAAAAAAGGTATTGACAAACAGAAAAAAGCGGTGTATAATACTAAATTGTGGAAGACTGAAAAGTAGTCTTTCTCCTTTCTCCGAACGAAGATTCGGAGGCTAAAGTCCAAAAGGAGGTGCAAAAAATGGAAATCATCAACAAGTACGAAACTGTTTTTGTAGTGAATCCTGAACTTTCCGAAGAAGACACACAGAATCTCATCAAGAAGTTCACAGATCTCATTGCACAGAACGGTACAATCGAAAACATCAATGAGTGGGGCAAGAGAAAGCTTGCTTATCCCATCGATGACTATACCGAGGGTTACTATGTTGTTGTAAACTTTACAGCTGCTCCTGCGTTCCCCGCAGAACTTTGCCGTATTTACAACATCACAGACGGTATTCTCCGTTCCATTGTCGTAAGACCCGAAAAGTAATTCCGAAAGGTGGTTTTTTCAAATGGCAGGCTTTAACAAAGTCATTCTGATAGGCAATCTCGTTGCAGATCCCGAGCTCAAGAAAACACCCAGCGGAGTCAGCGTTACTTCTTTCAGAATTGCTGTAGGACGCAGATTCGCAGGCCGTGACGGCGAAGCTCCCCAGGCAGATTTTATTGATATCGTTGCTTGGAGAACAACTGCTGAATTTATAACACAGTATTTTACAAAAGGAAAGCCGATTCTTGTTTGCGGATCGATCCAGTCCAGAAACTGGACAGATCAAAATGGTCAGAAACGCTATACTGTTGAGGTTGTTGCCGATGAAGTATCTTTTGTGGGAAATAAGACAGACAGTCAGCCCAGAACTACAGGTACTTTTTATGGAGAGCCGCCTGCGGCAAGACCCGCTGAGGGTACAAATGTGCCCGATGCTTCTTTCGTCGAGGTTTCATCCGACGATGACCTTCCGTTCTGATAAAAGAACGGTATGAAAATTTTATAGGAGGTAGTTATCATGGAAAAGGATACACAGAGACAGTTCAAAAACCATAAGAAGAAAAAGGTTTGTAACTTCTGCGCAGATAAAGTTGAATTCATCGATTACAAGGACGCTTCTAAGCTCTATAAGTATCTCTCCGAAAGATCCAAGATTCTTCCCAGAAGAATTACAGGTACTTGCGCTAAGCATCAGAGAGAACTCACAGAGGCTATCAAGAGAGCTCGTCACATCGCTGTAATTCCTTATATCAGCGACTAATTTAAAAAATCATTGCGGAGTGTCTTTACTCCGCAATTTTTTTGCAAAAAAGCAAAATCCGCCGCTTTTTACGGAAAATATTAAAAATTTTTTTCAATATAAAGGCTTGATTATGTGAAAAATGAATAAAATAATGATAAATTATAAATTTTATGACCAAAACCCTTGACACAAGGGCATTTTCCGTATAAAATATATGTATCGCATTGTGTAAAAATGAGAAAGTGTTTTTATGTGGTGCGAGATGATATATATAAAAGCCATGCGCTTATTTTGCTCCATACAAATAGATTTGTAAAATTTAAGGTTTTAATAGCTGCCGCCGGGTCGTTTGGGCGTCAGTATGAAATAGATCTGTTTTGTTACAATTGAATATTTATGTGCGAGTATCATAAGCACTTGTTTTTTTATAGTTGTATCAATATTACGATATATTAACTATTAATCAAAAGGAGGTGCTTTGATTGGACAAAATTATAATTGCTGCCATCACAGGCGTTGTTTGCATTATAATCGGTATCTTCCTGGGTTTTCTTATCCGCAAAATTGCCGCTAAAAAGGCTGAAGAAACAATAAGAAATGCCGATACCGAAGCAAAACGCATTATAGATGAAGCTTTAAAGACAGGCGAAACCAAGAAAAAAGAAATGCTTATCGAGGCTAAAGAAGAAATTCTTCGCAACAAGAAAGAAGCAGAACTCGAAGCCAAAGAACGCAGAGCCGAAATTGCCCGTCTTGAAAAGCGCGCTCAGCAAAAAGAAGAAACGCTCGACAAAAAAATAGAGTCGTGCGAAAAGAAAGAAGAAAACTTCAATCAGAAATTTAAAGAATACGAAGGCAAAATCGCCGAAGTCGAAGAGGTAAAAGCTCAGCAGATCGCAAAGCTTGAAGAAATTTCGGGCTTTACAGCCGAAACCGCAAAGGAATATCTGCTTTCACAGATCGAATCCGAAGTGCGCCATGAGGCTGCTATGAAGATCGCCGAGATCGAACAGCAGACAAAGGAAGAAGCGGAAGAAAAGGCAAGAAATATTATTTCTCTTGCTATTCAGCGCTGTGCTTCCGACCAAGTTTCCGAAACTACCGTTTCTGCGGTTGATCTTCCCAACGATGAAATGAAGGGAAGAATTATCGGACGAGAAGGAAGAAATATCCGTGCTATCGAAACTTTGACAGGCGTTGACCTTATTATTGACGATACACCCGAGGCGATCACAGTTTCTTGCTTTGACCCTGTCAGACGAGAGATTGCCCGTCTTTCGCTCGAAAGACTTATTGCCGACGGCAGAATTCATCCTGCTCATATCGAAGAGATGGTTGAAAAGTGCCGCCGCGAGGTTGAAACCATTATCAAACAGTCGGGCGAACAGGCCACCTTTGAAACAGGTATACACGGCCTTAATCCCGAACTTATCAAATTGCTCGGAAGACTTCGTTACCGTACAAGTTACGGTCAGAATGTACTTATTCATTCCATCGAAGTATCTCATATAGCAGGTATGATGGCAGAAGAGCTCGGAGTTGATCCGATGCTTGCAAAGCGTGCCGGACTTCTTCACGACATCGGTAAGGCGATGACTCATGATGTTGAAGGCTCTCATGTTCAGATAGGCGTTGATATTTGTAAAAAGTATCACGAAAATAAAGATGTTATCCATGCAATCGAGGCACATCACGGTGATGTCGAACCTCAGACTGTTGTCGCTATGCTTGTTCAGGCGGCGGATGCGGTTTCCGCAGCTCGTCCCGGCGCAAGAAGAGAAAATCTCGAATCTTACATCAAGCGTCTTCAGAAGCTTGAAGAAATCGCAACAGATTTTGACGGCGTTGATAAATGTTATGCCATTCAGGCGGGCCGAGAGATCCGCATTATGGTTAAGCCCGAGGAGGTTAACGAGGATCAGATGGTATTCCTTGCCCGCGATATCGTAAAGCGAATCGAAAGCGAAATGGAATATCCGGGACAGATAAAAGTAAACCTCATCCGCGAAAGCCGCAGAGTGGAATACGCAAAATAATATTTGTATATAATTGCGAAGGAGAGTTTTCTCCTTCGCATATATATTCGCCCTTAGCTCAATTGGATAGAGTACCGGATTCCGATTCCGTTGGTTGCAGGTTCGATTCCTGTAGGGCGAGCCAAAACAAAAATCCTGTCGAAAGATAGGATTTTTTGTTTTGTATTATTCATTTTTCATCATTCAACATTCGTTAAATGCACAGAAATTTTTATAATTCTGATTTGCCGAATAAATAACCACCCGCATAGCGGATGATTTTTCATTTTCGGGCATAGCCCTACCCTTTTACCGGCACGCACAAGTGCGTTTTTTATTGTCCTACCGGCCGTGCAACCGTTACTTGCTACCCATAAAGGGGTTTTCAAAAGTAATTTTCTTGATAAATCCTGTGGTAAAATAACAGGCTTGACAATCTGACGCGGCTTTTCCCATTAATAATTTCTACTAAATTTCTCATTTGTATTGTACAGTTAACCATACCTATGCTTATATTGTTATTCTGTTCATCGGTTAACCTTTTTTGAACCACGCGACTATCGCGCAGGTTTCGTATTACAAAAAAGGAGATGTAAAAAATTACATCCCCTTATTTTTTACTAAATTCTTCGCCGTTTATCAAATAATCTATAGAAACATTAAAATATTCCGACATCTTGTTTAACATATCAAGGCTTGGTTCTCTTTTTCCGTTTTCGTAATGTGAAAGGGCTTCGCGGGATATATTCAAATCCATAGCAACTTTTAACTGATTCAGATTACGCTCTTTTCTGATTTGTTTTAATCCTTTCATAAAATCACTCCTTGACATAATTGTAACGATTTGTTACAATAATTATGGTACGATATGTAACATCACATCAAAGGAGAAAAATATGGATATAAAACTTGAATTGTTGAAAATGTATATTTTTGATTTCATAGATAGTAATTTAGAAGAATTTGAAATAGATGCATCTGAAATCGCTGATACTGTTGCAATCAGTATGTTGCGAGAGATACAAAGTATAATATGTAACGACAACTATTCTGATTTTGAAGCCTTAGAAAAAATAGTATGTGTATTTGACAGGAACGATATCGATTTCGGTGTTCGTCATGATTTTTAATATGTATTATTAAAAACAAACTATGGCTGTATACATAAAAGTTTAAATTCAAACACTTTTTGTGTGTAAGGTAAAACGAGGAACAGTGAAGAGGAAAAAATAAGCGTTGCCCCAAAAGCTTTTTTATATACTTATGATTGACAGCTATTTTGTTTTTTGCTATAATATATTTAAAACAAAGTGTTGTAAAAAAGGTGGAATGGTTTTGAAAAAGGTATTGGCAGTCATTTTAACAGTATCCGTTTTGATGGGTATATGCTTTACAGGAACGATTTTTGCAGAAGATAAAACTGTAGTAATCGCCTGCTCCGATTTTCAGCCCAAAGACGGAAATACTTCAGGAAAAACCGTGCTTGAAGGATTGGTGAATTCTTTAAAAAATGAAGGAATAACAAGTGCCGACGGTTTTCTTTGCTGCGGCGATTACGATTATGAATATGCTGAAACCAAACAAGGTATTGATACCGTAAAAGAAACTGTCAAAAGTATCGTTGATACTGATATGGTGTTTGTACAGGGTAATCACGATTCGGCTGTCGGAACCGACGGTATAAGCGAAAGCGGAAATAATGATCCCGCAAGCGGCAAATACGGCGTTTTTGTAATCAATGAAGATGATTATATGTGGTACAACAGCGACGAGGAAACAATAAAAAATACTGCACAGAACCTTATTGATTACCTGAACAAAAAAATAAGAAACGGTTACGATAACCCGATTTTTATCGTATCGCATCTTGCTCTTAATTATAATATGAGAACTAAATATGATGGCGACGGAAAGCATGCAAATTATATTTTTGATGTTCTCAATGAAGCAGGCGCAAAGGGATTAAATATTGTCTATCTTTTCGGTCACGACCATTCAAACGGCTGGGACGATTATCTCGGCGGTGCGGCAATTTACCTTGAAAAGGGCGATAAGATACTGATTGCCCAGAACAGTCAGACAGAATTTAAAGAAGAAACGCTCAATTTTACATATATGAACGCCGGCTATGTCGGTTATTACACAGGGGTAAACAGCGGTGTTGACACTGCGCTTACCGTAACATCCTTCGAATTTACCGATAAAGAGCTTGTAATTGCCCGTTACGACCAGAACGGCAAACACAACTTAAAATCGGCAGGTGTCAGAAATGACTATCAATACGAGAGCGCATATTCCCCGAACACAACCGTTTACACCTCTCCGAGAACTGTAAATTTAACAAGCGTAACAGATACAACCCCTATCGAAAATATAATAGAACGCCCCCAGCTTTTACCGTCTGAGAAATATGTAAAAGTTACTTCTCTTGACAATTTGAAGGACGGTGGGCAGTACCTTTTGATATATTATGATTCCGATCCTGATTATATAATGCTTCCTAAAGAAAAGAGTGAAAATAGCCGCAAAGGTTTTGATCTGGAATCGACTTCCGCTTTTGACAAAAACATCGTAACGGGTGATTACAAAAGCAAACTCTGGACTTTAAATAAAACAAATTACGGTTGGACTCTTGAAAGTGATGGAAAGTATGTTAAACTGACAAGCACATCAAATTATAAAATAACAGCAACGCTCGATAACACGGCAACTGAATTCGAAATTAAGGGAGAAAATGGTTGTTACATATTTGCCGGTGAAGACTATGCGCTCAACTTTAACAGCAGCAGATTATTGATAAACGGATATGGATATGAATCTACCCCCGCGTATTTCCACATCTACGAATACCAAAAAGGTGTTGAGCTTAAAGCCGATAAAACTCAAAGCGGCATAGACTGCGAAATAACCGTAAATGACATCGGAAAGGACGCCGTTATCATTGTTGCGGCTTATCTTGATGAAAAATTTGTAAATATCCCCAAGGTTATTTCAAGCTCCGAAAAGGGAACAAAAAACTTTACTATATCAGAAGAAGCGGACACTTTAAAAGTATTTGTATGGGACGGTCTTGCAAATATTATACCGCTTATGGTTTCGGAATTTGTAAATTTAGATTGACATAAACAAAAAGGCTATTCGAAAGAATAGCTTTTTTGTTTGCTCTCCGGATCGTTGTTTATCATTTTCTATTGACATTTCGGGGAAAATATGTTAATATATTTTAGCACACGGTGTGCTGAACGCGGAAAAATCCGCTTTCGATTTTTACAGCACACGGTGTGCTACGCGATCAATTCTTTGCATTGTTTTAAGAAAGGATAGTATCTATGTTTTTTATTAAATCGGCTTATTGCCGTATTTTTCAGACGGCGTTTCGGATAGCTTTGCCCGTTTTACCGTACAGAGAGCCCGAAATCATAAATTCGTGTTCGGAGATCGGAAATGTTTTAAGAAGCAAAAATATAAAGTCTGTTCTTATTGTGACAGACAAAGGTATTATGAATTGCGGTCTTGTTTCTCCTGTTGAAGAAGCGTTAAGAAAAAGCAATATAAGATACAGTATATATGATAAAACACAGCCAAACCCTACTGTTATGAATGTTGAGGAGGCGTTTTCTGTCTATAGGAAAAACAACTGCAAATGTCTTATTGCAATCGGCGGAGGTTCTTCGATGGACTGTGCAAAGGCGGTTGGCGCAAGGGCAGCATACCCGAAAAGAGCAGTCGGCAAAATGAAGGGCGTTATGAGAATACTAAAAAAACTCCCCACACTTATTGCAATTCCGACAACTGCAGGAACAGGAAGCGAGGTTACACCTGTTTCAATAATAACTGACAGTGAAAAGCATCATAAATATGCACTTATGAGCTTTCCTTTGATTCCGCATTATGCGGTTTTAGATGCAAAGCTCACATATTCACTGCCTCCGCATCTCACTTCCACAACAGGTATGGATGCACTCACCCATGCGGTAGAGGCATATATCGGCCGTTCTACTACAAAACAGACAAGAGCGCTCGCACTTGAAGCGACAAAGCTTATTTTTGATAATATAAAATGTGCATATTCCGACGGGAATAATTATGAGGCACGAAAAAATATGCTTCATGCCGCATATAAAGCGGGAATTGCGTTTTCAAAATCTTATGTCGGATATATACATGCGGTTGCCCATTCGCTCGGAGGACAATACGGAACTCCGCACGGTCTTGCAAATACGGTTATTATGCCATATGTACTTGAATCATACGGCAAAAGCGTATATAATAAGCTTTATAGGCTTGGTATCGCGGCAGGTGTTTGCGATAAAAACGATTCGTGTAAAGAAGGCGCTTTGAAATTTATAAAGGCGATAAAAAATCTCAATTCGGATATGGGAATACCCGCAAAACTTGAGGGTATAGAGGAAAAAGATATTCCGACGATGGCAAAACACGCAGAAGCCGAGGCAAATCCGCTTTATCCCGTACCTAAGCTTATGACGGCAAAAGAGCTTGAAATATTTTATTATAATGTTGCAGATTGGAGCTGGTGATATGACAGGAGAGCAGATAGCATCTTTACTTGAAAAACAGAAGAGTTATTACAAAAGCGGCGTTACAATTCCGGTTAAATTCCGTATAGAACAATTGAAAAAATTATATGCCGCCGTCAGAAAATATGAAAACGAAGTAAATGATGCCCTTAAAAAAGATCTCGGAAAAAGCCATTACGAGGGCTTTATGTGTGAAACGGGGCTTGTTTTGTCTGAAATATCGTATATGATACGCCATACAAGAAAATTTGCAAAAAGAAAGACGGTTGCAACTCCTATCACAAATTTTGCATCTCACAGCTACAAACAGCCTGTTCCGTACGGAAATACTCTTATTATGAGTCCCTGGAACTATCCTTTTCTTTTAACGATCGACCCTCTTGCAGATGCGATCGCCGCAGGAAATACCGCAATAGTGAAACCCAGCGCCTATTCTCCGGCAACAAGCAGTATAATTGAAAAAATAATCAAAGAATGTTTTTCTCCCGAATATGTTGCGGTTGTAACAGGCGGACGAAAAGAAAATCAAGCGCTTTTGGAGCAGAAATTTGATTTTGTATTTTTTACGGGAAGTCAGACCGTCGGAAAAGAAGTTCTTTGCCATACAGCGGAACATTTAACTCCCGCAGTTCTTGAGCTTGGCGGAAAAAGTCCGTGTATTGTTGACGAAAGCGCAAATATCCGCCTTGCCGCAAAAAGAATAGTTTTCGGAAAATTTTTAAATTGCGGTCAGACTTGTGTCGCTCCGGATTATATTCTTTGCCAGAGTTCTGTAAAAGAAAAATTTATATCTGAAGTTATAAAGCAGATAAAGCTTCAATTCGGCGAAAATCCTCTTGAAAACAAAGATTACGGCAAGATAATAAACGAAAAACATTTTGAGCGCCTTTGCGGGTTGATCGATAAAAACAAAGTTGTGATCGGCGGCAATTCAGACAGCAAAACCTGTAAAATCGAGCCGACGGTTATGGATAATATAAATGAAACCGACGCTGTTATGGGCGAGGAGATATTCGGCCCGATTATGCCCATTCTTACTTTTGAGAGCTTTGATAAGCTGATAGATGAATTGAAGGACAAGGATAAACCCTTGGCACTCTATCTTTTTTCGGGCAACAAAAAGCACATTTTGAGAGTCACAAAAGAGCTTTCCTACGGCGGCGGATGTATTAATGATGTTGTTGTTCATCTTGCGACAAGCGAGATGGGATTCGGCGGCGTCGGAGAGAGCGGTATGGGTTCGTATCACGGAAAAGACGGCTTTGATGCGTTTTCCCATTACAAGTCGGTTATGGATAAGAAAACCTGGCTTGACCTTCCGATGCGCTATCAGCCGTATAAGAGTAAGCTTTACGAAAAGCTACTCCATATGTTTTTGAAGTAAACAATAAAAAATAACGGAAGGTTTTATCCTTCCGTTATTTTATTTATTAAAATTAAAACTTATAAATTATACATCATCATATTCCATACCGAACTGCATATGTCCGTTGAAAATTGCATTTCTCTGTGCATATTCATAAGCTTCGCTGTACATTTCAAGCTTTTTGCCGTTGACATATATGTCGGACGCATAGTATTCTTCGTTATAAACAAAATCATATGATGCAATAAGAACTTTTGCGCCGTCGTTTGTCAAAGTATAAAGATTTGCCTGTGCAATACCGTAATCGCCGCCGGAGATTGTTTCCGTAATACATTCGATCGGATTTCCGTATCTTTCGGGAGACGAGAAATATCCGAAGTGTTCGTTTTCAGAAAGCTGATAAAGGAAGAAAACTTCGCCGTTTCTGATTGTATATACTCTTGAGGGGTTGTTCATAAAATAATCAAGGCAAAGAAGTTCTTCAATACCGTCGCCTGTTATATCTACAAGATTGTATGTGTAATCGTATGCGCCGAGCTCTCCTGCGGCAACTTTATTTGTCAAAAATTGTCTGTAATACCAGCGGGGCTTTATGTTTACAGTATTCATATATTCTCTGCCGACATATACTACTTCTGTCATAAGCGATTCGTTACTGTATTCATCGGCGTAAACGTAGCCTTTGGAGGCGGGAGTAAGAGTACCTTCTGTGATATTAATTTCAACTGTTCCCCCATGAAGATTGCCTTTGAAATATTGTTGTCCTTCAGACACTATAATTTTCCATTCTATAAAGAGACCTTTGAGCATATCAACAGTTACGGCTTCGGGGCAATTGTTGAAAAGTAAAGACAAGGGGAGTGAAACTGAGGATATCTGTTTAGTTGTTCCGGGTAAAGCATAAGAAACATCGATTCCGTTTGAAAATTTAGCACTTCTTTCGATACCGTAATAGTCGACAAAGTCAGGTGTTCTTTCGCCGTATTTAGCCTCGAGTGAGTCAACTTTCTTTCCGACAAGCGAAACAAATTCGGGGTTGATTCCGAAAGCGGTACCTGCATCGGGGAATTCATATTTTGCAGTTGTATCAATACCGATGATTTTTGTTGCAGGGTCGTATGTTATACCCACATCAAGCATTGCCGCAAGGTCGCGGAGCTTGAAATAGTTGTTGCCTTCGATATTGTAAGCGCCAAGTATTATCCTAACTTTGTCCATATAGATGGGCGAATTGTTCGCAAGAGCTACAGCATTCGGAACGGTTTCGGGATTCAATACCTCGCTTGAGGAATAGGGAGTTGCGGAAAAGAGAGTTATGGCTTTTCTGTCTTCGTCCCACTGAACATCAAACTGAGCTTCTGTACCGTTTAAGATATGAGCAATATCACGGAGTTTGAAGTAGTTGTTGCCCTTTATGTTATATGCCGCAAGGTGTTTCGTCTCTCCGTTTACATTAAGCTCCGCCGCACTTGCGGAAAAGCACAAAAGGCAGATGAAAAGGGCGCAGAAAAGTGCAAATAAAAACTTCTTTTTCATATAATTCTCCTTAATTATATTTTTTTATCCTAATTATATATAAAAAGGTGTTATTTGTCAACATTGAGAGATCCAAATGTCTGCAGAGCAAAAAAGAAGCAGGGAAAACCCTGCTTCTTCAAAGTATTAATCTATTATTCAGCTTCGAGAAGTTCTCTCATATCTTCAAGATCCTTCTGGTATGTAGGAAGTTCGGAAGCATAAGAGGATGCATAGCTGTTTGCATTTCCCTGTACGGCGTTGACGATGCTGGGAGCATAACCGTCATAAAGGAAACGAGCGTTGTTCTTGATGATAGGAAGCATTTCTTCGGATTCAACATCACGAGTGCTCTTGATTGTAAGAACCTGATCGAAGTAGTTAGGTGTGAGGTTGTAGTAGCCCTGATATGCGAGTTCTTCGAGAACAGCACCTGTAAATTCGAGTTCTGTATTTGTAACAGGAATATATGTAAGAGCTGTCATATTGGAAGAACGGTTCATATATTCGCTATCTTCGTCCCACTTGGGATAAGGAATGATACCGAAGTCGAATTCAACTTCCTTGTAGCTGGAGAGGTTGCTGAGGAATACATCCTGGAACATAGCTCTGCCCTGAGTGAATGAGTGGTACTGAGTAGCCCAGTCATTGCCCTGCCAGCCTGCCCAAGCAGTCTGACCGTCAGCAAAGATGTCAACGATCTTCTGATAGATGTCATGAGCTTCTGCTGTGTTCTGGTTGAGAACAGGCATATTGTCAGCATCTCTGTCGAGAGGAGAATAGCCGGAGGATACCAAAAGAGCAGGAGCGAGTTCATAACCCCAACCAACGAGACCGTACTGGTCGTTTTCAACATTCATAATACCGTCACCGTCGAGGTCTTTTGAACCTTTTTCAACGAGGTCGATAAATTTATCAAATGTCCATGTTCCGTCGATAACATCCTGGTAAGGATATTCAAGACCGAGGTCATCAAAGATGTCCTTGTTGAATACGAGGCAGCAGATAGAATCAACATAGTTGATATAGTCGCCTGTCATAACATATACCTTGTCACCGAAGCAAAGGTCGTTTGTTATATTTGCGTACCACCAGGGATCGTTAAGGTTGATGTAGGGGATTGTGTTCCAGTCTACAAAGAACTTTTCAAGTGTCATCTGGGGCATACCGCTGTGCTGAACATGAATGAAAGCGTGGTATGTTTCGTCACCGGATTCGATGAGCGAACGGAAACGGGCTGTAGCTTCACTCTGGCCTGCACCTGTAGCTGCCGCACCTGTCTTTTCGATGTTGAGAGTAATACCGAAATGTTCTTCAACGAGCTTGTTTGTACGGTAAACTGTGTCGTTGATGAGGTCGGAATTTTCTTCTTCAGCGTACATTACAGTACCTACAGAACCAAGAAGAACATTAAAAGTTTCACCTTCAAATGTTGTTCCTTCGGGAATGTTAGGGCTGAATTCGGATTTTTCGTCTGTACCAATGATTTCGTCATCCAAAACGGGTTCTTTGTCGCAGGATGCCAAAAGTGCTACAGTCGGAACTGCGGCGATGAGGAGAGCCGCAAGAAGCGCTGTTGTCTTCTTTTTCATAATTGTCCTCCTAAATAATATTTATCTGAAAGCATCAGCTTTTACAGAACAAGATTGATGTTTTGCCGTAAGGCTTAAAATGAAAAGTGATATGGCAAACCGTCTTTGTATTCGATTTCACATTCGCCCAGCACGAGAGGCTTTAAGTACTCAACACAAGCATCGGTTATGCCGTTGCCGTTTTCATTAATAAATTCCGCGGGAACTTTTTTGATCTCATTTGCTATAAGCTTTACATCCATAGCAACTATATTGCAGGAATATTTGCCGCATATTGTTTTTCTTTCGTATGCCGCCATCTTTCCGCTTTCTCCCGAAAGGGCAATATCAACCGCACCTTTTCCTACTTTTAAGGATTCATCGATATCGGTCTTTGAAAGAAGGTGACCTGCACATCGCTGAAGGATATTTATTTCAACCGAGCGGACTTTGCATCCGATTCTGTCGCGGACAAGATTTTCGAGATATTTTCCTGTGCCGGAGAGGTATTTGTGTCCGAAGGAATCGACTTGACCGCTCATAGCGGCTTCTGCAACATAATTGCCGTTTTTATCTCTGATACCCTCGGAAACCGCAACCACAATATAGGGTTTTTCGCCGTTTTCAAAAAGGTTATTTAAAGAATCGATAAAATCGTCTTCCGAAAAAGCGGTTTCGGGAAGATAGATAAGATCGGGGCCCGAGCCTCCGACAGCGTTTGCAAGACCGGCGCTTGCTGTAAGCCATCCCGCATCTCTTCCCATAATTTCAACGATCGTAACCGCGCGTGTCTTATAAACCGCACAGTCCTTTACCATTTCCTGCATTGATGCGGCGATATATTTTGCCGCCGAGCCAAAGCCGGGAGTATGATCCGTTAAAACAAGGTCGTTGTCGATGGTTTTGGGAACGCCGATGAAATGCATTTTGCGAAGATCGGGGTTTCGCTGTGCGTAATCCGAAAGCTTTGCAACAGCATCCATACTGTCGTTTCCGCCTATATAAAAGAAATATGAAATATCGTATTTTTCAAAGATCTCATACATCTTTGCCGCCATCTCGTCGTCCTTGAGTTTCTTTCTGCAAGAACCGAGCGCCGCCGCAGGCGTGTGGGAAAGAGATGTAAGCTCTTTGCAGTCGGGGGATGAAAAATAGTTTTTAAGGTCGATGAAATCTTCATTCAAAAGACCTTCGATGCCGTTTCTCATTCCGTATATTTTTTCAAAACCTGCCGAAAGACAGCCGGAGATAACTCCCGCAAGAGTAGCATTTATTGCGGCGGTGGGGCCGCCGGATTGTCCGACTACGGCATTTCCAGATATCTTAGCCAATTTTATGTTCCTTTCGTATGTATCAAAGCGATTTGAATTTTCTCACAGCCTCGGAAATATCCGAAGCTCCGAAAACCGCAGAACCTGCGACAAGCACATTTGCGCCCTTTTCGACGGCAAGATGTGCATTTTCAAGAGTAATTCCGCCGTCAACCTGAATGTCGGGGCAAACGCCCTTTTCCTTTGCTGTTTCTGCAATTTTTGCAACCTTGTCAAGTGTTTCGGGGATAAGCTTTTGCCCGCCGAAGCCCGGCTCGACTGTCATAACGAGAACCATATCGACCTTGTCTATAAAAGGTTCAAGAACACTTGCATCCGTTTTCGGCTTTATCGAAATTGCCGCTTTTACTCCGAAGGACTTTATTTTTTCGATGACGGCCAAAGGATCATCGCAGCTTTCATAATGGAAGGTTATAATATCCGCTCCGCATTTTACAAAGTCTTCAATATAGCGGATGGGATCGTTTATCATAAGATGAACATCAAAAACGATATTTGATATCTTTTTTAAAGAAGAGATGACAGGCATACCGAAGCTGATATTGGGAACAAAAGCTCCGTCCATAACATCAAGATGAAGCATATCACAGCCGGCACATTCCGCCTTTTCAATATCATTTTTAAGATTCGAAAAATCCGCTGCAAGGAGCGAAGGTGAAAGTTTTATCATAAATAAACACCCTTTTTCTTGTTTTAAAGGTTTTTTTGAAAATCCGCACCCGTTTTTGAGAAGACTTTGAAGTGTCGAAGAAAAAGGGTGCTACATAAAATACATTGTGCTTAAAAAGCCCGTGCGGGAAATGGGGCAAGGAAAAATAAAAACAAAGGAGCTTTAAAGCTTTCGCCCTTATAGACCGCACTTTATATAGATTCTTGATTTTTGAAACTCAATGCGCTATGCGTCGTATCTTTCGGAAAGCTTTTCGAAAACTGCCGACGCCTTTGTGAAATCGTTTACGAAGTCTTCAAACGCTCGGATGTTTTCTTCCTCGGCGGCAAGGGTAAAGACTACCTTTTCGCCGAAAGCACAATCGTCGCATTTGACTTTGTAAACATCAAGCTCTTTTTTTATTTTTTCGTAGTGTGAATAATCAACCGTGAGAGAAAAAACGGTAAAAGGACGGAATTCGCATACACCCGCCGTATCTATTGCCATTTTTGCCGCCTTTGCGTAGGCTCTTACAAGTCCGCCGGCTCCGAGAAGCGTTCCGCCGAAATATCTTGTAACGACAATTGCGACTCCGCAAAGCCCCTCTCTTTTTATAACCTCCAAAACAGGCATTCCTGCCGTACCCGAAGGCTCGCCGTCGTCAGAAAATCTTGCAATTTCTGTGCCCTCAAGAATATAGGCATAAACATTGTGAGTGGCGTCGGCGTGTTTTTTCTTTATTTCAGCAATAAAGCTTTTTGCGGCTTCTTCGTCCGGAACAGGGGAAATATACCCGATGAAGACCGATTTTTTTTCTGTAAATTCCGCACTGGTACGGCATTTTACTGTTTTATAGCTCTTCATCTCATACTCCTCCATCATTTCAACATATATACTATACCATAAAATTTCAAAAATGTAAAGAGAAAACGCAAAACATAAACCTAAAATCAGCCTTTTTAACACGATTTGCCGATAATTTATCTGCAATCAAAATCAAAAATTTACAATTATATAATATATACGGCGGCTGAAAAGAAAATTTTAAAAAAGCTATTGACAAACAGTTGGCATAATTGTATAATTGTATACAATTATACTAACCCCTTCGAAACGGAGTAATACAATGCTTGAAATTTCTAAGAAAACGAACCTGCTTGAACAAAAATCATATAAGTATTCTTTGCAGGATATACCCGAACCCAATCTTTACAGAGATATTTACAGCTATTCGGAAGTGCCGAAGGTTGCCTTCAACCATCGCCGTACTCCCATAAATATGCCGGAAAAGATATGGATAACCGATACGACAATGCGCGACGGCCAGCAGTCTGTAGAACCATATACGGTAGAGCAGATAGTTCAGCTTTACAAATATCTTTCGAAACTCGGCGGTCCCAACGGTATCATCCGTCAGACAGAGTTTTTCATTTACAGCAAAAAGGACAGAGAAGCGCTTGAAAAATGCCGTGAGCTCGGACTTAAATTCCCCGAGATCACAACATGGATAAGAGCAAACCGAGAGGATTTCAAACTTGTCCGCGATATGGGCATCAAAGAAACCGGTATTCTTGTTTCTTGTTCCGACTATCATATTTTCAAAAAGCTCAAGATGACCCGTAAGCAGTGTCTTGAACACTATCTTGCAACAATTTCCGATGCTTTTGAAGCCGGGGTTGTTCCGAGATGCCATCTTGAGGATATAACAAGAGCAGATTTTTACGGATTTGTTGTGCCTTTTGTAAATGCTTTGCATGACCTTTCGGTTCAGGCGGGAATTCCTGTTAAGATCCGCGCCTGTGACACAATGGGCTACGGCGTTCCTTATACGGAAGTTGCTCTTCCCCGAAGCGTCGCAGGTATCATATACGGTCTTCAGCATTATTCGGATGTGCCCAGCGAAAACCTCGAATGGCACGGACACAACGACTTCTATAAAGCTGTTGCAAACGCATCGACAGCGTGGCTTTACGGTGCGTCTGCCGTAAACTGTTCGCTTCTCGGTATCGGCGAGCGTACAGGCAATATTCCGCTTGAAGCGATGGTGTTTGAATATGCATCTCTCAAGGGAACTTTTGACGGTATGGATCCCACGGTTATAACAGAGATCGCCGAATACTTCTCGAAGGAAATGGGTTATAAGATTCCTCCGATGACACCTTTTGTCGGCGAAAACTTTAATGTTACAAGAGCGGGTATCCATGCAGACGGTCTTTTGAAGGATCAGGAAATATATAATATTTTCGATACAGAAACGATACTCAACCGCCCCGCGTCTGTTATGGTTACAAAAACTTCGGGACTTGCAGGTATCGCATACTGGATAAACCAGCATTACAAGCTTATCGGCACAGACCGCGAAATAGATAAAAGAGATCCGATCGTCGTATCTATCAAGGAATGGGTGGATGCGCAGTACGAAAACGGAAGACAAAATTCAGTATCCAACCACGAACTCGAACAGCTTGTATGTGAGCTTTCGGGCGGAAAATTCTAATCGGCGGTGGAAATATGACAACAAGTACGGGCGATCTTAAATTTGTTTCACTTGCCGACAGCGTTTTTGAACGCATAGAGGGAGATATTCTTTCGGGCAAATACAAAAAAGGCGAAACCTTTACCGAATCAAAGCTCTCGGAGCTTTTCGGTGTGAGCCGTACACCGATACGAGAGGCGATAAGAAGACTCGAACAGGAGGATCTTATCCGCATCACAACAAAAGGCATCGAAATAAAAGGAATAAGCGCATCGGATATCGAAGATATCTATGAAATACGAAGCCGTATTGAGGGACTTGCAGCTAAAAAATGTGCAGGCATCATTACGGAAGAAGGACTTGAACATTTAAAGGAAATAATCGACCTTCAGGAGTTTTATACAGGAAAAGGTCTTTCGGAAAAGGTAAGAGATACCGACAGTGCATTCCACGAATCCATTTATTCAATCTGCGGAAGCGGAATATATCTTTCGGTGCTCAAAAATCTTCATAAACGAATAAAAAAATACCGCAAGCTTTCGATCCAGGATCCCGAGCGTGCAAAAAGAGCAGTTGCTGAACACAGAGAAATATATGATGCCCTTAAAGTACACGACGGAGAGCTTGCCGAAAAGCTTACGGCTATGCATATTGACAATGCAAGAACAAATATAATGAAAAATTTCAATGAATTATTACAAGGAGAGTCTTAAAATGGGACTTACAATAGCACAGAAAATTATAAAAAACCATCTTATAGAAGGGGATATGATTCCCGGAAGTGAAATCGCACTTAAAATTGACCAGACCCTTACTCAGGATGCTACGGGTACTATGGCGTACCTCGAATTTGAAGCCATCGGCATCGACAGAGTAAAGACAGAGCGTTCTGTTGCATATATCGACCATAACACACTTCAGTGCGGTTTTGAAAATGCCGATGACCATATATATATACAGAGCGTTGCCAAAAAGCACGGTATATATTTCTCCCGTCCCGGTAACGGTATCTGTCATCAGGTACATCTTGAAAGATTCGGTATCCCCGGAAAAACTCTTATCGGTTCAGACAGCCATACTCCCACAGGCGGCGGTATCGGTATGCTTGCGATGGGAGCGGGCGGTCTTGATGTTGCGGTTGCCATGGGCGGCGGCGCTTATTACATAACAATGCCCAAGATGTATAAGGTGAATCTTACAGGAAAGCTCCGTCCTTTCGTAACCGCAAAGGATGTAAGCCTTGAGATACTCCGTATTCTTTCTGTTAAGGGCGGTGTCGGCGCAATTATCGAATGGGGCGGCGAAGGTATAAAGACACTTTCCGTTCCCGAAAGAGCGACAATTACAAATATGGGCACAGAGCTTGGCGCTACAACCTCTATCTTCCCCTCCGACGAGATAACAAAGGCGTTCCTTGAAGCCGAAGGAAGAGGAGCGGATTTCGTAGCTCTTGAAAGCGACGCGGACGCAGTTTATGACAAAATAATCGACATCGACCTTTCGACACTTGAACCGCTTATTGCTTGCCCTCACAGCCCCGACAATGTATGCAAGGTTTCTGAAATCGAAGGAACAAAGGTCGATCAGGTTTGTATCGGTTCCTGCACAAACTCTTCCCTTTCGGATATGTTAAAAGTTGCATCGCTTTTGAAAGGCAGAACTATTGATCCGTCTGTCAGCCTTTCTATTTCTCCCGGTTCAAAGCAGGTTCTTTCGATGCTCACATCAAGCGGAGCTTTGACAGATATCCTTGCCTCGGGCGCAAGACTTCTTGAATGTGCTTGCGGGCCTTGTATCGGTATGGGATTTTCTCCCAATTCCGCAGGTGTAAGCCTCCGTACCTTTAACCGTAACTTCCTCGGAAGAAGCGGTACAAAAGACGGAAATGTATATCTCGTTTCTCCCGAAACTGCAGTTGCAGCGGCGGTGTTCGGAACTATTACAGACCCGAGAAAGCTCGGTTCTGCTCCTGAAATTTCTATCCCCGAAAAGTATGCGATAGATGACAGTGCGGTTATTGAACCTGCAAACGCAGATGAAGCTGTAGCTCTTGAAGTAAAGAGAGGCCCGAATATCAAGCCTTTCCCCGATTGTCATCCTGTTACTGATGAAATAGAAGCAAAGCTTGTTTTGAAAGTCGGCGACAATATTACAACAGACCATATTATGCCGGCGGGAGCCAAAATTCTTCCTTACCGCTCAAATATTCCTCATCTTTCTCAGTATTGCTTCACAGTATGCGACGAAAAGTTCCCCGAAAACGCAAAGGCGGCAGGACAGAGCTTTATAGTGGGCGGTTCGAACTACGGACAGGGCTCGTCCCGTGAACACGCAGCACTTGTTCCGCTTTACCTCGGAGTTCGTGCGGTCGTTGCAAAATCCTTTGCAAGAATCCATGCGGCAAACCTTATAAATGCAGGTATTATGCCCCTTGAATTCAAAAATGCCGACGATTACGATAAGCTTTCCCAGGGTGACGAGCTTGCTATGGTAAATGTTTATGCCGGTATGGACAGCGGTGTGATTAAACTTGTAAACAAGACTAAGAGCGAAGAGTACGAGCTTATCTGCTCTTATACCGACAGACAGAAATCCATCCTCAAAGCAGGAGGACTTCTCCCTTATACAAAGCTTAACGGCTGATTTTACGAAAGGAACTTGAAAATGGCAAAAATACAGATGAAAACGCCGCTTGTCGAGATGGACGGCGACGAAATGACAAGAATTCTGTGGAAGATGATAAAGGATGAGCTTATTCTTCCTTTTGTAGATCTTAAGACAGAATATTACGACCTCGGTCTTGAAGAAAGAGAAAGAACAAAGGACAAGGTTACATACGATTCCGCATACGCGGCGGTAAAATACGGCGTTGCGGTAAAATGTGCGACAATTACCCCAAACAAGCAGCGAGTTGAAGAATATAATCTTTCTGAAATGTGGAAAAGCCCCAACGGAACTATCCGTGCGATAATGGACGGTACTGTTTTCCGTACTCCCATTACTATAGATTCCGTAAAGCCTGTTGTTAAAAACTGGGAAAAGCCGATAACAATTGCCCGCCATGCATACGGTGATGTTTATAAAGCGACGGAATACCGTGTGCCTTCTGAGGGCAAGGCTGAACTTGTATTTACAGATAAGGACGGTAACGAAACCTTCCGCGAAACCGTTTACGATTTCGAATGTGCCGGCGTTTTGCAGAGCCAGTACAACAAGGATTCTTCCATTATTTCGTTTGCACATTCCTGTTTCCGGTACGCAATAGATACAAAACAGGATCTCTGGTTCTCAACAAAGGACACTATTTCAAAGAAATACGACCAGACCTTCAAGCTTATATTTGAAGAAATATATGAAAAGGATTACAAGGCAAAATTTGAAGAGCTGGGCATCGAATATTTCTATACACTTATAGATGACGCTGTTGCCCGTGTGATAAGAAGCAAGGGCGGTTATATCTGGGCTTGTAAGAACTACGACGGCGATGTTATGAGCGATATGGTTTCGACCGCCTTCGGTTCGCTTGCGATGATGACCTCCGTTCTTGTTACACCCGACGGAAAGTTTGAATACGAAGCGGCACACGGAACTGTTACCCGCCACTATTACAAATATCTCAAGGGCGAGGAAACAAGCACAAATCCGATGGCGACAATTTTCGCATGGTCGGGCGCTCTTAAAAAAAGAGGTGAGCTTGACGGTCTTTGCGATCTTTGCGATTTTGCAGACAAGCTCGAAAAAGCTTGTATAAAGACTCTTGATTCGGGCGTTATGACAAAGGACCTTGTGGGACTTGTCAGCGAAGGATATGAAGTAAGAGCGGTAAACTCCGCAGATTTCATTGCCGAAATAAGAAAAAATCTCGAAGCAAGTCTTTAAAACAATATTTTCGGAGGCATTTTTCGATGCCTCCGTTTTTTATTTCTTTCAATATATTATTTATATATGTTATATGCAAAAAAGGGACGAGCGGTTAAATTGTGAACTAAAAGAAAACAAATGGTAGAATAAGTGTAAATTGGAACAAAAGCCCTTGACAAACCTTGGTATAGGTGATATATTATTATACTGCATTATAATTGAGTAGTTGTCTGCGTTTTTACGGCTTCAGGCAACGAAAAGGCGACGAAAATCCACATAAAGACCGGAAAAATGAATGGAGTGATTGCTTAATATGGTAGAACCTTCAAAGCTTCAGAAGCTTGTTGACAGCGGCATCGTTAAGCGTAAGTATCTCGGTAAGAATTTGAGATACAGCTTTTCGAAAATCAACGAGGATCTCTGTGAAATGCCCGATTTTATCGAGGTACAGAAAAAATCCTATCAGTGGTTCCTTGAAAAAGGATTGCGTGAGGTTCTTGACGACGTGTCTCCGCTCGTCGATTATTCCGGAAACCTCAATATCGATTTTATCGACTATTCGCTGGAATACAAACCCAAATACTCTGTTGAAGAGTGTAAAGAAAGAGATGTAAACTTTGCTGCGCCCTTGAAAGTCAAAGTAAGACTTACAAATAAGCAGACAGGCGAGATCAAAGATGCCGAAGTTTTCATGGGCGATTTCCCGCTTATGACAGAAACAGGTACTTTTGTAATTAACGGTGCGGAAAGAGTTATCGTTTCTCAGCTTGTTCGTTCGCCCGGTATCTATTACGATACTGCAATGGACAAGTCCGACAAAAGACTTTTCACAGCTACAGTTATCCCTTACAGAGGCGCTTGGCTTGAATACGAAACAGATGCAAATGATGTTTTCTATGTGCGCATAGATAAAAACCGTAAGCTTCCCATCACAGTGCTTATCCGCGCTCTTGATGAAAAACTCGGCACAAACGACAGCATTCTCGAATTTTTCGGCGACAACGAAAAACTCCGTGCAACCTTTGAAAAGGATGCAAGTGAATCTGATGCTCTCAAGAATGAAACATCTGCTCATGACGAAGCTCTCAAGGAAATTTACCGTAAGCTCCGTCCCGGCGATCCTGCTATCGTTGACAGCGCAAAGATACTTATAAACAATCTCTTCTTTGATGCAAAGAGATATGATATTTCGGCAGTCGGCCGTTATAAGTTCAACAAGAAGCTTGCTCTTGCAAGAAGAATTGCAGGCTTTGAACTTTCCCGTGATGTTGTAAATCAATTCACAGGAGAAATCCTCTTTGAAAAGGGCACGGTTCTTACCCGTGAAACCGCAGAAGAGATCGAAAATGCAGGCGTAAACGAAGTATATCTTCTCTCCAACGCCATCACTCCCGCAACTCCCAGAGTTGAGTTTAAAGTGTTCGGCAACGAAACTGCATTTATTGACAAGCTCGGAATTGTTCCCGAAGAATACTATAAAGATCTCGGCATAAAAGAAAGAGTTAACACAAAAGTTCTCGCTGAAATTGCCGAAAGCGTTACAAATGCAGAAGAATTCAAGGAGCAGTATTATATGCGCCGCGATGAACTTATCGCAAAGCATATTACAAAGGAAGATATCCTTGCTTCCATCAACTATCTCCTTTGCCTCACATATATGTGCGGCACAACAGACGACATCGACCATCTCGGCAACCGCCGTTTGCGTTCTGTCGGCGAACTTTTGCAGAATCAGCTCCGCATCGGTTTTGCCCGTATGGACAAGATTGTTAAAGAGCGTATGACAATTCAGGAACCCGAAAACCTTACACCTCAGAACCTTATTAATATAAGACCTATCGTTTCCTCTATCAAGGAATTCTTCGGTTCATCTCCTCTTTCGCAGTTTATGGACCAGTCCAACCCCTTGGCTGAGCTTACACACAAACGCCGTCTTTCGGCGCTCGGTCCCGGCGGTCTTTCAAGAGACCGTGCATCCTTCGAAGTTCGAGATGTACACTATACTCACTACGGCAGAATGTGTCCTATCGAAACGCCTGAAGGTCCTAACATCGGTCTTATCTCTTATCTTTCCACATATGCCCGTATAAACGATTTCGGCTTTATAGAAGCTCCTTACCGCAAGGTTGATAAGGAAACAGGTATCGTTACCGACGAAGTTGTATATATGTCGGCTGATGTAGAAGACGAATATGTAGTAGCTCAGGCAAACGAAGCTCTCACACCCGAAGGCAAGTTTGCAAAAGACAGAGTAACAGCAAGATACCGCGAAGAAATTACTGAATTCGATGCTTCCCGCGTTGATTATATGGATGTTTCTCCTAAGATGGTTGTTTCTGTTGCTACTGCTCACATCCCCTTCCTTGAAAACGATGACAACTCCCGTGCGCTCATGGGTTCAAACATGCAGAAGCAGGCAGTTCCGCTTATGATGACAGACAGCCCTATCGTTGCTACAGGTATGGAATATAAGGCTGCTGTTGATTCCGGCGTTGTTGCGGTTGCAAAGGAAGAAGGTACTGTTATCAAGGCTGATTCGGATACTATCCGCATCCGCGAAGACGACGGTAACACAAGAGAATACCATCTCATCAAATTCAAGCGCTCCAACCAGGGCACTTGCGTAAATATGCGTCCTATCGTTATGGCAGGCGAAAGAGTTGAAAAGGGACAGGTAATTGCCGACGGTCCTGCAACTTCAAACGGTGAAATCGCTCTCGGTAAGAATGCCCTCATCGGCTTTATGACCTGGGAAGGTTACAACTACGAAGATGCTGTACTCCTTAACGAAAGACTTGTAAGAGAAGATATTTATACATCTATCCATATAGAAGAATATTCCCACGAAGCCCGTGACACAAAGCTCGGTCCGGAAGAGATCACAAGAGATATCCCCAATGTCGGTGATGATGCTCTTAAGAATCTTACTGCTGACGGTATCGTTTGCAGAGGTGCCGAGGTTCACGCAGGCGACATTCTCGTAGGTAAGGTTACACCTAAGGGTGAAACAGAGCTTACTCCCGAAGAAAGACTTCTCCGCGCAATTTTCGGTGAAAAGGCAAGAGAAGTCCGCGATACATCCTTGCGTTTGCCTCACGGCGAAAGCGGTATTGTTGTGGATGTACGCACATTCTCCCGTGAAAACAGCGACGAACTTGCTCCCGGCGTAAACAAGGTTGTCCGCGTATATATCGCACAGAAGAGAAAGATCTCTGTCGGCGATAAGATGGCGGGCCGTCACGGTAACAAGGGTGTCGTTTCAAGAATTCTTCCTCCCGAAGATATGCCTTTCCTTCCCGACGGTACTCCTCTTGACATCGTTCTTAACCCGCTGGGCGTTCCTTCCCGTATGAATATCGGTCAGGTACTCGAAGTACATCTCGGTATTGCGGCAAGAAAGCTTGGCTGTAAGATCATGACTCCCGTATTTGACGGTGCTGATGAAAAGGGCATTGCCGAATTTATGAAGGAAGCTGGTATGCGTCCCGACGGTAAGACAATTCTTTACGACGGCCGTACAGGTGAACAGTTCGATAACCCCGTAACTGTGGGTATTATGTATTACCTCAAGCTTCATCATCTTGTTGACGATAAGATCCATGCCCGTTCCACAGGTCCATATTCGCTTGTAACTCAGCAGCCTCTCGGCGGTAAAGCTCAGTTCGGCGGACAGAGATTCGGTGAAATGGAAGTTTGGGCTCTTGAAGCATACGGTGCTGCATACACTCTCCAGGAAATACTCACCGTCAAGTCCGACGATGTTATCGGAAGAGTTAAGGCGTACGAAGCTATCGTCAAAGGTCATAATATCCCCACTCCCGGTGTGCCTGAATCCTTTAAGGTACTCCTTCGCGAGCTTAAATCTCTTGCTCTTGATGTCAAGGTACTTGATGCCGATGGCAACGAAGTTAAGATCAAGGACAGCTCCGCTGAGGAAACCGATAAGATCAAGCGTGTAGCACCTACCATCGAAGAAGACGGAAGTGCAAGAAACACCGAAGCGCAGGGTATTGAAGACTTCATCGATTTCGACGAAGAAGGCGATATCAACAATGATTTCGACGAAGATTTTGACGAGGACGAATTCGACGAAGAAACCGATCTCGGCTACGACGAATAATACACCCCGCCCGAAACACATTTTATTATGATTTTGAAAAGGAGCGGCAATTTATAAATGAATCAAATGGAACACAACGAATTTGACAAAATTAAAATTGGGCTTGCTTCCCCCGAAATGATCCGTTCTTGGTCTTACGGTGAGGTTAAAAAGCCCGAGACTATAAATTACAGAACCTTGAAACCCGAGCGTGACGGTCTTTACTGTGAACGCATCTTTGGTCCGACAAAGGACTGGGAATGTCATTGCGGTAAGTATAAGAGAGTCCGCTATAAGGGCAAGGTCTGCGAAAAGTGCCATGTAGAAATTACTACAAACAAGGTAAGAAGAGAAAGAATGGGTCATATCGAGCTTGCGGCTCCCGTTTCCCATATCTGGTATTTCCGTGCCATTCCTTCAAGAATGGGACTTCTCCTTGATATTTCTCCCAGATTCCTTGAAAAGGTACTCTATTTCGCACAATATATCGTTGTTGATCCCGGTGAAGATACAACTCTTTCCAAAAAGCAGCTTCTCACCGATAAGGAATACAACGAATACCGTGAAAAGTACGAAGATGACTTCTGCGCCGAAATGGGTGCGGAAGCCATCAAAGAGCTTCTTTCCGAATTTGACCATGAGCGCTATGATGAGTTTATGCGTGTAAACGCAGATGACTTCTGCCGCATCACAGGCCTTTCAAGAAGCCGTCTTTTCGACTTCCTCGCAAAGAGAATATACCTTGTCGAAGATCCCGCTGAATGTGATAACTATGCCGCAGGCGAAGTTGTCTCCCGCAAGGAATTCAAGACAAAAATAAAGAGATACAATCTCGATCACCAGAACGCCCCCATCGTCGTAAAAACAGGTTCTAAGTATATCGAAGAACTTTATGATGCATACTGTGCAGAAAACGATACAGATATGCTCCCTGTTATCATTTCGGATAAATCCAAATGGATCAACAATCTTGAATGGTACGACAATCAGCTCAAGCTCGAACTCGAAGGAGCTTCCGGTCAGAAGAAGGTCAAGATCGTAAAGCGTCTTGAAGTTATTGAATCCTTCAAGAATTCCGGCAACAAGCCCGAATGGATGATTCTTGATGTTGTACCGATCATTCCTCCGGATATCCGTCCTCTTATTCAGCTTGACGGCGGCCGTTTTGCAACAAGCGACCTTAACGATCTCTACAGACGAGTTATCAACCGTAACAACCGTCTTAAGAGACTTATGGAACTTCAGGCTCCCGATATCATCATCCGCAACGAAAAGCGTATGCTTCAGGAAGCTGTTGACGCCCTTATCGACAACGGCAGACGCGGAAGAGCGGTAACAGGTCCCAGCAACCGTGCGCTTAAATCTCTTTCTGAAATGCTCCGCGGTAAGCAGGGCCGTTTCCGTCAGAACCTTCTTGGTAAGCGTGTTGACTATTCGGGCCGTTCGGTTATCGTCGTAGGTCCTAATCTTAAGATATATCAGTGCGGTCTTCCTAAGGAAATGGCGCTTGAACTTTTCAAGCCTTTCGTTATGAAGCGCCTTGTGGAAACAGGTAAATCCGCAAATATCAAGGATGCAAAGAAGAAGGTAGAAAGAGTTAATACCGAGGTTTGGGATGCTCTTGAATATGTAATCAAGGATCACCCCGTTCTTCTCAACCGTGCTCCTACACTTCACAGACTTTCTATTCAGGCTTTTGAACCGGTTCTTGTTGAAGGCCGTGCAATAAAGCTTCATCCCCTTGTATGTACTGCGTTTAACGCTGACTTTGACGGCGACCAGATGCCTGTACATGTACCGCTTTCTGCAGAAGCTCAGGCGGAAGCCCGCTTCCTTATGCTTTCTGCAAACAACCTTTTGAAGCCTGTTAACGGTCATGCCGTAACCGTTCCTACTCAGGATATGGTTCTCGGTGCTTATTACCTTACAATCATCAAGCCCGGCGAAAAGGGCGAAGGCAAATGCTTCCGCAACTTCGACGAAGCTATGATGGCATATGCCAACGATGAGCTCGGTCTTCATGCTCCCATAAGAGTAAGAATGACAAAGACAATGGAAGACGGAACAGTCAAGAGCGGCATTATTGATGCTACTCTCGGACGCCTTATCTTCAACCAGTCCATCCCTCAGGATCTCCACTTTATCGAAAGAAACGAAGACAATATGTTCGACCTTGAGATCAACAGAGTGGTTACAAAGGATGAGCTCGGTAAAATTATCGATAACTGTATCAAATATCACGGCATCTCCAAGACTGCCGAGGTTCTTGACTTCATCAAGGATACAGGTTATAAATATTCTACCCGCGCCGCTATTTCTATCTCGGTATCCGATATGACCGTTCCGCCTCAGAAGAAGATCATCATCGAAGAGGGCGAAAAGCAGGTTGCTATAATCTCCAAGTACTATAACCGCGGTCTTCTTACCGACGAAGAAAGAAGACAGCGCGTTATCAAGATCTGGGAAACTGCCACAAATGATGTTGCAAATGCTCTTACAAAGAACCTTGACGAGTTCAACAACATCCGTATGATGGCTGTTTCCGGTGCCCGTGGTTCTATCAAGCAGATAAGACAGCTTGCAGGTATGCGCGGTCTTATGGCTTCCACATCCGGTCAGACTATCGAACTTCCTATCAAAGCTAACTTCCGTGAAGGTCTTAATATTCTCGAATACTTTATAGCTGCCCGCGGCGCCCGTAAAGGTCTTGCCGATACAGCGCTCCGTACAGCCGACTCGGGTTACCTTACAAGACGACTTGTTGATGTATCCCAGGATGTTATCATCCGTGAAGTTGACTGTGGCGCAAAAGACGGCCTTTGGGTATCCGAAATTGCCGAAGGCAAGGAAAAGATCGAAGCTCTTGACCTTCGACTTATCGGCCGTTTCGTAATCGGCGATGTTGTTGACCCTGCAACAGGTGAAATTATTGTTGCTGATAACACAATGATAAGCGAAGATCAGGCTCAGGCAATCGTTGCAACTCAGGCAAGAGAAAACCCCGATCACCGCATTATGTCTGTTAATATCCGTTCTGTACTCAACTGTCAGTCCAAGCACGGTGTTTGTGTACATTGCTACGGTTCTGACCTTTCTTCCGGAAAGCCTGTAAATGTGGGTGAATCTGTCGGTATCATTGCGGCACAGTCTATCGGTGAACCCGGTACACAGCTTACAATGAGAACCTTCCATACCGGCGGTATCGCCGGCGGCGATATTACTCAGGGTCTTCCCCGAGTTGAAGAACTCTTCGAAGCAAGACGCCCCAAGAAGACAAGCGTTGTTTCTGACTGCGACGGTGTGGTTGCATCTATCACAGAAGATAAGAAGGTACGCAAGGTAGTTATCAACCGTGTGCTTTCCGATCTCGAAAAGCAGACACTTGCACCCGATGTCATCGAAGAAGTTGAAGGAAAGAAATTCGAATACAGCATTCCTCTCGGAACAAGAGTTATTGTTCAGGAGGGCGACGAGGTTTACCGCGGACAGTCGATAACAGAAGGTCTTATGAGCCCCGCAGATATCGTTCGTATCAACGGCCTTGATGCTGTTTATGAATATATCATCAAAGAAGTTCAGAAGGTTTACGCTTTGCAAGGTGTTGAAATCAACGACAAGCATATCGAAACCATCACACGCCAGATGACAAGAAAAGTTAAAGTTGAAACATCCGGCAATACAGATCTTCTTGTTGGCTCTATCATCAGCCGCAACGAACTTAAGGAAGCAAACGAAGCGATCGAAAGAAGACTTGCACAGGGCGAAACAGGACTTGCTCCTGCTACAGCTTCTCCCGTTCTTCTCGGTATCACAAAAGCTTCGCTTTCCACAGAATCCTTCCTTTCCGCAGCATCCTTCCAGGAAACCACAAAGGTTCTTACAGAAGCTGCTATCAAGGGTAAGGTTGACCCGCTTCTCGGTCTTAAGGAAAATGTTCTTATCGGTAAGCTCATCCCTGCAGGTACAGGTATGCAGATCTACCGTGACATCGAAATAACAGACAAGAACAAGGAAATCCTCTTTGCTCCCGAGTTCGAAGACAAGGAAGAAACTCCCGTTTCTGTTCCCGAAAAGAAGGCTGAAGAACAGTCTGCATCAACAGAGCTTGATGAAGCTATTTCCGAAAACCTTTTTGCAGCCCTTTCAGAACTTGATTTTGAAGAAGGCGCAGAAGGCGAAGAAGAATCTATAGAAGAATAAAGTATAAACTCCCAAAGATATTACTTCTTTGGGAGTTTTGCTGTTTTTATAGAGAATTAAGTACAAAAATAAACTAATTTGATAAAAAGATATAAAATCTATTGAAAAAATTGCATTATCGTGATATAATAAAGTAGAAATGAAGTGTTCGCATTTAAATGCCAAAAGTATGCTTTTTAACCATAGTTTGCCAACGAATGCGACTCGTTTCAGGGAATTTAAAACGATATACTCAAGGCTTTTGCCTGAGCTTTGAAAAATTATATGTTTTTCATTGACACCAAGACGCAAACTGTCTATAATATATGTTGATAACGCATATTGCAGATTTGGATTGCGCCGGTATTGTCAACTGCAAAAACTGCGCAGAAAAAGGAGTAAGACAAATGGGAAAACAGGATAACGCAAAAGAATATTATACCATTGATGTGTTACATATTGTCAAATCGTTATGGAGGCGCGCGTGGTTGATCGCCTTATGCGGATTTTTGGCGGCGGCTATCGGATTTTCGATTGCGGCGTTTGCAATCGCTCCTACATATTCGTCTTCTATCAAGCTTTATGTAAACAACAGCTCTTTTTCGTTGGGTAACACAAGTTTCAGTATAAGCTCGTCTGAACTTACGGCGGCCCAGGGGCTTGTAAGAACCTACGGCGAGATCCTCGACAGCCGAAGCACCCTTGAGCGTGTTATTGATAAGGCAAATGTTGATTATACATGGAAGCAGTTATCCGGAATGATCCATTACGCTCCGTCAAACGATACTGAAATTATGCTTGTGACAGTTACTTGCGAAAATCCTTATGAAGCAAGCAAGATCGCAAACACGATAGCGCAGGTTTTGCCTGTCCGCATTTCTGAAATCATCGACGGCGCATCTATGGAAGTTGTAGATTCCGCAATCCCCGATGTGGACAAAGTTGCCCCCAGCATCACCCGCTATACAGGCGTAGGCCTTATACTTGGCGTACTTGTAGCTATGATCATACTTATAATTGCGGCGCTTCTCGACGACACAATTCACGACGAAGAATATATTCTCAGAACATATAAGTACCCGATTCTCGGAAAGGTTCCCAACCTTCTCGATACGGGCAGCAAGTCATATGCATATTATTCGAGCAAAAATCAGCCGAAGCAAAATAATTGAGGAAAGGGAGGAATACGAGAATGGGACTGTTTAAAAACAAGCGTAAGCATTCATCATTTCATGCCGAAAACGGAAGCGGCAAGACCCTTCATAAAAATTTGCAGTTTACTGCAACCGAACAGTATAATCTTATCCGTGCAAATCTCGATTTTACTCTTCCTGTTGACGAAAAATGTCCGGTAATCGGAGTTACAAGTTCAATGCGAGGAGAAGGCAAAAGTACAACTGCCGTAAACCTTTCGTATGTATTTGCGAAAAAGGGCAGCAAGGTACTTCTTATCGACGCAGACCTTAGAATTCCGTCGGTTGCAAAGAAACTCGGAATTGAAAGTTCTCCTGGTCTTGCCGATCTTTTGAGAGGCAAGGGGGCGCAGATATCCGAATTCCAATCCCATCTGCTTCCCAACTGGTTTGTTCTTCCGTCGGGCGACATTCCTCCGAACCCCTCCGAACTTTTGGGTTCTGCAAGAATGGAAAATATCTTAAACCAGTTAAGAGAAATTTTTGATTATATCATCATCGACCTTCCGCCTGTCAATATCGTATCGGATGCTATTTCCATCTCAAGCCTTATTTCCGGAATGATAGTGGTAATAAGAGAAGAGTATACAGAAAAGAAAGAACTTGAACGCTGCTTCAGACAGCTCAAGCTTTCTAATGTTAAAATACTCGGATGTGTTATGAACGAAACCAAAACAGGCAGCGCATCATACGGCAGATATAAGAAATACAAATACTACAAGTATTACAAATATTATCAAAGCGAACCTGCGGGTACTAAAAAGTGATAGACTGGCATAGTCATATCTTACCCGGTGTGGATGACGGAAGCCGTAATGTGGAAGAGAGCGTTTCGATTCTCGGAATGTTGAATCTTCAGGGCGTTAAAACCGTTATCGCAACTCCGCATTTTTTGGCAAACGATGAATCTGTAGAATCGTTCCTTAAAAGACGAGAAAAGGCGTATGATGAACTTAAAAAGCATTTACCCGAAAAAAGCCCCGAAATACTTCTCGGTGCGGAAGTTAAGTATTATAACGGCATAAGCAAGATGGCAGACCTTCAAAAGCTCAGAATAGAAAACAGCAAACTTCTGCTTTTGGAAATGCCAATGTCAAAATGGACGGAATATACTGTAAGAGAGCTTACAGAGCTTTCCTGTAAAGGAAATATAAAAATCGTTCTTGCCCATATAGAAAGATATATGAATTTTCAAAAGCAAAGCGTATGGGAAAGGCTTTTTGAAAGCGGTCTTCTTATGCAGGTGAATGCATCTTACTTTACATCTTTTATGACAAAGCGAAAAGCAATTTCTCTTTTACAGAATGGGATGGTACATTTTGTCGGCTCCGATTGTCATAATACGACATCAAGAGCTCCCAAAATAGATAAAGCCTATGATGTAATAAAAAAGAAATTCGGCGATGAATATATAGAACAAATGAATGAATACGGCTACTCTTTATTTGAAAAATCAATTATATAAATTTATTATTTCGAAAGGATGAATTTCAAAATGAGAAAAGTATTAGCAGTAATTTTAATGTTGGTAATGACAATAAGCGTAAGTGCAACTGTTTTTGCCGCAAACGGATTTATTTCCAGCCCCTCTAAAAACCCCGCTCCCGGTGTAGTGTCTTTTGATCCAGCAGATGAGAATTGTACAGCAACTCTTGTAATTACTCCTTATAACGAAAGAGAAAATTTGCCCGAAGGTCTCAAGGCTCTTATCGAAAAGGCATATTCTGAAATCACATCATCCGAAGATATCACAAAGCTCAATGCAGATCTTGCAGCTCTTGCACAGAGCCTTGGCCTTGATCCGGAAGAGCTTGCTGTAAGCGACTTTTTCGATATCCATGTTTCGGACTGCGAATTCCATGATGCTCACTTCGACTTTGATATCGTTCTTGATGTCGAAAAGCTCAGCCACTTTGTAGGTCTTCTTCATATGCCCAAAAACGGCGAATGGGAACTTGTAAAGGACGCTCAGGTTACAAACAACGGCGAACACTTGAAATTCTCTGTTGAATCCCTTTCTCCATTTGCAATCGTTGTTGATGCAAGTAAAGTAACTCCCGAGCCTCCCCAGACGGGCGACACATCTATGATCTATGTTTATGCGGCTATTATGGTTGCGTGCGTTATCGCTTTTGCAGTAATAGCATTTAAGCTTAAGAAGAAAAAAGTTTAATTGCAAAAAACAGTACGGGTTACGATAGATGGATACAAAAAATAACTATTTGAAATATATCGCAATAGCCCTTGTGGTCGTATTTCTTATAACCGGCGCTTTGGTATTTATAAAGATATGGGACGCCGCGCAAGGAAAATTCACCACAGAAAACCCCGAAGACAGCGTTTTGAGCTACAAGGGTGAAGAATATATCTTAAATGACGAAATTGAAACCTTCCTTGTTTTGGGACTTGATAAGTATAGCGGAAAAAGCGTTTCGGATTCGCACGGAAGCGGTGTTCAGGCGGACTTTCTTATGCTTCTTGTCCTTGACAATGAGAACAAGCAAAGCACAGCAATTCAGATAAACCGAGATACGATGGTCAATATAAATAAGCTCGGTATCGGCGGCGTAAAGACAGAGTCGTTATATAAGCAAATAGCACTCAGTTACGACTATGTAACCGACGACAACGATAAAATGAGATGCGGAAATGTAAAAACATCTGTAGAAGAGCTTTTGGGCGGTGTCAAGATCGACCATTATGTTGCTCTTACCATGGATGCCGTATCTGCGATAAATGATATTGTGGGCGGAGTCGAACTCACTGTGCTTGAGGATTTTACAAGCATTGATGAGTCGCTTGTTGCGGGCGAAAAGGTTACTTTAAACGGAAAACAGGCTCTTGAATATGTTCGCGTGCGTTACGGTCTTGAAGACAGCACAAACAAATCAAGAATGCAGCGTCAGCAGCAATATATAAACGCTCTTTACGAAAAATCCGTTTCGCTCGTACAGTCTGACGACACATTTATCGTAAGACTTGCCGATGCGTTGGACGAACATATCGTATTTGATTCATCAAACAGCAGAATGAAAAAGTATGCGGAGAAATTTGACGAATATGAATTTCTCGGAATAAAGAATATCGAGGGAGAAACTGAAATAGGCGAGGAGTTTATTGAATTTTATCCCGATGAAGAGTCTTTAAAGGAAATCGTGATAGATTTGCTTTATATACCGAAAGAACAGCAAAAATAAAACTTATCTTTCGGCTTGGGAGAGTTATAAGATAAAATGGATTTAAAAGAAAAGATTTTGGAAACAGTCACGGTCGAAGATCCGGCCGCTGAAAAAGCAGAAGTGCTTTCTGCCAAAGACATATCCGAAAGCGAACAGCAGGTTTTTGCCCCGCCTGTACAGCAAAAACCGGTATACGAATTTTTCAAACGGTGTTTTGATATCGTATGTTCGATTGCGGGGATTGTTGTTCTTGCGTTACCGCTTTTGATCGTGGCACTGATAATAGTTCTTGACTCCCCCGGAGCTTCTCCGATTTATGTTCAGGAGCGTGTCGGAAAAAACGGTCGCAGATTTAAATTTTACAAATTCAGATCAATGGTACCTGATGCAGATAAATTGCTCGATTCGCTTCTTGATAAAAACGAGATGGAAGGCCCTGCTTTCAAGATGAAAGACGACCCGAGAATCACAAGATTCGGCCGTTTTATACGCAAGACAAGCATAGATGAACTTCCTCAGCTTTTTAATGTATTAAAGGGGGATATGAGCCTTGTCGGCCCCCGTCCTCCTCTTCCCAGAGAAGTTGAATTGTATACGGAAAACCAGCTCAGAAGACTTGATATCATTCCGGGCATTACCTGTTTATGGCAGATACAGCCCAAGCGTAACAGTCTGTCTTTTGAGCAGTGGCTTTCTCTTGACCTTAAATACATATCCGAACGCAGCTTTTTGACTGATATTATAATACTTTTCAAGACAATTGGCGCAGTATGCGGACTTGAGGGTGAATAATGCGAAAGGCAAACGAAAAAATAAATATCGCAATGCTCGGGCACAAAAGGATCCCATCCCGTGAGGGCGGCGTCGAAATCGTCGTAGGCGAACTTTCGGCAAGAATGGCAAAAATGGGACATAATGTAACCTGCTTCAACAGAAGCGGTCATCATGTAAGCGGTGCGGCTTTTGATGAAGCGAGAAAAGACGAATATTGCGGTGTTAAACTTAAAAGCGTATGGACTTTTGATAAAAAAGGCTTGGCGGCGATGACGGCATCCTTTTCTGCGGCGTTATCTGCCGCGTTTGGAAAGTATGATGTTGTACATTTCCATGCGGAAGGTCCTTGTGCTATGATATGGATTCCGAAGCTCTTCGGCAAGAAATGTATAGCCACAATTCACGGACTTGACCACAAAAGAGCCAAGTGGGGGAAATTTGCATCGTGGTATATACGCACGGGTGAAAAATGCGCCGTGCGTTTTGCCGACGAAATAATAGTTTTGTCGGAAAATGTGAAAAACTATTTCAAAGACACATACGGAAGACAAACGGTTTTTATTCCGAACGGTGTTTTGCCTGCAAAACCTGTTGAGGCGGATGTGATTTCGTCCGAGTACGGACTTCAAAAAGACGAATATATCCTTTTTTTGGGAAGACTCGTTCCGGAAAAAGGTGTGAAATACCTGATCTCGGCATATAAATGCCTTGATACCGAAAAAAAGCTTGTTATCGCAGGCGGAGTTTCCGATACATCAGAGTATGTTGACGAACTCAAAAGAATTGCCGGGGATGATCCGCGAATTATTTTCACAGGATTTGTTCAGGGCAAAAAGCTCGAAGAACTCTACAGCAATGCATACATATATGTTCTTCCCTCCGATCTTGAGGGTATGCCTTTAAGTCTTCTTGAAGCGATGAGCTTTGGTAATTGCTGTCTTACATCAGATATCGACGAATGTTCAAGTGTTCTTGAAGAACACGGTGTGACATTCAAAAAAGGCGATGTAAATGACCTTAAGGAAAAACTTCAAATGCTTTGCGATGATCCGCAAAGGGTTGAAGCCTATAAAAACTGTGCTGCGGAGTATATTTGCAGCAAATACGATTGGGAAGATATCACAATCGAAACTTTAAAGCTATACGGTTGGGACAAGCCTTCGGCAGATACCGGAACCGTTGAGGAGAGAGAATATGAAGGTGCTGCTGGTAAATAAGTTTTTGTATCCCAAAGGCGGGGCAGAAACCTATACCTTTAAGCTCGGCAAGATGCTTCAGGATAACGGACACACAGTTCAGTATTTCGGACTTGACAATCCCAAAAATATCGTTTTTAACAATGCCGGCGCTTATGTTACCGATATGGATTTCGGAAAAGGTATCAGAAAAAATATTACCGCACCACTCCGTATTATTTATTCCTCCGAAGCAAAGAAAAAAATAACGAAAGTTTTATATGATTTTGAACCTGATGTTGTTCATATGAATAATATTCAGTTTCATCTGACTCCGAGCATTATTCTTGCTGTCGAAAAATACAGACGCAGGACAGGCAGAAAAGTAAAAATCGTATATACAGCTCATGACTATCAGCTTATCTGTCCGAGTCACGGTTTGTTTGATTCCGAGATCAAAGTTTGTGAAAAGTGTCTTGGGGGAAATTATACTCACTGCCTTCGTACAAAATGTATGAAAAATTCTTACTCCAAAAGTTTTCTTGCAATGCTTGATGCATACTATTGGAAGTTAAGCAAAGCCTACAGCTATATAGATACAATAATCTGCCCGTCGCATTTCCTCAAAAGAAAGCTTGATTTGCAATCAAGATTTTCTCATAAGACGGTTGCAATACATAATTTTATAGAGCCTCAGAAAACGGAGTGTACCGAAAAAGGCGATTATGTTTTAGAGTTCGGACACCTTTCGAGAGATAAGGGAACGCTTACACTTCTTGAGGTTGCAAAGCGTATGCCGGATAAAAGATTTCTTTTTGCAGGCTACGGTGCGGCGGAAGCCGAAATTGCAAAGGTGGAAAACGCCGAATATGTCGGCTTTAAAACCGGCGGCGAGCTGAAAGAGTTGATTTCAAAAGCTCTTTGCAGTGTCTATCCTTCGGAATGGTACGAAAACTGTCCGTTTTCGGTTATCGAATCCCAAATGTACGGTACCCCTGTAGTTTGTTCAAAAATGGGGGGAATACCGGAACTTATAAAAGAAGGCGAAACCGGGTTGATGTTTGAAGCGGGCAACGCTGATGATCTTGAAGAAAAGCTCAGATATATACTTGAAACTCCGGGGATTGCCGAATCCTTTACAGATAATTGCAAAGGCGTTTCATTTGAAACACCGCAGACATATTATCAACAAATTTTGAAAATATACGGTGAATAACACATGAAAATATATGAAATAGGAACCGGCTATACACCGATTCCCGCGCAAATGGGAGCGGCCACAGAAATTGTCGTAGAAGAGCTTACAAGAGCCTTCATAAAAAACGGCGAAAACGCCGAAATAATAGATATATGTGCAAAAAAAAGAGAAGAATGTGAGCTTCCCATTTCCGAAGTCAAGGTGCCGGATAAATTTTCCGGAACAGATGTAAGTCTTGGTATTATGCATAAGCTCAAAAGAGTAGTTTATTCAATATCCCTTGCAAAGCATTTGAAAAACATCTTGAAAAACGAAGAAGATAAGGTTGTTCTTCATTTTCATAATCAGTATAACCTCTTTTTCGCATTAAAGCTGATTCCTAAAAAGTTGCTGAAAAAAGCTACAATCGCCTATACAGTTCATTCATATATCTGGGGGACTGAATGGGAAGAAATAGAGAAAACCGTTAAAAAGAAGTACTTCCAGGAGATAACCTGTGTAAAGAACGCCGATATAGTGTTGGTTTTAAACGATATTACTATTGATCATTTCGTCAACAGACTCGGCGTATGCAAAGATAAGATACATAAGATAAAAAACGGCGTAAATATCGACCGCTATGCACCTCTTTCAAAACCTCATATAGACGAATTGAAAGAAAAAAACGGTCTTGGCGGGAAAAAAGTAATATTTCAAGTCGGTTCGATTTGCGAAAGAAAAAACCAGTTTGGTTCTGTCAAAATGCTGACTGAATATTTAAAGGCAAATAGCGATGTAGTATATATGTATGCCGGCGGAATTATCGATGCCGAATATCAGCAATCGATACTTGAATACGCAAAAGAAAACGGTATTTACGAACAGATAAAGTATTTGGGCGAGCTTGCCCCCGGAAAACAGCTCAACGAATATTATAATATTGCAGATTGCAGTGTGTTCACATCAACGCTCGAATCTTTCGGACTTGTTATTATAGAGGCTATATCTTCGGGAACACCTGTTGTTCTCGGAAGCAATCTTATGTTTGATCTGAATTGCGGATACAGTATGTATAATACCGAAGAAGAATTCGTTTCAATGGTAGATGCAGCTCTTTGCGGCGGCAAAATTTCAAGGGATGAAGTTTTTGATGTTCTCAACAAATACAGTTGGGAAGCGGTTGCCCGCACACACAGTTCCTTATTTACAGCTGCTCTGTAAAAAAGATAACGAAAGGGATAAAAATGGCAAAGAAATTAAACGGTACAGTAATCGTTACATATCGCTGCAACGCGAAGTGCACGATGTGTAACAGATATAAAGTTCCCTCAAAGCCCGAGGAAGAAATATCGCTTGAAACCATCCGCAAACTCCCCGAAATGTATTTTACAAATATAACCGGAGGAGAGCCGTTTATCCGCGAAGATTTAAAAGATATAGTGCGTGAGCTTTATAAAAAGAGCGACAGAATTGTTATTTCCACAAACGGCTTTTTCACAGACCGTATAGTTGATCTTTGCAAAGAGTTTCCGCAGATAGGAATCCGTATTTCAATCGAAGGCCTTGAAAAGACAAATAACGAAATCAGAGGACTTGATGACGGATTCAACAGAGGATATACAACCTTAAAAACCCTTGTTGATATGGGTATGAAGGATGTCGGTTTCGGAATGACGGTCCAGGATAAAAACGCTCCCGACCTTGTTTCTCTTTATAACATTTCAGATGAGCTCGGAATGGAATTTGCAACCGCATCTTTACATAACAGCTTCTATTTTGTAGAGTCAAACAATATAATACATGACCGCATTATGGTTGCGCAAAATTTCGAAGATCTGATTAACCGACTTCTTGAGTCAAACAGCCCGAAGAAGTGGTTCAGAGCCTATTTCAATCACGGTCTTATCAATTACATTTTCAGCCAGAAGCGTCTTCTTCCCTGCGATATGAGTTTCGATACCTTCTTTATCGACCCGTACGGCGATGTGATGCCGTGTAACGGAACAAAAGAAAAGGAAGTTATGGGCAACCTCAATACGCAAAGCTGGGACGAGCTTTGGAACAGCGAAGAAGCGGAAAAAGTCCGCAAGAAGGTAAGATGCTGCAATAGAGATTGCTGGATGATCGGCTCTGTTTCTCCCGCTATGCACAAATATATATGGGTGCCCGCTCTTTGGGTCATCAAACATAAATTTTTATACTTTTTCAAAAAGAAAAAGTATTCTATGTATGAAAATAAGATCGTCCGTGATTTCAGGGACGGTAAGATAACAAAAGAAGAACTTGATGCTTGTTCGACTTGTGAGAATTACTCAAATTGTCAGGCATAAAGTCAGGAGATTGTAATGTTAGGTGTTTGTCTTAAATATACCCAGAATAATTACGGCAGCAAATTGCAGGCGTTGGCAACAGTTAAAATGTTCGATGATCTGGGAATAGATTATGAGATAATCCGATACAACAAAAAAAGTCTTCGTTTTTATATAAAATCCATTCCCCGTTTTTTCAATTGGGTATTTATCAACGACCGCTATTTGCAGATACAGCGAATGGTGGAATTCAGAAAACATCCTCAGATTAAGGAAAATGTAGATATAAGAAACCGCGCATTTGACGCTTTCGATGCTTGTTTTTCGGATAATTTGTCAAAGGTTTACTCAAGTTATGAAGAGCTCAAGCGCGAATGTCCGTATGTTTATGACAAGGTGATTACCTGCAGCGATCAGTTGTGGTCGCCATCGGCCTTAGGGTCGGGGTTTTATAATCTGATGTTTGTTCCTGATGGTACAAAAAAGGTATCGTGGGCATCAAGTTTCGGTGTCAGCAAAATACCTTGGTATCAAAAAGGAAGAACAAAAAAGTATCTTGAGCGAATTGAACATATTAGTGTACGCGAAAATCGCGGTGCAGAGATAGTGAAGGAGCTCACAGGAAGAGAAGTTCCCGTTTTGATGGATCCGGTATTTGTTTTTGATAAAAGCGAATGGGATCGTCTTGTTCCTTGCGAAAAGCCCGAATGGGAGCCTTATATATTCTGCTATTTTCTCGGGGAAAATCCGGAACACCGCGCCGCTGCAAAGGAATTGGCAAAAAAAACGGGGCTTAAGATAGTTACTCTTCGTCATCTCGACAAATATGTTGCAGACGATGATAATTTCGGAGATATAGCGCCGTATGATGTTGATCCTGCAAGGTTTTTGAACATATTGAGAAATGCTGAGTATATCTGCACAGATTCTTTTCACGGAACTGCTTTCTCGATAATTTTTGAAAAAAAGTTTGTTGTGTTTGACCGATACAATAACAAGTCCTCAAATTCAAAAAACTCCCGCATCGAATCTGTTTGTGAAAATGTCGGTTTGAAGGATAGGCGCTATACAGGTGTCGAAAACATATCGCAGATAATGGAAAAGAATATAGATTATACCGCGGTGTCGGAAAAGGTTTTGCAGTATAAGGAAAACACAAAAAAATATTTAACGGAAGCCTTTGACATTTGAAAAACAGTCGCAAGGAGTAGAAATGGATCTGATAAGCGTAATTGTCCCGGTGTATAATGCGGAAGAATACCTGATTCGATGTGTAGACAGTATTCGGCACCAGACTTATGAAAATTTAGAGATCATTCTTGTTGATGACGGATCTCCCGACAACTGTCCTTTGATGTGTGACGAATTAAAAGAACAGGATTCCCGGATAAAGGTAATACATAAACAAAATGCAGGTCAGGGACTTGCAAGAAATGACGGGCTTGATATCGCACAAGGCGCTTATGTTACATTTGTGGATTCTGATGATTGGATAAGTCCGGAGCATATCGAAAATTTATATAACGCAATAAAAAAACACAGCGCTGATGCTTGTTTGGGAAATCACATAAAAGTAAATTCCAACGGAGATATGACAGTCCGTATGCTTCGGTTAAAAGAGGGAATTTACGAAGGTGACATAATCACACAGGAATTGCTGTTGCCTTTGCTTGGTGCGGATTTATATGACGATCGGGATGTTTTGATAAACTCAAGCGTTTCTATGAATCTGTACAGTATGGATTGTATCGATAAAAACAAAATTCGGTTTATCAGCGAACGCTATGCAGTTGCGGAAGATTTCTATTTTAATGTAGATTTTTTCAACTCATCATCAAAAATTGTTTATATCAAAGAAAACGGATATTTTTACTTTCAAAATCTTCAGTCAACCGGAGAAAAGTATAATCCAAAAAGATTTGAGCGCACACTGAACTATTATAATGTTATTTGTCGGCGAGTCGAGTCTTACGGACTTGCGGATAAAGTGGCACATCGTGTTGAGCGCAGCTTTCTTATGAAAATTCGTGTTGCGATCCGACACATAGTCTTGTCTGATCTTCCCCGCAAGGAAAAATACAGACAGATAAAAGAAATATTGGGAAATGATACGGTTAAGTCCGCACTGTTTTCCTATCCGATAGAAACATATCCTCCGTCTATGCGGCTTCTTATGAAAAGTATGAGAAAAGAAAACATAAATGCAGTTTATTTTCTTATGCGTTTTCGTGAAAAGGGAAGGCGTAACCGGGGAACAAAAGCACTTTTAAAGTGGATCGGTATAGGAAGATAAAAATCAAATTCGGTAAAGTAGGTATCAGGGTATGTTAATTTTATCAAACAGCTTGACGCAGTCGGCGGACGAGGGAAGTCTGAAGCTCGCTTCAAGTCTTGTAAAGAGAATAAAGAATAAGTACCCCGAAAATACTTATATAGTTTCCTTCGAAAGGGAATTTCCTCAAGGGGACGAACATCTCTCCTTAAACAAATTACATATAAGCCGCAGACTTATATCTCTTATCAAAAAACAAAAAGTTTTGTATATACCTTTTCCGGCTCCTACAACATCTATGGCTGTAAGGATATTCCTGTTATCCTTGTTTGCCCGCCGGGGCTTGAGGGTTATGATGATACGCCAGTATCCTATGAACCGTGCGGCACAGGCACTTTTGCGGTTCAGCGGAGCTGAACTTGTGGTTTTTTCAAAGAAAGCCTGCGACTACTATTCCCCGATAGTGAACGGTCGTGTGCAGTATCTTAAGACAGGGGTAGATACCGAAAAGTTTAAGCCGGTGTCTGCACAAAAAGCAAGAGAGCTAAAGATAAAATACGGGTTTGATCCCGAAAGCCCCATTGTCCTTCATGTCGGACATATGAAAGAAGGCCGCAATGTGGCAGAGCTAACAAAAATTGACAAAAAATATCAGGTTTTATTGGTAGTAAGCACTCTCTCAAAGGAAAGGCAAAATCCCGAATTAAGAGAACGGCTTCTAAAGCATCCAAACATCAGGATAATGGAAGGATATATTCCCTGTATCGAAGAAATTTACCAGATGTGTGATGTGTACTTTTTCCCGGTCAAGCAGATGGGGCATTGTATTGATGTTCCGCTATCGTGCCTTGAGGCGGCGGCTTGCAACAAACCCATAATAACCACCGATTACGGTGAGATGGCTGAGTTTGCCGGAATAAACGGAATAAGTTTTATTGATGAAATTAACGAAAACACGATAAACGAAAACATAGAAAAATTATTACAGCAGAAGGATTTAAATATCAGAGATTCTGTTTTGAATTACGATTTTGACAAAGCTATTGAATATTTATTTAACGGAAATTGAAAAGAAAAGCCGCAATTGTGGAATGGGAGATCATAAGAAATGAACTATGCAGTCGGACAATTACAAATAAAAAAACGGTCATTTCCACAATGGCTTTCGCTGGGTGTATTTATTATGCCGTTTTGTCTTTCGTTTTTGATGGACATATTAAAACTGCCAAGTCTTACAAAATATACAATCGACCTAATGTGGTGTCTTTTGCTTACCTTTTTGTTTGTAAGCAAAAAAATCCGCATAAAAAAGAATATTACTCCTTTGGTAGTTCTTGTTGTATTTTGGCTTTTATATGTAGCTTTTGTATATCTCTTCAATTATCAATCGATATTTTATTTTCTTTGGGGAATAAGAAATAATCTGAGGTTTTATATCGCATTTATGGCGTTTGCATCTTTCCTCGAAGAGGAAGATGTAGACTTAGCCTTCAATTTTCTCGATCTTCTGTTTTGGATAAATATACCCGTTTCTTTATATCAGTTCTTTGTTCTCGGATGTCAACAGGATTATCTCGGCGGCATTTTTGGCATAGAGCGCGGATGTAACGCATATACTTCGGTATTTTTCGCATTGATTATAACAAAATCACTTCTGCGTTATTTTGAAGGTCAGGAAAAGCCCGGAATATGCTTGTTAAAATGCGGTTTGTCTTTGATTTTAGCAGCTATGGCAGAGTTGAAATTCTATTTCGTGCTATTTGTTATAATGGTGCTTATTTCCATGATAATGACAAAGTTTTCCTGGAAAAAGTTTGTAGTACTCATATCATTCGCTTTATTGATTTCGTTTGCAGGCTCTATTCTAACATTTTTGTTTGGATCAAACGAGGAACTTACTTTCCAGAGAATTATCGAATTGACAACATCCGAAAACTATGCAACGGGTGAAGATCTCGGTCGCTTTACTGCAATACCTACTATTGCAAAAAGTATTCTTACGCACTGGACCGACAGGATGTTTGGAATGGGTTTGGGTAATTGCGATACATCGGCTTTTGCAATTTGCAATACTCCCTTTTTCCAGAAGTATGAATACTTGCATTATAGCTGGTTTTCCAGCGCATTCCTTTTCCTTGAAACCGGATATCTGGGTTTGATGTTAAATTTATCTTTCTATTTTACAGCTATGTTTTTGTCAATAAGAAGGCTGAATAAAGGAAACGGTAATAAATTGTATTGTCAGATAGCAATAGTTTTTTCGGTTTTGTGTTTGATTCTTACATTCTATAACTCAGCGCTTAGAAAAGAAGTAGGTTACATAGCATATTTTGCATTATCACTTCCGTTTATATGCGGAAGTGAAAGTCAAAGCGAAAAAAGCATCGGTACACATATATGAAAAGAATAATTTCATTGGATGTTCTTAAATATATTGCCTGTTTTTTTGTTATTTGTATCCACATGGATATCCCCAATAGTGCAGAAATTGTTTTAAGACCTTTTTTGACTACTGCTGTTCCGATTTTCTTTATGATTACAGGTTTCTTTTACACTCAGACCCGAAACGCAGGAAACACAAAAAGGCAACTCGGAAAAATAGCAATTCTTGCTCTCACAGCAAACGCTGTGCATTTCGGATACTATATTTTAAAACATGTACTGAATAAAGAATCTGTTTCTCAACTTGTGGCAAAGATATTTGCACAAGATGCTTTGATTGAGCTGTTTGTTTTCAATCAACCGGTATGGCGCACATCTTTATGGTTTATCAACGCCTTGCTGTATGTGCTTTTGCTGGTTTATTTGTTTGAGAAAAAATGGCAAATATATAAATTATATCCGTTGATTCCTGTGCTTTTAATATTTAATTTGCTTGGCGGTACATTTTCCTTTGCATTGCCGACACCTGTTTTACCGTTGTGTTACAGTCGAAACTTCCTTTTTTGCGGACTTCCGTATTTCCTTTTGGGAGATTTTATTTTCCGCAACAAAAAGAAGATGTGCAGTATTTTTGGAAAATGCAGATATATAGTCTTATTTTCGTTTGCCGCATATCTTGAATTGTGGATTCTTAAAAACTCGGATGTTTTGTATTACAATGACCATCTGATAAGTACAACATTTCTTACTGTCTGTTTGTTTTGCCTGTTTCTTGAGAAAGAGAATGGCTTTAAGGGAAGGTTTTTGACAACCCTTTCGGGGCTTGGCAGAAAGCATAGCTTTGTAATATATATCACCCACTCGATTTTAATTGAAATTCTCTATAAAACCATTTCGGTTGCCGGAAAAAGATTTCCCGCGATACAGAATGTATTCATATGGACAGGCCCTGTAATTGTTTTAGCGCTGTCTACTCTTTTGGCTATAGCCTTAGGAAGCTTGAAAAAGAAAAAAACATAAAAACAAATCAGTATATGCACGCTTTGGCGAATGACATATAAAGAAATTTTATTAAGGAGGAATTTGCAATGAGAAAATTTATTGCGATTGCACTTGCGGTACTTATGACAGTATCAGTGCTTCCGATGTCTGTTTTCGCATCGAACTTTGATGCGTCTGTAACAGGAGATTATTTTGTAGTAATTTCTGAAAATCGCTACAACTTAGCTCCCGGTGCGACAGAAACAGAATTAGTGGTGAATAATGCCGACGGTAATGACAGAAAAGTTGTTCATTATTTTGAGGTTGACACCAAAAACGAAAACATCGAAGTTTTGCCGGGTTATTACGGCATCGACAAACTCGATCCCGAAAACCTTAATCTTGACGGTGTTGCAGACAAAACACAGTATTGGAAAGCGGAACAGCTTACCAAAACTGTCGCTTACTACGAAGGTCTTGGTTATAATGTAGTAGGCGCTATGAACACTGCTCTTGCATATGATTCTAACGCTCCCTACGGTTATATGGTATGGAACGGCGTAGTCCTCGGCGGACCTGAAGTACACAAAGGTGCAAGTACATACCTTGCAATCGACAAAGACGGCAATTGCGAACTCCGCTCGATGTCAACACCTCTTGACGGAAGTGAAGTTACTGCGATTCCTGCAAACTTCGGTTGGCTTGTAAAAGACGGCGAACTCGTATCAAAGGCAGTAGAGCGTACATCTTCCGACGCTTCCCGTTCTATGATCGGTATCAAGGAAGACGGAACTTTGGTATTCTGTCAGGTTGACGGCCGTAACGCTCCTTTCTCAACAGGTCTTTCCAACTACGAAATGGGCGAAATGATGCTCGCACTCGGCTGTGTAAACGCAGTAAACTGCGACGGCGGCGGATCTTCCACATTTGTTTCCAAGCGTGAAGGCGAATCTGCAAACACAATGCGTTCCGTTCCTTCCGACGGTTCTGAAAGAGCTACAATCAACAGCGTTATCCTTGCTTCCAAAGCAAAGGCTACAGGCGAATTTGATCATGCTGTTCTTAACACAGATTATGATTATTATGCACCCGGCACATCTGCAGTTATGAATGTTCAGGGTGTTGATGCCGCAGGTTCTCCCGCCCCCCTTCCCGAAAGCGGAATTGAATGGGCAGTTTCTGATGAAACATTCGGTACTGTTTTCGACGGTGTGTTTGTATCTTCCGGCAAAAAGGGCGATGTAAAGGTTCAGATGCTTTATGAAGGCGAAATCGCAGGCGAAAAGCTTCTTCATATCGTTGACCCCGATACATTTGCACTTCTTCTTGATGAAACTGTTCTTCCTTACGGCAAGAGCATGACAGTTGATTTTGACTGTACATACGGCGCAGACGACTGGGCAGTATGCGTTGAAGGTGCTTATGAACTTACACTTTCCGATGAAGCTGCTGCAACATTAAACGGCAACACTCTTGTTGCAACATCCGATGAAGAAATAAAGAGTGTTGATGTAACAGCTACATATATCCCCGATCCTTCTGTAAAGGATGTACTTAAAGTTACTTTCGGTAAGGGTTCTGAAATAGTATTTGATTTCGAAGACGGCGACATTTCCAATTTCCTTGGTATGGATGAAATGTATGACTGGGCTGAAGAAGAAGGTATTACTCCGCCTATTCAGTCAAACGGTAACTATTCTGACGATACCGACTCCGAAACATTCCTTTCTTCCGAAATCGTTAAGAACGGCAAACATTCCCTTGGTGTAACATTAGACTATACTGCAGGTGAATTTGCAAGCTGGTCTTACAATATGTTCTTCTACACAGGCGATTCAATCGTTCTCCGCGATGTTGCCAACGGTAAGAACGCAACAACTCTTGGTATGTGGGTATACATCCCCGAAGGTGCAGCAGGTCTTGCTATGCAGATCCAGGGTTATAAGAACGCTGACGGAACAGGCGGAACAGGCGGACACTTCTTGTTTACTACAGTAAGCGGTGCTGTCAAGAACCTTAACTCCTGTACAGAAGCGGATATCCCCGAATCCCGTTGGGTTTATGCAACATGCGACCTTACACAGTTCGGAGATTTCTTCGCGACATACGCTCCCTTCGGAACAAACGGACGCGAACCTTCTTTCATCCGTTATTATATTAAGCCTACAACTGCGGCTACATTGACATTCTACTTTGACGATTTCACTCTCGATTACAGCTCTGCTGTTGACGACAGAGTACTTCCTACAATCACAGAAGTAAGCTATACAACTCAGGATGAATCTGTAGCACTTGCAAACGGCGCTGCTATCAACGGCAACAGTATTTCTTTCTCCGCAGTAGTTGCTGACAACATCAAGCTTGACAACGCTACAGGAAAGATCTTTGTTGACGGTAATGAACTTAAAAATGTTACAGTATCCGGTAAGTATCTTACAACTACTGAAAATGTTGTTCTTCCTGCAGGTGCTCATAAAGTAGCATTTGAAATCAAAGACTCTCTCGGCAACCCCGCAAAGGTTACAAGAACATTCACAATCACAGGTGATGCACAGTTTGTTCTTGACGGTCATAACGACGGCGGTTTCAAGCCCGGTGATGATGCAAATGCGGTAGGTGCTCCTGCTCCCGAATACGACTCTGTTTACTATGTTGACATCAAGGCTGCAGATATTACCGCAGTTGATAAGATGGAAGTAAAACTCGGTCTCCAGACAGGTAACACATGGGAACCCGAAGGAATAGCAGTTGCTGATGGCTTTAAGGTTTCTTACACACACGATGAGATCGAAAAGATCGTTACACTCAACATTTCCCGCAACGGCGAAAAGGTTAATGCTGACGATACTATCATCGCAAGCGTTCCTGTTCGCCTCTGGTCTTGGAACGGTGTAAACCATGTAACAGATACACCTATCACTCCCGAAGCACAGTTCAAGACAGGTTATTGCCCTGTTATCAAGATTGAATCCAAGGTTCTCAAGGGCCTTGTTAATGATGATATTCCTTTTGGCGGCAGCATTTCTGTTGCAACAAAACTTAATGATAATGTTTACCCCTGGCACTATCACGACGAAGAACTTACTGTACTCAGCAAGGACGCTTCCTGCGTAGTTGACGGCTACGAAGGACGCACATACTGCGAAACTTGTAAGTCTGTTGTTGATTGGGGTACAGTAGTTGAAGCTACAGGTCATAACTTCGTTGACGGCAAATGCGAATGCGGAGCTGAAAACAAGGTTACAGGTCTTGTAGAAGAAAACGGCAACTGGTACTATTACATCAACGGTGTTGCGGCTTCCGGCTGGCAGATGATCGGTACAGACTGGTACTATTTCGATCCCGAAACAAAGATCGGTGCTGAAGGCGATGTTGAAATCGGTGTAATAACATACGAATTCGAAGATGCAAAACTCACTTCCGGCGTATGGGCAAAGACTTTGTTTGGTATGCGTTACTACTATGGTCCGACCTTCTATAACGACAGAGGAAGCTGGAGAAATATCGACGGCAAGGACTATTATTTCGAAAAGGGTGTTCGTCTTGAAGGCGGATGGCAGCTCGTATTTGAAAACCAGAAGAACAGAAACTGGTACTATTTCAACGAGGACGGTTCATGCGACAAGACTGTAAAACCCGAAGACGGTTTCTATACAGACCGTAACGGCTACGCATACGCAAAAGACGGCGAAGGTCTTGCAGGACTTCAGACAATCGACGGAAAGTCATACTACTTCGATTCCAAGGGTTATGCAAAGACAAACGGCACTTACGCAAGCCGACTCTTCCTTGACGATTATGCTGCATATACAGGTTTGTATGAAAAAGACGGCGTTTTGTATTATTACGAAGACGGCAGAACAGCAACTTGCGGATTGTTCAACATTGACGGCGATTATTACTACTCCTACTGGGGCGGTATTATCAAGACAGACGGCAAGTATTATGTAAGCCGCACATATTGCGATCTTCCTGTCGGCACATACGAATTCGGCGCTGACGGTAAGATGCTTAACGGCATTGTGGAAAAAGACGGTGCCAAGTATCTTTACGCAAACGGAAAACTTGCGACTTACGGTTTGTATAATATAAACGGCGACTACTATTTTGCTTCTTCAAACGGCGACTTCAGAACTAACGGCAGATACTATGTAGGAACAACCTACTGCGATTTGCCTGCCGGCAATTATACATTCGGTGAAGACGGTAAGATGCTCAACGGCGTTGTAGAAAAAGACGGCGAATTGTACCTCTATCAGAACGGCGTTACAGCAACCTGCGGTTTGTTTGAAGTAGACGGTAAGTATTACTACTCCTACTGGGGCGGTGTGCTCAAGACAGACGGCAGATACTATGTATCCCGTACATACTGTGATCTTCCTGTCGGCAACTACACATTCGGTGAAGACGGTGCAATGCTTGACGGCGTTGTTGATGTAGACGGCACATTGTATCTTTACGACAACGGTACAACAGAAACCTGCGGTTTGTTTGAAGTAGACGGCAAGTATTACTACTCCTACTGGGGCGGTGTGCTCAAGACAGACGGCAGATACTATGTATCCCGTACATACTGCGATCTTCCTGTGGGTAACTACACATTCGACGAAGACGGTGTGATGCTTGACGGCGTTGTTGATGTAGACGGCACATTGTATCTCTACGACAACGGTACAACAGAAACCTGCGGTTTGTTTGAAGTAGACGGCAAGTATTACTACTCCTACTGGGGCGGTGTGCTCAAGACAGACGGCAGATACTATGTATCCCGTACATACTGTGATCTTCCTGTGGGTAACTACACATTCGGTGAAGACGGTGCAATGCTTGACGGCGTTGCAGATGTAGACGGCACATTGTATCTCTACGACAACGGTACAACTGTTACCAACGGCTTGTATGAAATCGACGGTGATTACTACTATGCTACTTGGGGCGGCGTAATAAAGACAGACGGCAGATATTATGTTTCCACAAGCTTCTGTGATTTGCCCAAGGGCAATTACACATTTGATGCTGAAGGTAAGATGCTCAACGGCTTTGTTACCATCGACGGAATCAAGTATTATTACAAGAACGGTTCTACTCCTGCTCCCGGCATAATTGAAGTTGACGGAGATTATTACTTCGTAAACTGGAGCGGTAAAGTAGTTACCAACCAGAAATTCTATGTCTTTGAAGGTAGCGGATACACCATCAAGATGACCTACACATTTGACGAAACCGGAAAGATTGTCGGATAAATAGGTGTTTATTCTCCCAACCGACACAAATGTCGGTTGGGAGAAATTGATTATTATGAAACATAAACAGGTTATAAATAACGCAAAATGGATTATTATTTGTAAGATAGCCCAGTCTGTTCTTCAATTAATAATCGGGATGATATCTGCAAGATATCTCGGGCCGTCAAATTACGGTCTTATAAATTATGCGGCATCAATAGTTGCTTTTGCATTACCCATAATGAAATTGGGACTTGATGCCATACTTGTTCACGAGCTGGTGGAATCGCCTGACCGTGAAGGCGAAATAATGGGTACATCCTTGCTTCTTAATGTGATTTCAGCAATCGGATGTATCGGAGGAGTAACCCTTTTTGCGTGGTTGGCAAATATGGGTGAGCGTGAAACAATAATTGTGTGTGCTCTTTACAGCATTTCTATACTGTTTGCCGCAACAGAAATGATCCAGTATTGGTTTCAGTACAAATTATTGTCAAAATACTCGTCTGTCATAATGCTTATATCATATGTGGTTGTTTCCTCATACAAAATCTATCTTCTTGCAACAGCAAAGAGCGTTTACTGGTTTGCAGTATCTCATTCTGTAGAATACGGACTTATCGGCATACTTCTTATCGTGTTTTACACGAAAAAATCAGGAGGAAGCCTGAGTTTTTCGTGGACCCGTGCTATGCATATGCTGTCCAAGGGAAAACACTATATATTGGCGGCACTTATGGTTGTCGTCATACAAAACACAGACCACATAATGCTGACAACAATGATAGGCAAAGTGGAAAACGGGTATTATTCAGCTGCAATTACATCTGCAGGTGTAGCTCAGTTTGTATTTACTGCTATAATAGATTCTTTCAGACCTATCATTTTATCATCTAAAAAATACAATCAAAGCGAATACGAAAACAACATATCAAATCTTTTCGGATTAATCACATATTTGTCAATTGCGCAGAGTTTGGTATTTACGATTTTTGCACCGCTGATTATAGGCTTGCTTTATGGAGAAGAATATGTACAGGCAGTACCTGTTCTTCAGATACTTACTTGGTACCGTGCTTTTTCCTTTATGGGAACCATCAGAAATATATGGTTGCTTGCGGAAAACAAGCAAAAGTATTTGCCGCTGATCAACCTTGTCGGTGTAGTTTTAAATATAGTTATCAATGCGCTTCTTATCCCTTTTTGGGGAGCAAGAGGAGCGGCCTTTGCATCGCTCGTAACTCAGGTGGTTATGAATTTTGTACTTGGATTTATATTTAGACCCATAAGGAAAAGTAATTCTCTTATGATCAGGGGAATAAATCCGAAATATTTCTTTAATCAGGTAACAACGATAGCAAGACAATTAAAACGAAAATAATTTTTTGAAATTCTTCAAAAGTATAAATATATAAATGACAAAAAACAGGAGTTAAGATGAAAGACGAAAACAAAGATTTAAAAGCGGACGAAAATATTATCGATGAAATAAAGGCTGATGAATCGGCGGAATCTTGTGTGCCGGAGCACTCCGAACAACATCATCACACTTCGCACAGTCATCATAGCCATCATAGCCATCATGGCCTTCACAGCGGACATAGCCATCACCGCAGCCGCCATAGTCATCATAGACATTCGCAAAAAAACAAGGATAATAAATTTATAGCTTTTATAAAAAGCCATAAAAGCGTTTTGGTAAATATTATTTCCTGTACGGTTTCTGTTGCATTACTTGTTATAATGGCAACAACTATTGATTTTTCAAAAAAATCAGACGAAAAAATCAATGTGAAGGATATCACTCAGTCAACAATAAAAATTGAAACGCCTGTTTTTTCCGAAAAAATCTCTTTAGCAAATAATGCAATTTTATATTATATGAATTCCGATAACAACAGCGGAGCGGTCGATACATACAGATTGTTTGACGGATATAAAGGCGCGCTCAATTTCGGATTGCCCGCAAATTTCACATATCTTGTCGCCGGAATCCCGAACGGGGTAGAAGTTGTGTCTGCCGAACTTGAATTGTCGGAAAACAGCGATTACGAAAACCCCGCTGTTTACAAACTCAATATTGAAGATTCGGAGATCGACATATACAATCTTAAAACAGGTACAAAATATTACTACCGCATCAAGTATATTTTGAATAACGATTGCGAAGTCGGAACTATCGGAAGCTTTGAAACAGAAAAATCTCCCCGTATAATGAATATTGACGGTGCGGTTAATGTGCGCGACATCGGAGGTTGGACAACAATCGACGGCAAGACCGTAAAGCAAGGGCTTCTTTACAGAGGAAGCGAACTTGACGGTGCTGTAAAAGCCGACTATAAACTTACCGAAAAGGGCCTTAAAGAAATGCTTCGGGATCTTGGTATAAGATTTGATATGGATTTGAGAGCAGAATCGGAAAATCAAACAGGAATTGATGCTCTCGGCAAGGGCGTAAAACATATATATTACGGAATACCGATGTATGCGGATATATTTAAGCCCGAATATAACGAAGCTGTAAGAGATTTATTCGCGGAGCTTTCTGATGAAAGTAATTATCCGGTTTATATGCACTGCACATACGGAGTGGACAGAACCGGAACTATATGTTACCTTTTAGAGGCACTTTTGGGATTGCCTCAAGACGCATTATATCAGGATTATGAACTCAGCGCCTTTACAAGCGGGTATATAAACCCTGCATTTAACGGACTTGTTGAATATGTCAACACATTGGACGGAGCAACTGTCAAGGAAAAAGTTGAAAATTATCTGATATCCATCGGAGTTACCGCACAGGAAATATCAGATATCCGCGAAATTTTACTTGAAAATTAATATAACGCAACATAAAAATCTAACATCAATATGTAAAAAACGGAGGTTTATATGAAAAATATATTCATAAAGACAGGTTCATTTCTTATGATATTGATGCTTTTGGCAACTGTTTCCTGCGGTGGAGTGGGAGCGGAAAGTATCTTGGAATTTTCTGATGTTACAACCGACTATTGGGGATACCAAACCATAATGGATATGACTGAAAAAGGCATATTCAAAGGAACGACTGAGGCTGTAAACGGTATTGGTACATTTTCTCCCGAAAAGGTGATGACAAGAGCTGAATTTGTTACAGCATCATTAAGATCGCTATACGGAGATGAAACCGAAAAAATAGAAAATGACAGTTTAAAATGGTGGAACGGATATTATCTTTTTGCAATAGAAAAAGGGATTGTAAAAGCTGAAGAATTCGACAGCGGCGACCTTGACAAAGCTATGACAAGAGAAGAAATGGCAATGATAATGGTGCGTTGCGTCGAGCAAAACGGTGAAAAAGCGGCTCAGAAGATTACTTCCGACAAAATCTCCGATTATTCCAAGATACAAGATTATTATAAGGAATATGTTATAGACTGTTTTAGTTTTGGACTTCTTTGCGGAATTGATGAAAACGGCACTTTTGCCCCTTCAAAGTCCTTGACAAGAGCAGAAGCGGCAACCGTAATCTGCAGGCTTCTTGACAAAAATATGCGTGTCAAAGTGGATTTCGGAAAAGACTCCGAAGAAGACGATAATGAAACATTCTTAGTCTCAGGAACAAACGATAAGCCTGCCGATGACGAAAAAGAGTCTGAAGAGGAAGCCCCGATAATCCCTGACGAGCCGGAAATTGACCCCGCACCTTGGAAAGACGGCGGTAAAATACCGAGCAAATACTCTTGGGAAGAGTATCAGGCTTTAAATCCGATCTGGCAGGAAGAATTTTTTGAATGGTTTGAATCCCCCGAAGAGTTTGAAAAATGGCAAAACGAAGTTCTGGACTTGAATGATACAGAAAATGTTCCTTGGGAAAACGGCGGTAAAATGCCGGAGGATTACACTTGGGAAGAATTCTGCAGCTTAACTACAATACAGCAGGACAAATTTTTTGAATGGTTTGAATCGCCTGAAGCTTTTGAACAGTGGCAGGACAAAGTGTTGGGACTTGAGGAAATGCAAAATGTTCCTTGGGAAAACGGCGGTAAAATGCCGGAGGATTACACTTGGGAGGAATTCCAAGATTTAACCACAGTACAGCAGGATAAATTTTTCGAGTGGTTTGAATCGCCTGAAGCTTTTGAACAGTGGCAGGACAAAGTGTTGGGACTTGAGGAAATGCAAAATGTTCCTTGGGAAAACGGCGGCAAAATGCCGGAGGATTACACTTGGGAGGAATTCCAGAATTTAACCACAGTACAGCAGGATAAATTTTTCGAATGGTTTGAATCGCCCGAGGCTTTTGAACAGTGGCAAAACAGTTTTTTTGAATAATACTGACAATAAAAAACCGCAGTTTGACTGCGGTTTTTTTATGCTGATTTTCATATTCTTTTTAAATTCCTCATATTGTTAAAAAGGTGAATAAAATTCATCTTCAAGGCAAGAATCAGATGAACAGGAAAGGAAGTAAAGAATATGAATTTATATGTAAAGAAACACATTTCTTATAAAGCAAAAAAGAATATGCTGTCTTTTTTTGTGATTGCCGCAGCTTTCACTATAGTATATTGTACATTCCTTTTAGGAGCTGAAAGAATTGCCGCAAAAGGAAAAAGAGAGATACTTCCCTTGTCTTCTCAAAGTATAGTGATGAGTATAAAAAACGATACGGCATCTCCCGACAGCAAATTGCCGATAGATGCCGCATTTGAACGAAAAGTGCCGCTTTATATATCCGATATTCCGAAAGATGCTGCTAAAACACAGCAAATTGCAGGTTTTGAAACCGTTTCGGTCTATTTTCACGAAGCCGGAAAGACCGAAACCCTTCCTCTGGAAGAGTATGTTCTTGGAGTTTTGCTTGCCGAAATGCCCACATCCTACGGAGAAGAAGCTTTGAAAGCGCAAGCTGTTGCCTGCAGGACATATGCGGTTTATAAAGTGCTCAACACCAACGGTCACGAAGGTGCAGGTCAGCTTTGCACAAGCTCTGCCCATTGTCAGGCGTATGCCGATCTTTCAAAAATTTCGGATGAAAGACTTATGATTGCAAAAAAAGCTGTTGATGCTACAAAAGGTATAATAATGCTTTATAAAGGAGAGCCGATTCTCTCGGTATTTCATGCCGCAAGCGTCGGAAAAACCCGTTCATCAGCCGAAGTATGGGGAGGAGAACTGCCGTACCTTGTACCTGTTAAAACGAGCGAGGACGCCTTTATGAGCGTTACCGAAAGAAGAGGGCACGGGGTTGGCATGAGCCAATACGGAGCTCAGTGCCTTGCGTCTGAGGGGTATGATTTTTACGCAATTCTATCCCATTATTACACAGGTGTGGAATTCGGAAATGTTTTATAAAACTATTTCTTACGCACCCTTAATTTTTTGACAAGCAGAGGCAGATCTTTTTTTGCCGATACACGAAAACGGTTTGCCGCCTCCGACAGAGCTTTTGATGTATCAGTATCAAGCTTTCTAAGAGCTCTTGCCATAATTATCACATTTTTGGGAGAAAAGATCTCTCTTATATCCTCAACTCCCGTTTCGGATATAATCTTAAAAAGTCCGTTTATAAATTTTTCCCTGAGCTGTGAATCCATATCGAAAAGCCAGCGGCTGATTGTTGAATCTATGTATTTTGTGATATCTGTAATCTCCTCAACATAAACATAAGAGTCTCTTTTTATTTCCCAAGTAAAGGGATCGTGCTGGAAAGGCCCTTCCGTTGCATAGCTTCTTATAACAGAAAAGCTTTCGGCGTGTTCGAGAAGTATGCCAACAACAGAAGATGACGGAACAACAGTACTTGTTCTGTCAAGAATTTCCTGAAAACCGGGTGTTTTTATGATCTCTTCCGCAAAGCCCGGACCGTCAAGGCTTCTTACCTGAACAATGTGCTCGCGTATATCGGGATGGCAAAAGGCCGCCGAATAAACCGCAAGATTTCCGCCCTTTGAATGTCCGCAAACAAATAAGCGGTTCAAAGGGTATTCTTTTGCCGCCTGTTCGAGATATCTTACAGCGTCAATTTGCGCGGGAACCGTATGGGAAAACGCCATATTAAAATCTTCCTTCCAGCCGACAACATTGGCGTCTGTACCTCTGAAAGCGATTACACAGGCGGTGTCTGAAATATCGGAACTGTCAGGAACAAGAATTGTGATGGCGGAGAATTGTTCTTCTTTTTCTTTATTAAGAATATCCACATATCCGCAAATCGGAAGATCACAAAATCTCGGGCTTGTTATCAGCTCTCTTAAAAACAGCATATTCTCCGCATGGCGTATTAACTTGTTAGGAGCGTTTTTGAGCGCTTTGTAGGCGTTTATTGCGGCTTTTCCAACAGTGGTTTCAGGGGTGAATGATGAGGAAACCACTCCGTCAAAGGTTATGTATGCAAGCTGGGAAAAAACAAGGTAATCGGCTTCGCACATCGGGTATTTCCTGAATGTGAGATCTCCGCGCCATTTGAGATATGATATCATATTATCCATAAATCAAACTCCGTATCAAAAGCTTTTTTGTTTTTATATTATGACAAACAGGAACGAATGTGAAAAAGGTCTCTGTATTTGAGGACAGAGACCTTTTGTTATTACTGTGCGTCGGAAGCGGGAACTGCGGCAAGAATTTCAGCCACAGCACTTTGGTAATTGTCGTTTATGGTGCATTCAAGAGCTTCCTGCGTAGCTTTGATCTCGTCTACAAATTTCTTGGAATAAACAGCAGATTCGATTTCGGAACGGAGGGTAGCATCGCCAAGGATGTGCTCATCAAGCATTTCATATTTCTTTATAATATGATAGCCGTAGGTAGATTCAACCATAGCAACATTTCCGACTGAAATCATAAACGAAGCGGTTTCAAATTCGGGAACCATTCTGCCTGTTGTGAAATAATAACCCTTTTCGACATCCATACTGTCTGCGCTGAATGTTTTGACAAGTTCTTCAAAATTTTCACCGTTAGTTGCACGGTCTCTTATATCCTCTGCAAGAGCCTTTGCCTTGTCGAGCTCTTCCCGGTCTTGGATCTCATCGGTTTTGATGAGAACATGCTTTACACGGACATAGTCTTTCTTGGCAATATCAAGAATTTCGCTGTCGGTTACGGGAGTATATTTTTTGCCGCCTTCTGTTGCATATTCTGTAAAGAGAACTTCTGTAAGCAAAGAATTTTTTGTAGCATAACGGTAAACAGAATCGGTCATAAAAAGTTCTTCGAGAGCTTTTTCGTAAGAATTGCCTTCCTGAGCATTTGTCTGCTGAATGGAAAGTGCAATTGCCTGGTTGTAATAATCTTCTACCGCGTCTGTGAATTCAACATCTGCCATCTCAGCCATAAGATCAATTGCTACATACTGTTTTATAACATCGATAGCTGTATTTGAAAGCTCTTCATCCGACATTTCGGGGTTGCTGAGCTTAATGTTTGAAAGACAGTAGCGCAAAAGAGCTTTTGAGATGTCTTTTCCGCCTACATTCATAACAACGATACTGTCGTTTTCTGCAAGAATAACTTCGGGGACTGTAATATTTGCAGCATCTTCGTTGCCGCCCGGATTTTGAACATCCCGGTTGTCAGTATCGGAACAGCCGGTCATAAGACTTGCCGCAACAAGAGATATTGCTAAAATTGAGATTAAAAACTTTTTCATTTTCTGTGCCTTTCGATTTTTATTTGCCGTATTCAAACATACAGCAGCTATCCTAACTATTATATACCAATTATGTGAAATCTCTGTGAAGATTTGAAAAAATATTTTAAATATACGGTTATGAAAATTTGCTTCTTTAAAATATATAAAAAAACGCAGCTTTCTATTTACAATCGGGTTTAAATATTATATAATAATGTATTATAGGTTATTTATGTAAATGTTTGAAATAATAAAAGAGATACAAATCGGAAAGGAAGGAATATTATGACAATACTTGAACTTCTTGAAAACGACGGCAGACTCACAGCAAAAGAACTTGCAGCAATGCTTCAAAAGGAAGTCGGAGATATAAAAAAAGAAATATCTGAGCTTGAAGATCAGGGCGTTATTTTAGGCTATAAAACAATAATCGACTGGGACAAGACAGACAGGGAATATGTAGACGCGCTTATCGAAATAAAGGTCGTTCCCCAAAGACACCGTGGCTTTGACGAAATTGCGGATAAAATTTGCCGCTATCCCGAGGTAAACAGCGTTTATCTTATGTCGGGCGGATTTGATCTTGCTGTAATGGTTGAAGGAAAGACGATGCGTGAGGTTGCGCTTTTTGTTGCGGAAAAACTTGCGCTTATTGAATCGGTAACTGCGACAGCTACCCATTTTGTGCTCCGCAAATATAAGGACAAGGGTGTTGTCTACCACGCTCCCGAAAAGGATGAAAGGGGCGAGGGAGGTATATGATAGATTACTCGAAAATGCTGTCCCAAAAGATAGTAAATATAAAGCCATCAGGTATAAGAAAATTCTTTGACCTTTTAAATGAGGCAAAGGATGTTGTTGGACTTACCGTCGGACAGCCCGACTTTGAAACCCCCTGGCATATCAGCGAACAGGCAATAAAAAGTATACAAAACGGAAAGACCTATTATACCGCAAACAGCGGACTTTCGTCGCTCCGCGAGGGGATTTCCGCCTATCTTGAAAGACGCTTTAATTTAAATTATGATCCTGAAGACGAAGTTATAGTAACCGTCGGCGGAAGCGAAGCTATTGATGTTTCTCTTCGAGCGCTTATAGATCCCGGGGATGAGGTTATCCTTCCGCTGCCCGCGTTTGTCTGCTATGAGCCGATAATTGAGCTTTGCGGAGGAAAACCTGTTATTATAAACACAAAGGCAGAAAACAAATTTCGCCTTACAGCACAGGAATTAAAGGAAGCAATAACACCCAAAACAAAGCTTTTGGTTCTTCCTTTTCCGAACAATCCGACGGGTGCTATTCTTGACGAAAACGACCTTGAGGAGATCGCAAAGGTTCTCCGCCCCACAAATATCGCCGTACTTTCCGACGAAATTTATGCGGAGCTTACCTACGGTAGAAAACATAAATCGATAGCAAATATCGAGGGAATGAGAGAAAGAACGATTATTGCAAGCGGTTTTTCAAAGGCATACGCTATGACAGGCTGGAGACTCGGCTATATTGCCGCCCCGCGTGAAATCACAGCTCAGATGTATAAAATTCATCAATACGGAATTATGTGCGCTCCTACAGCAAGTCAGTTTGCAGGACTTGAAGCGATAAATCACGGCGACGAGGATATAGAATATATGAAATCCCATTATAACCGCAGAAGAATACTTCTTCTTGACGGTCTGAGAGATCTGGGATTTGAATGTTTTGAACCCGAAGGCGCGTTTTATCTTTTCCCGAAGATAACCGACGGAAGTATAACTTCCGAGGCTTTTTGCGAGAAGCTTCTTCACGAAGCCGGCGTTGCGATAGTTCCGGGAACTGCGTTCGGCGAATGCGGCGAGGGGTATGCAAGGCTTTCTTACGCATATTCGGTACAGCATATTGAAAAAGCGCTTGACCGAATTGAAAAGTTTATGAAAAACAGATAAATCCATGTTTAAAAGGCAAAGGGGCGATGCACACATCGCCCCTGCAATTTAAAAAGACTTTTGCATTAAAGTATAGTTTTATAAAATTGTAAAGGAAAAATAAAAGTGCTTAAAATATTTCACACAGCAGATATACATCTCGACGCCCCCTTTTCGCTTTCGGACCCTGTTGAGGCTGAAAAGCGCAGAACAGGGCTTCGGAGTACATTTTGCTCGATGATCCATACAGCAAAAAGATTTGAAGCGGATGTTTTTCTGATTGCGGGCGACCTTTTTGAAGAGAATTTCGCAACAAAGGATACCGTAAATGCTGTTATAAGAGAGATGGAGTCTTTTTTCTCCTGCCGCTTTTTTATAATTCCGGGCAATCACGATCCATACAGCGAAAATTCTGTCTATGCTCTTATAAAATGGCCTGAAAATGTACATATTTTTACAGATAAGAATCCCTCTTATGTGGATATTCCCGAAAAAAATGCCCGCATTTACGGACACGCTTATACGGGAAAAGATATTGAAGACGGTATTTTTTCGGGATTTAAAGCTGATGATGACACAAAAATAAATATTCTCCTTGCACACGGCTTTGTAAATATGCCCCAAAGCGCTTGCAATGTCCTTATGAGATCCGACATCGAAAATTCGGGCTTTGACTATATTGCACTTGGACATATACATACCCATCAGGGCTTTGAAAAGGCAGGAAAGACCGTATATGCGTATTCGGGATGCGCTGTCGGCAGAAGCTTTGATGAATGCGGATATAAATACGCAATCGCAGGAACTGTCACAAAAGACGCAAGTGTGGCGGATGTACGCCTTTCCACATATAAATGCTCGGACAGAAGATTTGAAATTGTAAAGGTTGATATTTCGGGTGCAAGAAGCACAGATGCAGCTTTTGATATCATATCAGACAAAACGGCTGAATTCGGAGAGGACACATCCCTGCGCCTTATTTTGACGGGTGCTGTTTCGCCCGAGGTACAGATCTTTTATGAAGACATAAGAACTCTTATAAAAGCCCCTGCATATATCGAATTTTTCGATGAAACGCTCCCGCTTTTCGATGTGGAAAAACTAAAAGACGATATGACAATAATGGGAGCATTTTACAGAGCTCTTGAGCCGAAACTATTATCGGAAGACGAAAATGAAAGAAAGAAAGCGGCAAATGCTCTTCGCTACGGGCTTGCAGCGCTCAGCGGAAGAGATATAAACGGTTGATTTTGAAAAAGGAGGTGTGATATGATGGAAGCACCAAAACTTGAAAAAGTGTCAGAAACACTTTATGTTTATCAGCAAAAAGGAGTGTTTTTTTACGGAACCGATGCGGTGCTTTTGTCCGCATACGCCTCGTCTTGTGTAAGACCGAATTCAAAAACGAGGGGAATAGAGCTTTGTTCGGGTACGGCTTTTGCCGCACTCCGGTTGCTTGACAGGTTCCCGCATCTTGAAATGTCCGCCCTTGAAATAAATAAAGACGCCTGTAAGCTTTCAAGGATGAGCGCCGAGGAAAGCGGACTTTCCGAAAGATTTGAAGTCAGAAACGGCGATGTATGTAATGTGCGGAGTGAATATGCCTCCGAAAGATTTGATTTTGTTATCTGCAATCCGCCGTATATGACGGCAACATCAGGAAAGATGTGTGCCGACGATTATAAAACGGTGGCAAGGCATGAGATACTTTGCAATATCGGAGATGTTTTCAAGGCGGCGTATTATCTTCTCGGCACGGGAGGAAGCATTTTCATAGTTTACCGTCCCGACAGGCTTTCATCTTTGTTTTCTTCGGCAAAAGAAAACGGATTTGAAATAAAGAAAATGACATTTGTTTTTTCAAAGATAGAAAGAGAACCTGTGCTTGTATTGTGCGAAGCAAAAAAACAGGCAAAAGAGGGTTTGCGTGTAACGGCGCCTTTCCTCATTTACGGCGAGGACGGCGAATATACGGAAATGATGAAAAAAGTATCGAAAGAAGGGGTGATAAGCTTTGGCTAATGAAATAGAAAAAGGAGCTCTTTATGTGGCTGCAACCCCCATCGGCAACCTTTCGGATATAACGGAAAGGGCTAAAAAAGTTCTTTGTGAGGTGGATTTTGTAGCGGCAGAGGACACTCGTGTTTCGGGACTTTTGCTCTCAAAATTTAATATTAAAAAAAGTATAGTCAATTATTTTGAACATAACAAAAGAGAAGCGGGCGAAAAGATAATCGAAGAGCTTCTTTCGGGAAAAAGTTGTGCCCTTGTAACGGATGCGGGTACTCCCGCAATTTCCGATCCGGGAACAGAACTTTGCGAACTCGCACACAAAAACGGCATAAAGGTAATCCCAATTCCCGGTGCGTGTGCGGCGATAAGTGCACTTTGCGCTTCGGGCTTTGATTCGAGAAGATTTATTTTCGAGGGCTTCCTGCCGCAGGACAACACAAAGGACGAAGTTTTAACAAGCCTTGTGAACGAAAAAAGGACCGTGATATTTTATGAAGCTCCCCATAGACTGAAAAAGACTCTTTCAGAGATGTATGAAGCTCTTGGCGAGAGAAATATATGCCTTGCAAGGGAGCTTACAAAAATAAACGAAGAATTTGTTATAACTACTTTTTCCGAGGCACTTTTGATGTACGACGAAAAAGATCCGAGAGGCGAATATGTAATAATTGTGGGCGGAAAAACAAAGGAGGAAGAAAACTTCTGGGAAAAGCTCACAATAGTGGCGCATGTTGATTTTTATATAGACAAGGGACTTTCAAAAATGGATGCAATAAAGGCTTGTGCCAAAGACCGCGGAGTTCCTAAAAATGCTATATATAAGGAAATGTTATGATTTACCCGACAGGAAAAAGATATAATACCCTTGATGGGTATATGAAGGAAAAGTTTGGATGTAAAGTCGCAAAAGTTTCACTTAACGCGGGGTTTTCCTGCCCTAACCGTGACGGCACAAAAGGGTACGGCGGCTGTATTTACTGTTCTCCTATGGCAAGCGGAGATTTTGCGGGCGACAAAAGCAAAAGCATCAAAGAACAGTTTTCGGATATTTCGTCTGCTATGACAAAAAAGTGGCCTATGGCAAAATTTATGCCGTATTTTCAAGCGGGAACAAATACTTATGCACCGGTTGAAAAACTACGAAGCCTTTATTATGAAGCACTTTACAACGAGAATGTTGTAGGCTTGAGTATCGCCACCCGTCCTGATTGTGTCGGGGAGGATGTTCTTGAGCTTCTTTCCGAAATATCGGAAAAGACTTTTCTTACTGTCGAATTGGGGCTTCAGACGGTATTTGACAAGACGGGAGATATAATACGCAGAGGTACGGATTTTGCACAGTTTTGCGATTGTTTTTGGAAGCTTAAAGAAAAGAATATTGCAGTTTGCGTTCATCTCATAAACGGTCTTCCCGGTGAGAGTAAAAGTATGATGATGGAAAGCGTAAGAAAGGTGTCCGAAATGCGCCCCCATTCGATAAAGCTTCATATGCTTCATATCTTAAAAGATACGGAATGTGCGAAAATGTATGAAAAAGGCGAAGTTGCGGTTTTTGAGAAGGACGAGTATGTTTCTCTTATCTGCGACCAGCTTGAAATAATTCATCCCGATATAGTGATACAAAGAATAACAGGCGACGGTTCAAGAGAAAGTCTTATAGCTCCTTTATGGAGCATAAAAAAGTTTGATGTTTTAAACGGCGTTGATAAGGAGCTTTTAAGGCGTGATTCGTGGCAGGGAAAGTTCAATTCCGAGAGTTTAAAGAATAAGGAAGGGTGAAAGATGAAAAGAGTATTGTTTATAATCACAGCACTTTTTATTGCCGTCGGCATTTGTGCGTGTGACAAAGATCCGTCTTATTCGGACGACAACATAAATTCAGAAAACCCTCCGGAGATTGAAACCGGAGATGAAGGCGGGAATGAAGATGAAGACGCTTTTGCACAAGAGGAAATTCCTCCGGCTCCCGAAGTTGTTTTGACAAGTGCGGATGAAAATTTTGTTATGAAGGTGGGCGACAAGGAAATTACAGAAGCTATGTTCAGATATTATCTCCTCAATTATGCAAAACAGTACGGCGGAGATAATGAAAAGCTCTGGGAAGAACAGGCTGTAAAATCCATAAAAAAATATGTCGCATCCGATGTTCTTGCAGATAAAGTGGGAGTTGTGATGGGAGAAGAACAAAACGAATATCACAAATATCTTATCGCCTATACTGTAAACAAATATGATAATACCCCCGACACTTCTTATGCAAAAGCGCTTGAGGATATGTATCTTACCGATGCTCTTAACCGCGATATGACAAAATCGGGTATCCGCGCCAATATGCTCTACAACGAGTATATAACCGAGGGCGGAAAGATGTATAATGCCACAGACAGCGACATTTTTTCTTATATAAAAGATAATTATGTCAGAATAAAGCATATTCTTATAAAAACCGTCGATCTTGACGATTCCCAAAAAGCGGAGGCGAGAAAGCGTGCCGAAAAGGTGTGCGATCAAGCTATGTCGGGATATGATTTTGAAGAGCTTGTAAAGCAGTACAGCGAAGACACAATGGATGTGGATATAGGGTATTATTTCACCCGCGGAGAAAAAATACAGGTTCTTGAGAACAAAGCGTATGAGCTGAAAAACGGCGAGGTAAGCGATATTGTGGAATCGGCATACGGTTATCATATAATAAAGAAATATGAGCATGACCGTGAGTATGTGCTTTCCGACAAGACTTTGACAAGCGCCGCCCTTTCAAGCATTTGTGAAAAGGCATATGCTACAGATGTTGAAATTGTGGCACAAAGCCTGAAAGTGCAGTATTATCAGAACTACCAGCAGGTAAAAAAGAATATACTTGCTGAAATATGAGTAAGAATAATAAAAATACCACCCAAAAGGTGGTATTTTTATTATATCAATTTTTTAAGATTTTCCATAAGCTCTGCCGACGGAGTTTCGATATCGCCAAATTTAAAGGGGATGCCCATTTTTTCGTATTTGATGGAACATATCTTTCTGAAGGGCAAAAGCTCACATTTATCAACACATTTGTGATCATCTTTTATCTTCGCGAGTCTTTTGATGTTCTCCTCATCATCCGAAAGTCCGGGTATGATTACCTGGCGAAGGGTTGTGGGAATGTTTTTATCATCAAGATATTTTAAAAAGGCAAGGGGTTTGTCGAGAGTACAGCCCACATGTTCAATATACTTTTCGTTGTCGGTATACTTTATATCGAGCAAAACTCTGTCGGTAACTTCAAGAAGCTTTTTTGCGCGGTCGTCGAGAATGCTTCCCGAAGTATCAAGGCAAGTGTTTAAACCGTATTTTTTACATTCTTCGAAAAACTCTTTGCAGAATTCACTTTGCAAAAGCGGTTCGCCGCCCGATACCGTAACTCCGCCTTCTTTGCCGAAATACGGTATAAAGCGGGAGGCTTTGTCGGCAAGCTCCTTTGCGGTATATTCCGTACCTTTATTAAGCTCCCATGTGTCGGGGTTATGACAGCATCCGCAACGCAGATTGCAGCCTTGGGTAAATACTACAAAGCGAACTCCCGGGCCGTCAACCGTTCCGAGCGATTGTATGGAATGGATAAATCCCTTTGTCATAAGAAATTCTCCTTTTGATTTGTCAAAAAAGGGATGTAAAATCTGATTTTACATCCCTTTAAAATTACATTACTTCGTGGAAAGTACGGCTGATAACTTCGCGCTGATGTTCTCTTGAGAGCTTTGTGAAGTTTACAGCATATCCCGAAACACGGATTGTAAGGTTAGGATAAGATTCGGGATCTTCGTATGCCTTCATAAGTGTTTCTCTGTTGAGTACATTGATGTTGATGTGATGAGCCTTCTTTGCGAAATAGCCGTCGAGGATAGAAACGAGGTTGTCAACGCGCTCATCTTCATCTCTTCCGAGAGCTTCGGGTGTGATGGAGAATGTATTGGAGATACCGTCGCGGCAATCTTCGTAGCTGAGCTTTGCAACAGAGTTGAGAGATGCAAGAGCACCGTTTTCTTCACGGTTATGCATCGGGTTTGCACCGGGGGCAAAAGCTGCACCTGCGCGTCTGCCGTCGGGAGTAGAACCTGTATTCTTACCGTACATAACATTGGATGTGATTGTAAGAACAGAGAGTGTGTGTTCAGCTTCTCTGTATGTGGGAGTCTTGCGGAGTTCTGTGATAACCTTGTGAGTCATTTCCTTAGCGATAAGGTCAACTCTGTCGTCATCATTACCGAATTTGGGGAATTCGCCTGTTGTTTCGAAGTTTACAACATAGCCCTTTTCATCTCTGATGGGGCGAACATTTGCGTACTTAACAGCGCTGAGGGAGTCAGCAACAACAGAAAGACCGGCGATACCGAATGCCATATATCTGTGAACATCTGTATCGTGAAGCGCCATCTGGATCTTTTCATATGCGTACTTGTCGTGCATATAGTGGATGACATTCATAGTATTAACATAAAGGCGGGAGAGCCATGCAATATATATATCAAAGCGTTCCATAAGTGCATCGTAATCGAGCTTGTCGCCTTTGAGAACAGGCATCTGAGGACCGATGTGCATCTGGCTTGTTGCGTCGTAACCGCCGTTGATTGCGATAAGCATAAGCTTTGCAAGGTTGCATCTTGCGCCGAAGAACTGCATTTCCTTACCGATTCTCATAGCAGAAACACAGCATGCGATAGCATAGTCGTCGCCGTAGATAGGACGCATAACATCGTCGTTTTCATACTGGATGGAATCTGTATCCTTGGAAACCTTTGCACAGAACTTCTTGAAGCCTTCGGGAAGCTGTGTGGACCAAAGAACTGTAAGGTTAGGTTCGGGAGAAGAACCGAGAGTGTAAAGTGTATTGAGAACACGGAAGCTTGACTTTGTAACAAGAGTTCTGCCGTCTTCACCCATACCGCCGACTGCTTCTGTGATCCACATAGGGTCGCCGCCGAAGAGTTCGTTGTATTCGGGTGTACGCAAATGTCTTGCAACGCGGAGCTTGATTACGAAATCGTCAAAGAGTTCCTGTGCTTCTTTTTCTGTAAGGATACCTGCTTCGATATCTCTTTCGATATAGATGTCGAAGAAAGAGCTTACTCTGCCGAGGGACATTGCAGCACCGTTCTGTTCCTTGATAGCAGCAAGGTATGCAAAGTATGTCCACTGGATAGCTTCCTTAGCATTGGATGCAGGTTCGCTGATATCAAAACCGTACATATTAGCCATTTCCTTGAGCTTACCCAAGTAAAGGATCTGACGGTAAAGTTCTTCGTCAAGACGAACTTCAACAGATCTGAAGTTTCTTTCGGCAAGAGCTGCCTTATCCTTCTTCTTTTCTTCGATAAGTCTGTTTACACCGTAAAGTGCAACACGGCGATAGTCTCCGATGATTCTTCCTCTGCCGTATGCGTCGGGAAGACCTGTGATAACGTGGCACTTTCTTGCAGCGCGCATTTCATCTGTGTAAGCGTGGAAAACGCCGTCGTTATGTGTTGTACGGTAATGGAATTCATTTTCAATATTTTTGCTGAGTGTGTAGCCGTAAGCTTCACAAGCCTGACGAGCCATACGGATACCGCCGAAGGGGTTTACACCTCTTTTAAGAGGTCTGTTTGTCTGGAGACCAACGATGATCTCACTCTTCTGATCAATATATCCGGGAGCGTAGTTTGTAAGACCGGAAACAGTTGCAGTATCGATGTCAAGAACACCGCCGTACTGTCTTTCAAGCTTGAAAAGAAGCTGTACTTTTTTCATAAGTTCAGTTGTTCTTTCTGTTGCAGTTTCAAGGAATTCATCCGAGCCTTCGTAAACTTTGTAGTTCTGCTGGATAAAGTCGCGGACATTGATTTCATTCTGCCATGCGCCGGCTTTAAAGCCGTGCCAATTCTTATGTTCCATAATTTTCTCCTTCCAGTGTTTTTTACGCCTATATTGTGGCTTTAAATATATATAAACACTATATATTGTTTTTGAAAATGTCCATTAAATTAAATACATTATAATGGTCATTATCATTATATACCTCAAAAATGTGTTTGTCAATGTCGAAAATGCAATTTTTTTGAATTCGGATGTTTGTACAATAAAACTAAAAATACTGAGCATTTTTTGTCGGAAACAGCAAAAACAACAAACATAAAAGTGTTAGCAGGTAACTTATTAAACGGAAAAAGAAAGAACCCTTGAGGGTTCTTCTTTTTTAATATCAGAAATTCTTTTGAGCCACAAGAACCCGGATGATTCCTGTATTATCATAATATCCCATAACAGTATATTCGTCGCCCTTAAGAATTGTGTCGATTCTGTCGAAAGATACCTGCTCGATTATTTCACTCATGGATTTATCCGAGGATTTGTTTGCGGAATATGTTTTCTGTTCAAGGACAAAACATTCGGCATAATCCCAAACCTTGTATGTCTTTCCGAGGAAGTTGACTTTGCCGTTGTCGATAGAATCTATTGTCATCTCCGGAAGCCAGGAAATATTGTCGGCTTCATTTCCGTCATATTTTACTTTTACAACGCCGGATGAAAGATTGCTGTAGTTTGAAATACTGCTGTTTTTAGAGCTTGTCAAAAAGGATGTATTCCCCTTGTATTTAAAGATAACGCCGTAGGAATGACAATCGCCCGTTGCATCCTTCAGCAGCAAATAGTCAACAAAGCCGTTTGAATTTATATTATAGTATGCTACATTTTGTGCATTTATTGAAATTTCCTTAAGGCGGGCGGGGTATGTGGTTACATAGCTTTTGCCGAAATAATCGACAATTACGGCATTTTCCGCTATTCTGTCTTCTTTTACGGCAAGAATAAGATCATTTACGGAATTATATTTCTGGGAATAAGGCTTTGCTGTCATTTCTCCGCCCGAATAATTCACTCTTACAAGAATTCCTGTTTGAAAATCCGGATCTTCGGTTTTTATGCTGTGTGTCTTTCCGTCAAAGGAGGAAACATTTACATAATAGTCGGAATATGTTTTTCCGCCGTAAGTATATTCTTTTCTTTCTACGGATGTGGAGAGCCCGAAAAATTCATCCGAAACTGTTTCGGGGTTCTTTGCAGCTACAATGCCCGATTCGCCGAGGAGAATGGTTACCGTATCTCCTATTTCAAACGAGCCTTTTCCTCCGAAGGCAACTTTTGCCTGTTCGGTTTCGATATCATAAGAATTTCCGGCAACGGTAACAGCACTCGGGGATGCGGGATTCGGAGAAATGCCTTCAAGAACACCGGTAACTTTATCGGAATATACCCAGACCGTCTTAAAAGAATTTGACCAGTATATTACATCGTTGTCTTTTATTACATCCTGTGAAACCTTTTTGCTGTCTGTGTAGTATTCTGTGTCTGCCGCATCAAAACCGAGTTTTGCGATCCAGTCGTCACCCGAAACGATATACGGACCTTCCTTATCCTTTTCCATAAGAGCAAGATAATCTATATTTCCGTATTTGTCGGCGGTATAGCCCAATGTTTCTCCGTAGCCTTTTCCGCTTTTTGTATATGTGCAAAGGGCGTTATACAAAAGATACATACATTCGCGGCGGGTAAGAATGTCACCTGTTTTTGCAGAGATGTTTGTATCAATCTTAAGACTGCGGTATTTTGATATCTGACCGTCGGGATAGGAGCCTGTAAAATCGCTGTCGGAATAGCCTAAAAGCTTCAGGGTTACGGTTACAGCTTCTTCAAGCTTTACATAACCCGAGGGACGGAATGTTCCGTCAAGATAACCGTTTACAAGACCTGAGCTTACCGCGGTTTTTATATATCCTGATGCCCAATGGCTTGACTGTACATCGGGGAAAATGGAATACGGGGGTTTAACATCCGCTTCATCCTTATATTGGGAAGCACTTATTGCCATTTTTACAAATTCTGCTCTTGTAACTTCTTTTTCAAGATTGAGATTGCCGTTTTCATCGCCCTGCATTATCTCAAGAGCGCCGACTATTTTTATTATTTTGTCTTCGGCGAGACCTGCGCTTTTTTCGACGGCAAACGCACCTGTAAGCGAAGGTATAATAAGAATTGCCGCAAGCAATATGCCGATTATTCTTTTCATAAATTTATTTCCTTTCAAATATGTTGCTTTAATCGTGTCTGAGAGCATCAATAGGATTGAGATTTGCCGCTTTGTTTGCAGGAAGATATCCGAACAATACGCCGATACCGACCGAAATACCTACTGAAAGAAGGATGGAGGAAAGGGAAGGAACAGCCTGCATCGAAAGTAGCTTGCCTGCAATATTTGCGCCAACAATTCCAAAAGCAATGCCGAAAATTCCGCCGATAAGACTTGTTGTCATCGCCTCGATTACAAATTGAAGCTTGATATCTCTCTTCTTTGCACCGAGGGCTTTTCGTATACCTATTTCCCTTGTTCTTTCTGTTACCGAAACAAGCATAATATTCATAATTCCGATACCGCCGACAAGAAGGGAGATTGCCGCAATTGCTGCAATAACAAGCACCAGAGTATCGAGAAGATCTGTCAGCATATCAAGCATTTCGGCAAGGGCACCGACAGCGTAGGCATTCTCATCTTCGTATGTTTTGTAAAGTCTGTTTAAAGTAAGCTGTTTTGCTATTTCAACATTCTCGTCGCTTGATGCAAGCAGAGTATAGTTGCTTACGGTTCTTCTGCGCGAAAGTCTTGATGCGACGGTATAGGGAATAACCATAAAGTTATCCGAACTGTCTTCGTCGACCGCTTCCGAAATAGCGTCGCAGACGCCGATTATTGTATATATATCGCCGTTTATCTTGATTCTGCTTCCGACAGCGTTTCCGTCGTAAACCTCTTTTGTGTTATAGTAAGCTCCCACATAGCAAACCTTTGCTCTTGTCTTGCAGTCGACATAGGAAATAAATCTTCCATCTTCGGTTTCATAATTTTTAACAGTAAGCCATTCTTCTCCGACACCGGTTATTGAGGTTGAAAGATCCTCGGTCCAGCCAGTCGGTCTTACGGTTCCGCTTGTTGAAACTGTGGGAGAGAAGGCCTCGATATATTGCCTGTTTTCTTCGACAAATTCGAACATATCGTCCTCAGAAAAGCTTCTTGTTGAGCCTCTGCCCGTAAGGGTGACAGTAAGCGTTTTTGTTCCCATACTTTCAAAGGTTGAGCTGATATCCGAAGTCATACCGTTTCCGAGACTCATTATAAGAATTACGGCGCCGACACCGATAATTATACCGAGCATCGTAAGAAATGCACGCATCTTGTTGTTTAAAAGGCTTTTGAGGGCGAGAATAAAAGACTGGAAAATACCCATTACTCATCCCCTCCTTTTTCGTTTTTCTGAAGCTCTATCGGGACATCCGGGTTAACTACGGCCTCAGGAAGATGTGACGGACCGTCGAAAACCACCTTGCCGTCCTGAAGACGGATTATACGCTGTGCCTTTACTGCTATAGAATTATCGTGAGTGATAAGAACGATTGTGTTTCCCTCGGAATGGAGCTTTTGTAGAAATTCAAGCACTTCTCTGCCTGTTCTTGAATCGAGTGCACCTGTAGGTTCATCCGCAAGGATAACGGAAGGGTTTCCCGCAAGGGCACGGGCAATCGACGCTCTTTGCTGCTGACCGCCCGAAAGCTGAGAAGGGAGATTTTTTGCCTTGTCGGAAAGGCCTACTTTTTCAAGGGCATCAAGCGCCATTTTTCTGCGCTTGGATTTTGAAATTCCCGCATATAAAAGAGGGAGTTCAACATTCTCGATTACAGTAAGCTTCGGAATAAGATTGTATTGCTGGAAAATAAAACCGAGCATACGGTTTCGTATTTTTGCAAGGGCGTTGTCGTTCATATGGCTTACATCCTCGCCGCCGAGAAAGTAGCTTCCCGAGGTAGGCACATCAAGAAGACCTATTATGTTCATACAGGTGGATTTACCCGAGCCCGACTGACCGACGATGGCGACAAATTCGCCTTTGTTTATCTTGAACGAGATATCATCGGCGGCCCTTACCTGCGTGTCGCCCATTTCGTATATTTTAAATATGTGATCAAATACTATAAGTTCTTGCATATAAGAAACTCCGTTATCTGCCGGCGGGGCGTGTTCCCATATTGCCGCCCATGCCGCCCATATTTCCGGAAGGTCTTTGTCCCGACGACATACCGCCGCTTCCCATTCCGCTCGGCATACCCGAGGGCATTCCGCCGGACATACCGCCCATACTGCCCATCATACCCATCATAGCAGCCATACCGTTCTGAGTAACATTTTTCACTTCGTAAACGATAATGTCGCCTTCGGAAAGACCCGATTTGATCTCTATGTAATCTTCATCGCTTGCACCAAGCTCAACGCTTACAGATTCGGTTTCGGGCTTTGAGGAAAGCAATCCTTGCGGTCTTCCGTTTGCGCTTTCGGGAAGCGCACCTTTTATAATTTCAATTTTGTTGCCTCGGCTGACAGCAGAAACGGGTACTGCAAGTACATCTTCCGTACTGCTGATAACGATTTCCGCATTTACATTCATACCGGGGAGAAGAGTATCATTTCCTTCTATTTCGACGGTTACAGGGTAAACGGTAGTTCCGCCGGAGGATGTTCCGACAATACTCTTTTTGGAAACTACGCCTTCAAATCTTATATTGGAGATAGAATCCGAGGTTATTTCAACCTTCTGTCCTACTTCTATAAGAGAAAGGTCAAGCTCGTCGATGGAAAGCTCAAATGTAAGCTTTGACATATCATAAATAATTGCAAGGGATGTGGTAGAGGACATCGAGCTTGAGCCGATAGTATCAAGAGCCTTGTAGTTCTTCTGAACGATAGTGCCCGAGATGGGGGCTCTTATTGTGTAGTCATCAAGTCTGTCATAAAGGTCATCAAGGGATTTTTTCTGATTTTCATAAGCTTTTTCGAGCTGTTCTATCTGCTTATCAAGATTTTCAGAGGAGATCTTTCCGATTATCTGATCTTTTTTAACTCTGTCACCCTCTTTTATGTAAAGAGCTTCAAGTTCGCCCGAATATTCTGCAAGAAGTGTTTCTTCCTCGTTGTATTTAAAGCTTCCTTGTCCTGCACAGTCATAAACTATACCGTTTGTGCCGCAAACGCTTGCATATGCTTGCATACCGAAGGTAATACCGCCGGGGTTTTTGACAGCTATAGTTATGTTTCTTACCGTAGAGCCGTTTGAGTTTGTGCTTGTAAGATTTGAGATTTCCGTTACTTTTCCCGAAAGGATTTCGCCTGTGGAAGAGAAAGTAACTTTTGCTTCACAGCCGTTTGAAATATAATCTGTATTGACGGCGAAAAAGGGGATATCAAGAAGCATCGTTTCGGTATCGACTATATATGCGATCTTCGATCCGTTTGAAAGGTTGTCGCCTTCTTCGGGATAAAGCTCACGAACAGTTCCCTCAAATTCTGAAACTATATTGAGGTCTTCGAACTCTTCCTTTTTTTCGTTAAGATCGTCAAGGGCTTCCTCAACATCCTCAAGTTTTTCTGCTATATCATCACGGACATCTGACGAATCCACAACATAAAGCACATCATCCTCGTTTACTTTTTGCATTTCTTCAAAGTCCGCCGAAAGGATGTCTCCCGAAACGGTTGCGGTTATTGTGTAGGAATCGCAGGGCTGAAGTGTTCCTGTACCCGTAAGTGTTGTAACGATATCTCTTTTTGATACGGTATAGTAATTAAAACTGCTTAAAGCGCCTGCGGCTCCTTTTGCAAAAATCATATCAAATATTCCGAAAAAGGAAAGAGCAATGCCTGATGCTGCAAGAATTGCAATGATTATTACAAGTATCAAAAGTGTTTTCAGCCATTTCGGCATCTTTTTCTTTGAAGCCTTTTTTGCCGTAGTTTGGTTCATATTGTCCTCCGTATGATAAATTTATAAAATGATGCCTTATGAAGGCACATTAAAAAGCGATAACATTATCACATATAAATGTGTTTCAAAAATGTGTGTTAAGTGAAAAGGAGCTGTTTTTTTGATATATTTTCTATAAACAAATTGTAACGGAAATGTAAATGGAAAAGGCGGTAAAAACCGCCTTTTGTTTTATTTTATTGTGTTTTCAAGATATTCTATCTGTGTCATAACAGACGCTTTTCCGGTGCCGCCTGCGGAAATTCTCTTTTCAACGCAGGTTTCGAGAGAAATTTCGTTATAAAGGTCGTCTTCGAAAAGTTCAGAATGAGCCTTGTATTCTTTAAGGGTAAGCTTGTCAAGAACTGTGTTTTTGTCGATACATTCGGCAACGATCTCGCCTACTGTTTTATATGCGGTTCTAAAGGGCATACCTTTTTTTGCAAGGTAGTCTGCAAGGTCAGTCGCGTTTATAAAGCCTTTGCCTGCAGCGTTATACATATTTTCGGGGATGGTGTGCATCGTTTCGACCATCGGAGCAAAAATTTCAAGACAAGCCTTGACCGTATCAACAGAATCGAAAATCGCGTCCTTGTCTTCCTGCATATCCTTGTTGTATGCGAGGGGAAGACCTTTAAGGGTTGTGAGAAGAGCGAAAAGGTCGCCGTAGACTCTTCCGGTCTTTCCTCTTACAAGCTCTGCCATATCGGAATTTTTCTTCTGAGGCATAATGCTTGAGCCTGTTGTAAAGGAATCGTCAAGCTCTATAAATTTGAATTCCCAGGACGACCAAAGGATTATTTCCTCGGAGAAACGGGAAAGATGCATCATTATTGTTGAAAAAGCTGCCATAAGCTCGATACAGAAATCACGGTCGGAAACACCGTCGATACTGTTTAAAGTGATACCGGAAAAGCCGAGCTTTTCAGCTTCGAAATATCTGTCTGTATCATATGTGGTACCTGCAAGGGCACAAGAACCGAGAGGAGAATAGTTCATTCTCTTCACAGCGTCCTCGATTCGGGTTATATCTCTTGAAAGCATCATACCATAGGCAAGTATCTGATGTGCAAAAGTTATTGGCTGAGCTCTTTGAAGATGAGTATATCCCGGCATTATTGCATTTGTGTTTTCCTTTGCCTGAAGGATGATGGCGGAAATAAGCTTTTTGATAAGCGAAATTATCTCGACGGCTTCATCTCTTAAATAAAGGCGGATATCAACTGCAACCTGGTCGTTGCGGCTTCTTGCAGTGTGAAGCTTTTTACCCAAATCGCCGAGTCTTTTCGTAAGCACCGATTCGACAAACATATGGATATCTTCCGCTTCAAGGTCGATATCAAGTCTTCCTTCCTCAATATCTTCAAGAATAACAGAAAGAGCATCAATTATCTTTTCGCTTTCTTCTTCCGAAATTATCCCCTGTTTTCCGAGCATCGCGGCATGAGCCATAGATCCTGTTATATCCTGGCGGTACATTCTTTTATCTGTTGCAATCGACGAGTTGAAATCGTCGGCTTTTTTATCAAGAGCCTTGGCAAATCTGCCTGCCCACATCTTTTCCATAAATGTATATTCCTCTTTTACAAAAAAATTAACTGAAATATTATATCATAAAAACTTCCAATATGCAAGAATGTTTGTAAATAAAACATCTTGAAAAAAACCTTTTAAGGTGGTAAAATATAGATAATTGGTAAAAAGGAGCGGAGAAATGAAAAACGGTATCTTAAAAATTCTTGCCGTCGGAGATGTTGTTGGCAAAAACGGTTCTGAATACATCCGCAAAAATCTATGGCAAATCCGCAAGGAAGAAGATGTCGATATCTGTATTGTCAACGGCGAAAATTCAGCGCCCGGCAACGGAATAACAAAAGATTCGGCACAGCTTCTTTTTATGTCGGGCGCCGATATAATAACAACCGGAAACCATGTTTTCAGAAGAGGCGAGGTCTATACTTATCTTGACGATTGCGAAAAGGTGCTCCGCCCCGCAAATTACCCGAAAGGCACTCCGGGCTTCGGATACGGAGTTTTCGATATATGCGGAGTGAAAGTGCTTTGTATGAACCTTTTGGGAACGGTATATATGGAAAGTCAGCTTTGCCCGTTTGAGTGTGCTTCAAACATTCTCGAAAGGGAAAAGGGGGCTTACGATATTTCAATATGCGATATCCACGCCGAGGCGACAAGCGAAAAACTCGGCTTTGCATACGATTTTGACGGAAAGATAGATATAGTTTTCGGAACGCATACCCATATACAGACAAACGACGCAAGGGTTCTTCAAAACGGAACGGGATATATAACAGACCTTGGAATGACCGGCGTATATGATTCGGTTCTCGGTGTAAGAAAAGATATTGTGATAAAGAAACTGAAAACAAAAATGCCCGTAAGATTTGAAGAAGCAGACGGAAAATGTGTGCTTTGCGGGGCGGTCTTTGAATATGATTTAAATAAAAAATGCGTTGTTAGCGCAAAAGTGCTTTCAAAAAAGGAGTAAAAGGTGTTTATAGAGGCTTTAAAGGTTATTTTCCTCGGAATAGTTGAAGGTGTTACGGAATGGCTTCCCGTCAGCAGTACGGGGCATATGCTTTTGGTAGACGAATTTTTGAGAATAAAAATCGGCCCGAATTCCGCTGAGTTTTCAAGAGTTTTTATCGATGTTATACAGCTTGGCGCGATCCTTGCGGTGGTGCTGTTTTTCTTTGATAAAATGTGCCCCTTAAAGTTTGAAAAAGATGATGGAAAGCTTGAGATCGAGCTTGAAAAAGATATTGTTTCAATGTGGATGAAAGTGGTTGTGGCGTGTGTTCCGGGTGTTATTGCCACAGTTATATGTAAATTCATATTCGACCTTGACAAATATCTTGAAATTCCCTTTGTTATTGCGGCGGCGCTTATAGTTTACGGTATCGGTTTTATAGTCATCGAAAACTATAATAAAAAGCGAAGACCAAAGGTTGAAAAACTTTCGGAAATTACATATAAACACGCACTTATGATAGGACTTTTCCAGGTACTATCCATAATTCCCGGCACTTCCCGTTCAGGTTCTACAATCATCGGCTCCCTTATTATCGGCATCTCCCGAAAAGCTGCGGCGGAGTTTACTTTCTTCCTTGCAGTACCCGTAATGTTCGGACTTTCCGCATTACAGGTGCTTAAGTATTATCTCGAATTCGGTTTCTGTGCCGACGAAGTTATAATGCTTGTACTCGGAATGCTTGTGGCGTTTGCCGTATCGCTTTTTGTTATAAAGTTCCTTATGGAATATATCCGAAAACACGATTTCAAAGTGTTCGGTTGGTACAGAATCGTGCTTGGTATTATTGTAATAATTTATTTTGCCGCAAGAATGATACTTGCATAAAAATAAGAACTCCTTCAAAGAATATTTGTGAAAATATTTTTTGAAGGAGTATTTTTATGTCTAAAAAGAATAAAAGAGAAGTTTCCGAACCGCCTTATGACGGCTTTTTCACATCATCTATTGCGTCGGCAAACGAATCGACGGGGTATGCGGTAACAGTCCCCGAAACCGAGGACGAGGCAAGAGAGCTTTCGGTTCTCGGGAAAAATCCCAATACCGAGAGCAGAAAGAGGAATAAAAAGAAATAAAAAGAATTTGAATTTTTTGCGGAACTTTTTTACAAAAAAGTTCCCGGAGTCAAGGGCGGTAAGCCCTTGACGCTTTCCGCAGAAAGCAAAAGTCTTCCTGTGCTTTTAAAGCGCAGGAGGAGTGGATTGCACAGAGTGCAAGAGAGGAACCCTGACGGGGGTTCCTCTTTTATGTTTGCTATAACTTTTTACATATCCTCCGCAAGATCTGCCGATGCCTTGTCCCACAATTCATAAAGCTCGTCAAGCTTTGCGTGAAGGGCATCCTGCTCCTCGTAAAGAGCGGCGGTCTTGACATAATCGGATCCCGCAAGTTCCATTTCCTTGTCGATCTGTGCAAGTCTTTCTTCGCACTCGGAAATTCCTTTTTCAGAATCGGCAAGCTGTTTTTCAGCCTTTCTTCGGCGGCTTTTTTCCTGCTTTCCCTTAAGATAATCGTTTTTGCCCGACTTTTCTTTTTCCTCGGATAGCTGTGCTTTATCTGAAACTATCGTTTCTCTTGATTTTTTGTATGCGGTAAAGTCCTCGTAAGTACCTTTGTAGTCAAAATGGCCGTCGTGACGAAGCTCAAGAATTCTCGTTGCGAGTTTGTTTATGAAATATCTGTCGTGGGATACGGCAATAACCGTTCCGTTGTAACCTAAGAGCGCATCTTCAAGAACTTCGCGGGTTGCGGCATCAAGATGGTTTGTCGGCTCGTCGAGGATAAGGAGATTAAGCTCGTCAAGCATCATTTTTGCAAATGTAAGTCTTGCCTTTTCGCCGCCGGACAAAACCGAAACTTCCTTAAAAACATCCTCTGCTTTAAAGAGAAAACGGGCAAGTGCACCGCGGATTTCCGACTGTTTTTTATCGGGATATTGACTCCAAAGCTCTTCGAGAACGGTATTTTGCGGATTTAAGCCCTGATGCTCCTGGTCGTAATAGCCGATCTTTATCTTACTTATGTATTCAAAAGAACCGCTGTCCTGCAAAAGATTGCCCGAAAGGATCTTCAAAAGGGTGGATTTACCGACGCCGTTTTCACCGAAAAGGAAAAGCCTTTCCTTGCTGTGGAGTATAAACGATACATCCTGAAAAAGCTTCTTTTCGCCGTAGGACTTTGAAAGAGAGCTTACTTCGAGGATGTTGTCTGACAAAAGCTCGCGGGAGCCTGCGGAAAAGCTCATCGAAACGCTTTCGGGAAGAGCTTTGGGCTTTTCAAGCTTGTCCATACGCTCGATTGCTTTCATACGGCTTTCGGCAGCGATGATATTTCTTTCTCTGTTCCAACGGCGCTGATTTTCTATAAAAGCTTCCATGCGCTCTATCTCACGGCGTTGGTTCTTATAATGTCTTTCGTCTATCTCTCTGTCTTTTTCTTTTTGCTTTACAAAACCGCTGTAGGGCAGATTGTAAAGCTTTCCCTGGGTATTTTCTATTTCGAAAGTCTTGTTTGTAACCTTGTCAAGGAAATATCTGTCATGTGATATTACAAGAAGGGTCTTTTTATAGCCGGAAAGATAATTTTCGAGCCATTCGACAGACGGAATATCAAGATGGTTTGTCGGTTCGTCGAGCATCAGAATGTCGGGCTCGGAAAGAAGAGTCCTTGCAAGGGCAAGGCGCGTTTTTTGTCCTCCCGAAAGGGTCTCGATGGACATTTTCTGCCTTTCCTCATCAAATCCGAGGGCGCAGAGCATACTGCGTATACGGCTTTTGTATTCATAACCGCCGTTTTTTCTGAAGCTTTCTTCAAGCCTTGTATATTCTCCCGCAAGACGCATATGAGTTTTCTCGTCTGAGCCCTCAGATGACAGCATTTCGCATTGAAGTTCTTCAAGCCTTTTTTCGTCTTTTACAAGATCGGGAAAAGCTCCGAGCATTTCGTCGTATATCGGGTTTGTCGATTCAAAGGATGCGTTCTGCTCAAGATACGCAACCCTGATATCTTTTGAAAAATTAACACTTCCGCTGTCAGGACGGACCTGAGAGCAGATTATTTTGAAAAGCAGAGATTTCCCCGCACCGTTCACTCCGACAACGCCGAGTCTGTCGCCGCCGTTGAGCCCGAAGGTTATTCTGTCGAGAACAACATCCGTGCCGAACGACATACATACATCGGAAAGATTTAAAACTATCAACTGTATATCCCCCGATTATTTTACGAATTCGCCGCAATCGTTACATATAGTATTCTTTTTTGAATACTTGCCGCAGGAAGGGCAGGGAGCACAGGAGTTGTTTCTCTTTCTTTCGTAAAGAAGGCGGAGTTTTGCCTTTTCGTGCTTTGCTTCGTCTATAAGTCGATATAAAGCTTCTTTTCCGTCGGCGGTAGAAGAGATGCCCGAAACAATCTTTTCGCCGATTTCTTCGTAAACCTTTGCAAGACGGGCCTTCTGTTTTTCTATTGCAAGAGTAAGCTTTGCGCTTTCCACAAATTCACTTGTGGCATCGTAGGCGTATTTTCCTACATAACACATTGTGTCCTTGATTTCTTTTATCTTGTTGTCTTCCATAACTATATCCTCCGATTTTTATTATTTGCCGTAGCGGTGATAAATATCAACAATCTTTATTTCATCCCCGAAAGTTTCGGTTTCGAATACGAGGGGAGAAAATGCGTGGTCTTTGTCGATGTCGATTCTGAAATTGCCTTCATTACAGTATATCCTGTAATCCACGAAAAATGTACCTTTTGTTATACCTGAGTTTTTGTCGTAGATTTCTTCCGAAAGTTCAACCGATACATCATATATTCGCTGGGGAGGAAAATCGATTTTTCCCGAGGCGTATGGGTCTTTTGAAAAATCAAATCCCGGCGAAAACAAAAGCGAATAAGCGTTCTTGTCGCCTTCTGCCACAGCATCAAAGTACTTTACAAAAAACTCAGCCGTCTTTCCTCCGGAGCTGTATGCGCTTTGCGAATTTACATAAGAAGTCTGACCGTCAAAAGTATATGCGATATAACCTTTATATTTATATTCTTTTTCGTATATGTCGATTATTTCCGGCGTTATTTCGTCCTCAGAATAGAAATTTCCCGTTATTATTTCGCTTCGCTCGATATTTATGCCACTGTCAAATGCAGGGATTACAACATAAGCGATAAAAGCAAGAATTCCGAGAAGGATACAAACAGAAAAAGCGATGACAACAAGCTTTTTCTTCCGTTTTCTCAGCTCTTTTTTTGTTTTTTCGGGGTCTGTTTTCAATCTTTTTCTTTTTTCGGTATTGAAGTTGTTTGCCATAATATCCTCCGCTTTTCAGTCGCAAAAACGAACTGTTGCCTTGACCGCTTCGCCGTTCGGGAAATCGGCAACTTTTCCGATTGCAAAAAAGTTTCCGTCGCTGTCATAAAGCCTTATTTTTTCGTCCTTTTGAAACGACTCTTTTATTCCCGCTTTTTTCAAATATATTTCGCATCCGTTTTTACATAGTCTTGAATAAAAAGCGGAGAGCTTGATTTTTTTACAGTTCAAAAAGACCTTTTCGGGAGAGAAAAGTAAATTTCCAATTCCTTCCGAGCCTTTTTCTTCATATATTTTTTCAAGTTCCTCAATGCTTACAGCATCAGAAAGCGAAAAATCTCCGCAGGTTTCGCGGCAAAGACTGAAAAGGGTTCCGCCGCAGCCGAGCTTTTCTCCGATGTCCTCGCAAAGGGTGCGGATATAGGTTCCCTTTGAACAAAAAACCCGTACAAGAAAGTCTGTATCATTAAGCTTTTCGGCTATTTCTATCGAATATATATTGATATCTCTTGCCTTGCGCTCTACCGTTACACCTTCGCGTGCAAGATCATAAAGCCTTTTTCCGCCGATTTTTATTGCTGAATACATAGGAGGAACCTGCTTGATGTTTCCAATAAAAGCTTTTGCTGCTTCGTTCACCGTTTCGGTGTCAAGAACTACTTCTTTTTGCGAAATGATATTTCCGGTCATATCACCCGTATCGGTTACGGTTCCGAAACGCATACCTGCAAGATAGCTTTTGTCATGGTCCTGAAGATATTCCTGCGCGGCACACGCCTTTCCCACAAGAACCGGCAAAACACCTTCAGCCATCGGGTCGAGAGTGCCTGCATGACCTATTCTTCTTGTGTTGCAAAAACGCTTCATCCTTGCCACAGCATCGTGGGATGTATAACCGCGGGGTTTATATACAATAATTATTCCGTCCATTTTTTCACCGTAAACATAAATTTCCAAATATATTATATCTGTTTTTTGCCCTTTTGTCAAATAGTAAAGCTGTTTTTAAACAAAAGCTGTTGACTTTAAAATGCCGTTGTGGTAGCATATATATTAGTAAAATTTTGCATAAAATCATATATAGGGAGATTTGGGATGAAAAAAGCACTTGACTTTATAAAAAACATTTTCGTTTCTGCGGCACTTGTAAATCTTGCAACGGTTGTTTCTGTCATTCTCGTTTTTCTATCGGTAGATACTCTTGAAACAAATGCGGTTATGCAGCTTGATCTTCTGATCGGCTCGGTGGTATTTTCGCTTATATGCGGTTTTTCCCTTACAGTATTTAAAGCAATTCCGAAAATCTTGCCGATGTTAAGATACTGCCTTGAATATGCGCTTTGCCTTTTCGGGCTTTATGTTTCTCTTTTCTGCCTTACGGAAAATGTTAAAAACTATACGGCGTTTTTCGCTCTTGCAACAGCCTTTACCTTAATATATCTTGTTGTTGCACTTTGTTTTTGGCTTGTCAAGAAGCTTTATTGCGGAGCTGATAAGAAGAAAGAAAAAGAATACGAAAATATATTTGACGAACTTAAAAAGTAATATAGGAGTTAGTGTGGGAAAAATAAAACTTGTTGCCACATGCCTTTTCGGACTTGAAAAGCTTGTGGGCGAAGAAATAGATGCTCTCGGGTATGAGCGCCGTGAAACCATCGACGGCAGAGTGTATTTTGAGGGCGGCGTCGAGGCGATAGCCCGCGCAAATATCAATTTGAGATGTGCCGAAAGAGTGCTTATCGAAATGGGAAGCTTCGGGGCAAAAACTTTCACCGAGCTTTTTGACGGCGTCAAAAAAATCCCATGGGAACTTTTTATCAAAGAAAAGGATGCTTTCCCTGTAAAGGGACATTCTATAAAATCCGATCTTCACAGCATACCCGACTGTCAGAAAATGGTCAAAAAAGCCATAGTTGAAAGACTCAAACAAACTTATAAAACCGAATGGTTTGAGGAAAGCGGTGTAAAGTATCAAATAGAATTTTTTATACTCAACAACCGTGCAACCATAATGATAGATACCTCGGGTGCTCCCTTGCATAAAAGAGGATACCGCACAGAGGCAAACCTTGCTCCGATAAGAGAAACTCTTGCGGCGGGACTTGTCAAGATATCCCGACCGAGAGAAGATGTTATTTTATGGGATCCTTTTTGCGGTTCGGGCACAATTGCAATAGAAGCGGCAATGATAATGACAAATACGGCTCCCGGTGCAAAAAGAAGCTTTTCTGCCGAAAAGTATCCGTGGATACCTGCCCGCCTTTGGAAAGAGGCAAGGGAAGAGGCGGAAAAGAACCGCAGACCCGACACAGCTTTCCGTGCCATCGCAACCGATATAGATCCCGAAACTGTTGAGATTGCCCGTGACAATATAAGACGCGCCGGGATGTGGGATTATATAAACTGCTTTACAAAAGATGCGCTTACCATCCGCAAAGACGATAAGAGAACAACGATTGTCTGTAACCCTCCCTACGGCGAGAGAATGGATACCGTAAGAAGTGCCCAGAAGCTTTATAAGGATATGGGTAAAGCGTTTAAAAACCTTTCCCCGTGGCAGATATATATAATCACCTCGGAGGAAGACTTTGAAAACCTTTACGGCAAGCGCGCCGATAAGGTCAGAAGGCTTTATAACGGTATGATAAGATGCAATTATTATCAGTATTTTAAACGGGATGATGCAAAATCCGACAGAAAAGGATAAAATTTATCACTCGTGAGAGCCGAGTGAAAACCGGAAATGTTAAATAATTGTAAATATACCCATCTTATGCTTGATTTTTTCGGGCGTCAGGAATAAAATAACTATTGTGATTTAGCACTTGAGCCTTTCGAGTGCTAACGATATGAATAAAACAAAACATATATACATCAGGAGGGAAATAATATGAAACTCAAGCCTCTCGCAGACAGAGTAGTTCTTAAAATGACAGAAGCGGAAGAAACCACAAAAAGCGGTATCATTTTAACTGCTTCCGCAAAGGAAAAGCCCAGCATTGCCGAAGTTATCGAAGTCGGCCCCGGCGGACTTTGCGACGGCAAGGAAATCGTTATGACAGTTAAAAAAGGCGATAAAGTTATAACAAGCAAATATTCCGGCACAGAAGTTAAGTGTGGCGGCGAAGAATATGTTGTTGTAAGACAGTCGGATATTCTTGCAATAGTTGAAGACTGAAGCATCCAATTAAGGAGGTAATATATAATGGCAAAAGAATTAGCATACGGCATTGATGCCAGAAATTCACTTATGAGAGGTGTCGACAAGGTTGCCGATACCGTAAAGATAACACTCGGCCCCAAGGGAAGAAATGTAGTGCTTGATAAAAAATACGGCGCTCCCCTTATCACAAACGACGGCGTAACAATAGCAAAGGAAATCGAGCTTGAAGACGCTATGGAAAATATGGGCGCTCAGCTTCTCAAGGAAGTTGCAACAAAGACAAATGACGCCGCAGGCGACGGTACAACAACAGCTACCCTCCTTGCTCAGGCGTTTGTAAGAGAAGGCATGAAAAATGTCACAGCCGGTGCAAACCCCATGGTTCTCAGAAAAGGCATCCAGATGGCAGTGGATACTGCTGTAGCTGAGCTTAAGAAGATCTCAAAGCCTGTTGACGGCTCCAAGGATATCGCAAGAGTAGGCACAGTTTCCTCTGCTGACGAAGTTATCGGTAAGCTTATTGCGGATGCTATGGAAAAGGTAACTGCAGACGGTGTTATAACTGTTGAAGAATCCAAGTCATCCGATACTTTCTGCGAGATCGTTGAAGGTATGCAGTTTGACAGAGGATATATCTCTCCCTATATGGTAACAGATACAGACAAAATGGAAGCTGTAATCGACGATCCGTATGTTCTTATTACAGATAAGAAGATCTCGAATATACAGGATCTTCTCCCTCTGCTCGAACAGATAATTCAGGCAAGCAAAAAACTTGTTATCATCGCAGAAGATGTTGAAGGAGAGGCGCTCTCCACACTTCTTGTAAATAAGCTTCGCGGTACATTTACCTGCGTTGCGGTTAAAGCTCCCGGCTTTGGCGACAGAAGAAAGGAAATGCTCACAGATATCGCAACACTCACAGGCGGTGAAGTTATCTCCACAGATCTCGGACTTGAACTTAAGGACACAACAGTTAACCAGCTCGGCCGTGCCCGTCAGATAAAGATAACAAAGGAAAATACAATTATCGTTGACGGTGCCGGTGATACAGATGCTATAAAGAGCAGAGTGGCTCAGATAAAGACAGCTATTGAAACTACAACTTCCGATTTCGACAGAGAAAAGCTCCAGGAAAGACTTGCGAAACTTGCAGGCGGTGTTGCTGTTATCAAGGTTGGTGCGGCTACAGAAACCGAAATGAAGGAAAAGAAGCTCCGCATCGAGGACGCTCTCAACGCTACAAAGGCGGCGGTTGAAGAGGGCATTGTTGCAGGCGGCGGAACCGCGTTTGCAAACTGCATTCCCGCAGTTGTAAAGCTTCTTGAAGCAACCGACGGCGATGAAAAGACAGGCATTAAGATCGTTCTTCGCGCGCTCGAAGAACCCATCCGTCAGATAGCGGCAAATGCAGGACTTGACGGATCTGTTATCCTTGATAAGATTATGTCTTCAGGCAAGATCGGATACGGTTTCGATGCTTACAACGAAGCATATGTTGATATGATAGAAGCAGGTATCGTTGATCCTGCAAAGGTTTCGCGTTCTGCACTCCAGAATGCGGCATCCGTTGCATCTATGATACTCACAACAGAAGCGCTTGTCGCAGATAAGCCCGAACCTGCAGCACCTGCGGCTGCAAACCCCGGAATGGGCGGAATGTATTAATCGGCAACACAAATAAGCTCCCCCTTGCACTTTTTGTGCAAGGGGATTTTTTATGCCGATTTAGAATGAATTTGTGCTAAAAATATGCTTTTAAAAATGACGAAAGCTTAAAAGAAAAATTCGTCATTTTTAACAAGGCGTAGAAAAACGACCTCTGATTTTGTTAAAAACAAACAAGAAAACACCGCCTTAAATGGCAAAATGTGGCATATAAATAGAACAGAATCTGATGTTTTGAAAGGCTCTGTTAATTATGAATATATTATTTATGGTTTTGAAAATTATATATTTGTAATAAATGCTTTTGGAAAGAAAGAGCAAAGCCTTTGAAAATAAAGGGGTTATAAGCATAGATTGGAAACTGTTATAAATTCCATTGATAAATTTTATGCAATTTTTAGATGGTGTAAAAAACAGCGAACACGCTTTCGCACAAAAAAACACAGTTTTTGTCGTAATGTGAAAGCTGGGTGTCGGCGGTGTGTCGGGGGTGTGGATGCCTTGACAAAGAAAGGGCTTTATGATATTCTATATATGTAACAAAGGCATCTTTGCGCTCTTTTTTACCCTTTTTTAAATTTTTTCTGTTGAAAAAACGGCAGAAAAATGTGAAAAACAGGTGTGGTCTTGCGCATTTTTGCCGCATTTTTATAAGTCTGAACCGCTTTCGGGATATGAAAAATCCCGGAAAGGTAATTTGCACAGATTTTATATAATAAGATATAGCAGGCGGCTTTGTGCCGTGCTGCTCCATCAGCAAACCAAGGAGGAATTTTGCGAATGAACAAGAATGCAAAAGGTTTCAAAAAACTTGTTGCACTGCTGCTTTTCGCCGCCATGGCTGTACAGTCCGTGCCCGCAGTGCTTGCAGACAAAGATGAAACCGCACTTTCCGATGTTATTGTGGCACCGGAAAATTCGCTCGACGAAATGGAAGAGCTCCTCAACTCTACCACATACGACGAGTACAAGCAGATCTACAAAGCCGACGGCGTTGTAGAATTCGACCAGAATGACCGTCCCGATGCGGTAAAGGCTGTTCTTGACCTTGATGCATCGTCTGACGGGGTAAAAGTTCTCTACGATACAAACGGAGTTTTGTCGACAAAAGAAGAAGACCCCGAAGGACTTGTATCGGGACTTTCCGAATATGTTCTGGCCGAAGACGGCAGTACCGCTGTTTACAAGATCAAGGTTGATAAGCCCGGTTTTTATAATATCCGTGTGCCTTACTATCCTTTTGCGAGCCTTTACTACGATGATGAAAACAACATCATTGCAGCTCCCACGGAACTTGATAAAAACGACTACAGTGCTTACAACAGCGTTGCAGGAAACACAGTTGCCATCGAAAGAGTTATAAAGATCGACGGCGAAGTTCCTTTCAAGGATGCGAGAAATATTGCTTTCTCCCGTGTCTGGAAGGATCATGCCGCAACAGATAAAGACGGCAATCTTATACAGCCCGACGAATACGGCCGTGCTTTCCGTCTTGATATTTCATCAAACGAAATCCGTTCGAAGAAATATGAAGATCCGATATGGCGTGAAGAAGTGCTTCGCGACTCGAATGCATTCTACGATGAAAGCTTCCTCTTCTATTTCGGACTCGGCGACAACGGTGACGGAGTACATACTATTGAGATATACTCTTCCCGCGAACCTGTACTTTACGGTGAAGTAGAAGTTTTCGTTGACGATAAGCTTCAGTCTTACGAAGAATATCATAAAGCATACGAAGCAATGGGCGCAAAATCCGCTCCCGCCGAAAGCTTTATAAAGATTCAGGCAGAAGTTCCTGTTGCAACCTCCGATCAGGTTATCTATCCTGTTGGCGACAAAACTTCTCCTTTGACAGAGCCCAGCAGCCCCGGTATTACTCTTGTAAACACTATCGGCGGTGAAAAGTGGCAGATTGCAGGTCAGTGGATAAGCTACGAAATCGAAGTTCCGGAAAGCGGTTTCTACTATATCATTCCCCGTGCAAGACAGTCGCTTTACGCAGGTATATTCGCATCCCGTTCTTTAAAGATAAACGGAGAATATCCTTTCGAAGAAGCAAAGTTCTTGCAGTTCAACTATTCTGATGACTGGAAGGCGGATCCTTTAAACCATCAGTACCGTGATGAAAACGGCAATCTTATCGTTGAACAGCTTGAATTCTATTTTGAAGGCGGAAAGAAGTATACAATCGAACTTGAATGTGTTCTCGGAAGACTTGCAAGTGAACTTCTTGCCGTTGACGAAAGCCTTGTTCGTATGAACGAGTATTACAGACAGATCCTTATGATAACAGGTCCCGAACCTGATACATATACAGACTACGGCTTCAATGAGCTCATCCCCGAAGTAATGCGCGGTATGCGTGTGGAAGCCGAAAACTTGAGAGCAGTTCTTGCAAGATTCGAAGAGATCATCGGCGAAAAGGGTGAACATTCGGTTCTTCTTGAAAGAGTTGCATATACTCTTGAGGTTATGGGTAACGACGAAACAAAGGTTGCCGCAAACCTCTCCATTCTTAAATCATATATCGGTTCTATCGGTACATGGCTTCTCCAATCGAGAAACCAGCCTCTCCAGATGGACTACATTCTTGTTCAGGGCGTTGACAATAAACTTCCCAAGGGCGAAGCAGGATTTTTCAGCACAATCTGGTTCGAAATCCAGTCGTTCTTTATGTCATTCTTTACAGACTATAATACATACGGTGCTATGGAAGACTTCTCCAAGTACGACGGTCAGATAGTTGAAGTTTGGCTTACAACAGGCCGTGACCAGGCGCAGATCATGCGTGAAATGGTTGACGAATTTACAGCGGAAACAAAAATTGCCGTAAATTACAAGCTTGTTGCGGCGGGTACACTTCTTCCTGCGACACTTGCAGGTATCGGTCCCGATGTTTCCACCGATGCGGACCCGACAGGCTTCGGTGTAAGAAATGCTGTTAAGAATCTTGCCGAAAGAAATGAAGACGGTACATATAAATATAAAGGCTTCGACGAAATGCGAGGCATCGGCGATTATGAAGGTCAGGGTTGGTTTGACGAATCTGCATGGACAGGTCTTTCCGTATTCAATGCAGATGCTGAAGACGAACTCAATATAGAAGCGGTTTACGGCGTTCCCGTAACTCAGGCTTTTGAAATGCTCTTCTACCGTAAGGACATATTTATCGAACTCGGACTTGATGTTCCTAAAACATGGGATGATGTGTTCAATGTGATAATCCCCAAGCTTGCAGATAAGAATATGACAATGGGCTTCTCGCAGACTGTTACACAGACTCTTATGTATCAGATGAACGAACCTTATTATAAGGGTGCCGGCGATATCCGCGCGGTAGGTCACGCAACAAACCTTGATTCCAACACAGCTCTTGATGCGTTCCAGACAATGTGTGAACTCTTCACACTTCACTCTCAGCCTGTTTCCTACGATTTTGCTAACCGTTTCAGAACAGGTGAAATGCCTATCGGTATTGCAGACTACTCTTTGTGTAACCAGCTTCTCTGTTTCGCTCCCGAAATCAAGGGACTTTGGGAATTTATAAGACTCCCCGGTACAGTTACCGTTGACGAAAACGGCAATCCTACATTCAGCGCAGTTGCTCCTACATCAGTATCGGCGATAATGATTATGGGCGATGCGAAGAACGATCAGAACGCTTGGGAATATATCAAGTGGTGGGTCGGCGCTGAAGCTCAGGAGCGTTTCGGTAAAGAACAGGTTGCTATTATGGGTGCTGCTGCAAAATATACAACAGCAAACAAACAGGCTCTCTTCGGTCAGCCCTGGTCGGCTCAGGAAAGAGATAACCTCGCAGATCAGTTTGGCCACCTTATGGGAACTCCTATGACTCCCGGTAACTACATCGTAGCAAGATATACAAACTTTGCATTCCTTGACGCTTATGATAACGGCGACGTCCCCTCTGACGCTATGCTTTATTACATAGACGAAATAAACAAGGAAATCACAAGAAAACGCGCAGAGTACGACTTCTATACAACAGATGAACTCCTTGAAATGGGAATCATCGGAGAAGACGGATATGTCGTCAAGAAATAATAATTAAGGAGTGAAATCAATGTCTGAAAAGACTGTCGCAAATAAAGCGGCTCCTAAGGTAAGAAAGGATATAACAAAATGGCAGTGGATACGCCGTCAGATGGTAGTCAATAAAGTCGGCTATCTTCTTGTTGCACCCTACTTCCTTGTATTCCTTACCTTTACGGTTGCCCCCGTTATACTTTCGTTGTTCTTGAGCTTCACATCTTTCAATATGCTTGAAATGCCGAAGTTCCTGTTTATGGATAACTATGTAAGACTTTTCCTTGATGACGATATTTTCCTTATCGCCATCAAGAACACATTCGTGTTTGCTGTCATTACAGGTCCTGTTTCGTATCTTCTCTGTCTTATGTTCGCCTGGTTTATCAACGAACTGACACCGAAAGTACGATCAATAGTTACACTTATATATTATGCACCTTCAATTTCGGGTCAGGTATATCTTATCTGGCAGGTGCTCTTCTCGTCCGACTCGTACGGATATGCAAACGGTATCCTTATGAAGCTCGGCATTATCAACACACCTATCCTTTGGTTCCAGGATACAGAGTATATTATGCCTCTTGTAATCATGGTAGCGCTTTGGACATCGCTCGGTACTTCCTTCCTGTCGTTTATCGCAGGTTTCCAGGTTGTTGACAAGAGCCTTTACGAAGCCGCTGCGGTTGACGGTATCCGTAACCGTTGGCAGGAACTTTGGTTTGTTACACTTCCCGTTATGAAAAACCAGATGATGTTCGCAGCTATTATGTCTATCACAGGTTCCTTCGGCTTCGGCGGCGTTGTTACTGCTCTTTGCGGTTTCCCGTCACCCAGCTACTGTGCATGGACTATGATGCACCATCTTGAAGACTACGGCGGAGCCCGCTGGGAAGTAGGTTATGCATCCGCAATCGCAACAGTGCTGTTTATTATGATGATCGGTTGTAACATGGTAATCAACAGAATGCTCTCAAAGGTAGGTAAGTAAGATGGCTAAAAATTTCAAATTCAAACTCAAATCTCACCATCTTAACCGCTCTCTCGGCGGAGACATCGGTATTAATATAGTGCTTATCCTTTTCGGTGCATTTATGTTCTTGCCTATGCTCTACGCTTTCATGCAGGCACTCAAACCTCTTGATGAGCTGTGGATGTTCCCCCCTCGTTTCTTTGTGCGTAATCCTACGCTCAAAAACTTTACAGAACTTTTCCGTTTGATGAGCACTTCATATGTGCCCTTCTCAAGATACATATTCAATACCGCTTTTGTATCTGTTGCAGGTACATTCGGACATCTCTTCTTTGCCTCTCTTGCGGCTTATGCTCTTACAAAGATAGCTTTCCCGGGTCGCAAATTGATGTTCAAAATGATCGAGCTTTCTCTTATGTTCCATGCTACAGTTACAAGTATCACAAACTATATCACAATGTCCGCATTCGGTATGGTTGATACATACTGGGCGCTCATAATTCCCGCATTCGGTTCAACACTCGGTCTTTACCTTATGCGTCAGTTTATGGATTCATCGGTTCCCGATTCTGTTCTTGAATCAGCCCGTCTTGACGGTGCACCGGAAATACTTATATATTGGAAGATAGTAATGCCGATGGTTAAACCCGCTTGGCTTACACTTATCGTTTACTGTTTCCAGGGACTTTGGAATGCAGGTTCTTCCATTTATATATATAGTGAAGAACTTAAAACATTCAACTATGCTATCCAGCAGATACTTGCCGGCGGTATTGTCCGTTCGGGTGCTTCGGCTGCAGCTACAGTTATTATGATGATCGTACCTATTGCGGTATTCGTTGTTTCTCAGAGTAACATCATCGAAACAATGGCAACATCCGGTATGAAGGACTAAAAGGAGGGTATACAAATGAAAAAAATTAAATCTGTACTGGCCCTCGTTGCGGTTCTTCTCCTCTTGGTAGGTTCCGTTCCCGTTTCGGCTATTACTCCCTATTCCACATATACATATGATATAGACGGTTCTTATATGGAATCTCCTCATGCGTATGTACCCCTTACAGTTATCGACAGCGAATCTTTGGGACTTGCAGTTCCGCTCAAAGGCCCCAAGGACTTTTATGTTCATGAATTTACTGATGAAAACGGCCAGGCAGACGCTACAATCTGCCTTTCCGATACAGGAAACAAAAGAGTTATCATTATAAATTCAGAATATAAGGTAGAGGGTATTATCACAGCCTTTATAAATGAATGGGGCGTAAAGGACTCGATTTCCGAACCCACAGGCGTTTTTATCGACAACAAAAACCATCTTTATGTATGTGATACAGCAAACAACCGTATACTTGTTTTCGACCTCAATGATAAGACATTGAACGAAACAACCGGTCTTTACGACTACGGTTTTGTAAAGACATACGGCGAACCCGAAGGCGATGTGTTTGCCGAAGGTACTGCGTTTAAACCTGTTGCCGTTGCGGTTGATGCTTCGGGCAGAATTTACACAGTTTCCTCCGCTTCATATCAAGGTATTATCGCAATGACTGCCGACGGTGTGTTCCAGGCTTTTTTGGGCGCACAGTCAAACAGCCTTTCCGTTTGGGATATTCTTTGGAGATCTCTTCAGACAGCTGAACAGAGAAAACAGGCTGTAAGAAATGTATCAACAGAATATAATAACATTACAATTGACGAAGCGGGATTTGTTTATGCTACAACTTCTGCAATAAGCGCAAGTGACCAGCTCTCTGCTATCACAAGCAGATCCAGAAGCGGCGACAACGCTCCTGTTAAAAAGCTCAACTCGGCAGGACAGGATGTTATGATGCGTACAGGCTTCTTCCCTCCGTCCGGCGAAGTTAATGTTCAGTCGTATAAAACAACAGTTTCCGATATCACAGGCCCTTCCAAGGTTATAGATGTGGCAATAGGCCCCGCTCAGGAAGGTACTTGGACTATCGTTGATAACACAAGACAGAAGTTCTATACATACGACAGCGAAGGCAAGCTCCTTTATATCTTCGGTGATAAGGGCGACCAGCTCGGTAACATTCAGACGATTGCAGCTGTTGACTATCTCGGAACAAGTATCCTTGCTCTTGATACAACAAGCAGAAATATTACGATCTATAAGCGTACCGAATACGGCCAGCTCCTTTCTCAGGCACTTATAAACAACAAGCTCCGTCTTTATGACAAATCCCAGGAAGACTGGACAAATATCCTTCAGAGAAACTCCAACTTTGATATGTCCTATGTAGGTATCGGTAAATGCTATTACCGTCAGGGACAGTGGACAAAGGCTATGGATATGTATAAGTATGCTTACGATACAGCAAACTATTCCGATGCGTACCACGAGCTCCGTAAAGAAGCGCTCGCGAAATACATTATCCTTATTCCTATTGCAGTAATCGTAATTTGCGTACTTGCATCAAAGCTTCTTAAATTTGCCGCAAAGGTAAACGAAGAAGGTCAGTCATCCAAGGTTAAGAGAACCTTGCTGAGAGAATACCTTTACGGTTTCCATGTTATCTTCCATCCGTTTGACGGATATTGGGATATAAAGCACGAAAACCGTGCAAGTGTAAAGGGTGCAACTTTAATTCTCGGTATTACGATCCTTGCCTATATCTACCAGTCTATAGGCCGCGGATATATTGTAAACCCCGAACAGAATACAGCAAACTTTATTTCGGTTGCACTTTCTGTTATTCTTCCTATTGCCCTTTGGGTAATCGCAAACTGGTGTCTTACAACATTGTTTGACGGCGAGGGAAGTCTTAAGGATATTTATATTGCAACCTGTTATGCACTTTTCCCGCTTGCATACTTCATCGTAGCTACAACAATTGCTTCCAACTTTGTAACAGCAAGTGAAGTTTCGCTTATTACACTTGCGATGAATGTTTGCTATTTCTGGGTCGGTTTCCTTATCTTCTTCGGTATGCAGACGATCCACGATTATACACTCGGCAAGAATGTGCTCACATCTTTGGGTACTATCGTCGGTATGGCATTTATTATGTTTATCGTCGTACTCTTCTCGAGCCTTGTCGGTAAGATATTCTCCTTTGTATTCAACATCATTTTAGAGTTGACATACAGATCCGCGTGATTGAAAGAGGTGCTGTTATGAATAAGAAAAATTTAATATCGCTTTTCCTTTCAGTCCTTATGGTTGCAGGATGTGTTATTCCTGCTCTTGCGGATACGGAAGGAACAGCAACATACGAAACAGTTGATACAACAAGTATGAGCGAGTCTGACGCTGTGGTTGCACAGCAGAGAGCAAAGATCCCCGTAACTGCGTCGCAGATCATATCTCTCGGCTTTACAAAGATCGCTGATTGCTCGGGTGTCGCACTTTATGCCGACACAAACAATGACAGCGAAAATTTCGGCGAAATCTACTTCGTTCTTGAAAACGGTGCGGACGGTAAGATCCTTTTCCGTGATTCTATCGCACAGAGAATGACTTTAATACCCGCTCCCGGCGAAGAAAATGAAGAAAGTCTCGCAGCTCTTTTTGACAGCTATTATTCCGCATATTATCAGAGCCCTCATGAATATGTCGCAGTTACAATGAGCTATATTTACGAAAATGAAACTCATGTAATACTTATTGATAAATTCACAGGTGCTGTTGCTTTTATCGAAAAGGCAAGCGGACAGATCCTTACATCCACTCCTTACGATGTGGGAGGTTCAAAGGCAAACAAGGAAACAAAGGCAAAGCTCCTTTCTCAGTTTGTTTTCGATTATGTAAGAGGTCAGAACGGCAATACTTATACCACCTTCGAACAGGCAGCAAGAAACAATCAGATTTCTATCAGCCGTATTCGCGGCGGCGTGCGCGTTGAATACACTGTCGGCCGTCAGGAATCAAGAATTCTTGTTCCTATGATGATGGAAAGAGAAAGATTCGAATCTGAAATTCTCAACAAGTTTACTATTGAAAATAAAGCTCCCGAAGCCGGTATGACTCAGGAACAGCTTGTAAAGCAGGTAGAAAAGGACAAGAGAAAGCTTCTTGCCTACTATCAGCTCCGCGACCCTGATACTTACACATCAGAAAGCGCAAAGCGCGACATTCTTATAAAGTATCCTATTCTCCAGAAATACGATTTCTATGAATTCAACGAAAAGGATGCAACAAGACCTAAGTACGAAATCGAAGAACTCATCAAGGAGTACACAGATTACACCTACGATCAGCTCCAGCAGGATCATGAGCTTCTTGAATACCAGGGCAACGAAACTAACCCTCCGCTCTTTAAGATGGCTATTGAATACTATCTTGACGATAACGGTATCAAGATAAGAGTTCCTGCAAAGAGTATAAGTTATAACAAGTCTGCTTTTGATATTACTCAGCTCCAGATACTTCCTTTCCTCGGAGCAGGTAAACAGGGCGAAACAGGTTATACTTTCTACCCCGACGGTTCCGGTACAATCGTAAGATTTGAAGATATCGGCACAGAAACAAAGGTAATCAGCTCCAAGCTTTACGGTCAGGACTATGCTTACCATGCGGCAAGCGGTCAGAACAAAGAAGCAATGCGTCTTCCCGCATTCGGCGTAAAGAGAGATGAAAACTATATGATAATCGACACAGTCGATCCTGCAGTTACTCTCAAAAATTACTTTATAACCGATGCTGAAGGCAAACCCGTATATGTCCTTGAAAAGTTTAACCCCGAATATATCAAAACTATCGGCGGTAAGGATATTTACAGCGAAGATATCAAATACAGCCTTGCACACGGTATTGAAGTGACAGCAAAAGACGATACATTCGATCCTACTGCTGAAACAAAGCCGTATACAAGCCCTGATATTGATGTTATCAGATCAAACAACTCCCTTTCCGCAGAAGATAAAGCGGCTCAGCTTGCTGCAAAGAACTTTATTATAGATTCTTTGATAGCCCGCGAAAACATAACACTTCCGACAAACCCCAAAGCAGACGGAAGAACTGCATTCCTTGCATATGTTGAAGAAGGCGACTCTCTTGTTCAGCTTTCTACTTCTCACGGCGGTATTACTCATGAATACCATTCCGCATTTGCAACAGTTTACCCTGAAATGTCCGATACATATGCGCTTACAGGTATTTCCTCAAGCGGCGATGCAAAATGGACAGTAGGCGTAGAAAGAGGATATACAGGAAACTATACTTTCCGTATCTTTATGCTTAACGGCGATGATGCAAATTATATGGGAATGGCAACTTCCTTGAGAGAATATCTTATTGCCAAGGGTGAAATCGTAAAGAGCGAAGCGATCGACAACGATATACCGTTGTTCCTTGAAAACTTCGGTTCTATCAAAACAACTCAGAAAGTATTCGGTTTCCCTGTAACCGAAAACACAAAGCTTACAACATTTGAGCAGGGCAAGACAATGCTTGAACAGCTCAAAGAAGCAGGTGTTTCAAACATCAACCTTAAACTTACGGGTTGGTACAACGGTGGTATGGAACATACAACTCCCGCAAAGCTTAATGTTCAAAAAGCAATAGGCGGCGAAAAGGGGCTTGAAGCACTCAGCGAATATGCAAAAGAAAACGGTATCGGCTTGTTCCCCGACCTTGATTTCACTTATGTTATAAAAGACGGTTCTTTTGACGGCTTTGACTATAAGACAGATGCTGTTAAAACTGTTGATAACAAGGCAGCTTCTCACCGCATTTACAGCGCTCTTTATCAGGGCTTTGAAAATGACAACATTCTTATTGTAAATGCAGACAAGATGTTGGAATTTTACAATAACATAAGCAAGAAGTATAACGGATTCGGTATCGGCGGCCTTTCGGTTGCAACTTTGGGCTCAGACTTGAGCTCCGATAACAGCAAGGACGATGCTATTACCCGTGAAGAAGCAAAGGATTCTATTTCCAAGCTTCTTGCAACAATAGAAGAAGACGGCAATGAAATAATGGTAAGCGGCGGTAACGCATATACATATAAATATGTTGATTACATCACAGACCTTCCCGTTGACAGCAGCCGTAATATCTATACAACAGAAGCAATACCTTTCCTCGGAACGGTGCTTCACGGTTCTGTAACATACACAGGAAGCGCAATCAACCTTGACGGTGACTACGAATACAGTGTACTTAAGTGCATCGAAAACGGTGCAAGCCCTTACTTTATTCTTTCCTATACGGATGAAGATGTCGACAATACTTCCGAACTTAAAAAGTTCAGCCGTTTCAGCAAGTATTATTCCATCAAGTATAACATCTGGAAGGAAGATATGGTCGAAACTTACAAGGCATTGAACGAAGCTTTGAAGGATGTTCAGACTTGTACAATTTCAGATCACGAAAGAATCGAAGAAAATGTAGTCAGAGTTGAATATTCAAACGGTAAGACATTTATACTCAACTATGATGCAAAAGACTATGATTATGAAGGTACAAAGGTTCCTTCTCTCGGATTCATAGTCGTAAATGACTGAGGAAGGAGGTAGATTTCGAATGGCAAATACAGTTAAGGCAAAAAAGAAACCCGCAGCGCTTGACTCCAAAAAGGCAAGAGCAGGTTGGTTTTTCGTAATACCCTTTGTAGTAGGTATGATCGCGATCTATCTTCCTATAATCGCAGATTCGCTTACTCTTAGTTTCCAGAAAATCACAATCCTTCCCGGTGGAGGCTACTCCACCGAGTGGGTTGGTCTTGAAAACTATCAGAATGCACTTTTCACAGACCCCAACTTTGTTAGAATTCTCACAGAAAGCCTTAAACAGCTTATTCTTGATGTTCCCGCAATCGTAATATTCGCTCTTTTTATGTCGATCGTGCTTAATCAGAAGATGCTCGGCCGTGCGGTATTCAGAGCAATATTCTTCGTTCCCGTTATTATTTCTACAGGTATCATCGATTCTCTCGGATCGAGCAACGCGATGGAAGCTTATATGAGCTCCGGCAGTATTGATACAGGTGCTCAGGGAAATGCAGGAAATGAAATTCTTTCAGCGATAGACATCCAGAAGCTATTCGGCAATATGGTTGTCGGAACAGAACTTGTTCAATATGTTGTAGGCCTTGTAAACAGTATCTTCAATATTGTAAACCGTTCCGGTGTACAGATGCTTGTTTTCCTTGCAGGCCTCCAGTCGATAAACCCCTCCATCTACGAATCCTGTAAGATGGAAGGTGCGACACCTTGGGAAACATTCTGGAAGATCACATTCCCGATGATTTCTCCAATGATCCTTGTTAACGCAATTTATACTGTTATTGACTCGTTTACATCGCAGTCAAATCAGGTAATGACTTACATCAACGAAATCTATCTTACAGCATCAGGCGGACGAGTTCTTTCGACTGCGATGTCTTGGGTATATTTCATACTGGTAATTGCACTTTTGGGACTTGTAGCATTCCTTCTCTCGTTCTTTGTGTTCTACCAGCGCAAAGACTGATGAAAGGAGGATATCTAAATGTTTAATTTCAGAAAAAAATACAAACAGCCCGAAGTGAACCCCAACCTTTATGTTCACAACGCTGACCAGCTCAAAGAGTATCAGAAACTCGGTTTCTGGGCAAGACTCAGACTTCGTGTATTCTCCCCGCAGTTCCTTGTGGATGTTGTGTGGAAGATATTCAGATTTGTACTTCTTGTCGGTATCTCATATATCATAATCTATCCTTTCTTTACAAAGATATCTGCATCTTTCTTCAGCCCCCAGGATTTCGTAGATCCTACTGTTAAGATGATTCCTCGTTATCCTACTCTTGATACATATAAAGCTATCATTCTTGATAACGATTATCTGGAACGCCTTATAAATTCCGCATACCTTTCTGTTATTACCGCTGTTATTCAGACACTTATAACTGCAATTATCGGTTATGGTCTTGCGAAATTCAAGTTCAAGGGAAGAAACTTTGTGTTTGCACTTGTGGTTCTCACAATGGTTATCCCCCAGAGAACACTTATGGCTTCCATGTTTATGAAGTTCAGATATTTTGACTTTTACGGAATTCTCGGACTTTTGGGACTTCCCAACGGTATTGATATGATAAATACCCATTGGCCGATGCTCCTTTTGTCTTTGACAGGTATCGGTTTCAAGAATGGTCTTTATATCTTTATCTTCCGACAGTTCTATAAGGGTGTGCCTGATGAACTTGAAGAGGCAGCATATGTTGACGGTTCGGGTATATTCAAAACCTATTTCCGCATCATCCTTCCTCTTACAGTGCCTATGATGGTAACAATATTTATGTTTGCTTTCTCGTGGCAGTGGACAGATACATTCTATTCCACACTCTTCTATACAACGCAAGGTCCCAAGCTTCTCCCCGGCCTTATCGATATCCCGACAACCATCAATACAGATTCTGTTGCGAAGACTCTGTATGAATCGGCGATACTCAATACTGCGGGCTTGCTTGTCATCGCTCCTTTGTTTGTTGTATTCCTCTTTGCTCAGAATGCGCTTGTTGAAGGTATCGAGCGTTCGGGTATCGTTGGTTGATTTTACTGTTATATCAGTTTCAAAACGCCGGATTTTTCCGGCGTTTTGTTTTTATAGATCTTAAAAATCAGCAATTTTCCGCAACAGCGGAGAAAATAATATATTTTCCGAATCATATTAAAAAAATCCCAAAAATATGCTATAATATAATCATAAATATAGAAAGAGTCAGAAATAAGCCTTTTTGTTTTTCACTCTACCGTCGGTGGATTGCCCGATATTCAACCGACAGTATGTGTATTTTTCTCCGGTAACAAGGTATACTGCAATTGAAAGGAGGCGCGGCTTGTGGATCAGAAAAAAACAGGAAAGTTCATTGCCGAATGCAGAAAAAGTGCAAATTTGACACAATTGCAGTTGGCGGAAAAGTTGAATATTACAGACCGCGCAGTGTCAAAATGGGAAACGGGAAAATCCTTGCCCGATTCTTCCATTATGCTTGAACTGTGCAGTATTCTTAAAATTACAGTAAACGATTTGTTGAGCGGGGAGGTAATCCAAACGGAAAACTATAATAAAGAGATAGAAAACAAGCTTATTGAAATGATAAAAGAAAAAGAAGAAAGCGACAGAAGGCTGCTGCTGTTTGAATGGGTAATCGGGATCCTTTCCCTGATCGTTTTATTTGTACCGATAGTCATCGGAGTATTGCTTCCGATGGAAGAATGGCAAAGAACAGTTCTTGTCTTATCCGGATTTGTTCCGGCATTTGCAGGTATATGCTTTGCTGTCAGAATTGAACAGATAGCAGGATATTACGAATGTAAATACTGTAAACACAGATATGTGCCAACATATAAGGCTGTGAATCTTGCACCGCATATAGGAAGAACCAGAAAAATGAAATGTCCCAAATGCGGAAAAAGATCCTGGCAGAAAAAAGTGTTAAGCAAAGAATAAAATCAGATTGTTTGTATATTTGACAGAAGCAAGGTTTTTGTGATCTTGCTTCTTTTTTCTGAAACGAATTTCAAGATTGAACTTTTGCAGGAGCGGAGAATATAAATAAATTTGTAAAAAACGAATATTTTTCTGCATAATGACCAAAATATCAGCAAAATATACAGCAAAATGCATAAATAATCATTTTTGCCAAAAAGAGAAAAAAGTGTTGACATTTCAAGTTGTTTGCAGTATAATGTTTGATGTTGATTAATGTGAGAAATATGGCTTATTGCGCAAGAGTGTAGCGTAAACCCCCGTGTTTCGTGCAATTTTCAAACATTTTAATACTAAAAAGAGGAGGTGCGGTATGCCAACATTTAACCAGTTAGTCAGAAAAGGACGCGAACAGGTAACTTACAAGTCTAAGTCTCCTGCACTTCAGAAGGGTGTAAACTCCCTTAAGAAGGTTGCTACAGATGCAAGTTCTCCCCAAAAGAGAGGCGTTTGTACAAAGGTTTCTACAAAGACTCCTAAGAAGCCTAACTCTGCTCTTCGTAAAATCGCGAGAGTTCGTCTTACCAACGGAATTGAAGTTACATCTTACATTCCCGGTATCGGACACAATCTTCAGGAACATAGCGTTGTTCTTATCCGCGGCGGTAGAGTAAAGGACCTCCCCGGTGTTCGTTATCACATCATTCGTGGTACTCTCGATACACAGGGCGTTGCAAAGAGAAATCAGTCCCGTTCTAAGTACGGTGCTAAGAGAGAAAAGGCTGCTAAGTAATTCGCAAGTTTTTCTTTAGCCTGTAGGCTGATTTGTTCCGCATAATGCGGACAAGGTTAGTATTTTGGATTATGACCGCACATTTTTATAAATTATGCGTCTCTTCCAAAGTGCTTACGGAAGGTATTCATTCATTATGAAAAATTTCGAGTACCTATGAATTCATCTATTATATGAAGGAGGGAAGTATAGTGCCAAGAAGAGGTTCTGTACCAAAGAGAGATGTACTCCCGGATCCGCTCTACAATTCTAAGCTTGTAACAAAGCTTATCAACAATATCATGTATGACGGTAAGAAGGGTGTAGCTCAGAAAATAGTTTACGACGCTTTTGATATCATTAAGGAAAAGGGCCAGGATCCCCTTGAAGCTTTCCAGAAAGCTATGGAAAACATCATGCCCGTTCTTGAAGTTAAGGCTCGTCGTGTCGGCGGTTCTACCTACCAGGTGCCGATCGAAGTAAGACCTGAAAGAAGACAGACACTCGGTCTCAGATGGCTTACAACTTATTCTCGCGCAAGAAGCGAAAGAAAGATGGCAGAAAGACTCGCAAACGAGATCATGGATGCTGTTAACGGAGTAGGTTCTTCTGTTAAGAAGCGCGAAGATACACACAAGATGGCAGAAGCAAACAAGGCGTTTGCTCATTACAGATATTAATCTGTTATTATGCTTTAAATCGCATACAGCGGATCCTTCCGCTGTATGCCGTCTATAAATTAAAGGAGTAAAAAGTCACAATGGCAAGACAATATCCGCTTGAATTGACTCGTAACATCGGTATCATGGCGCATATCGATGCGGGTAAGACTACTACTACCGAACGAATCCTTTACTACACCGGTAAGACACACAAAATGGGTGAAACTCATGATGGCGGTGCTACAATGGACTGGATGGAACAGGAACAGGAGAGAGGTATTACAATCACTTCTGCTGCTACAACCTGCTATTGGAAGGGCAACCGTATCAACATCATCGATACTCCCGGTCACGTTGACTTTACCGTTGAAGTTGAACGTTCGCTTCGTGTACTTGACGGTTCCGTAACAGTTCTTTGTGCTAAAGGCGGCGTTGAGCCCCAGTCTGAAACTGTTTGGCGTCAGGCAGACAAGTACGGCGTACCGCGTATGTGCTACATCAATAAGATGGACATCATGGGCGCTGACTTCTACAGAGTTGTCGGAATGATCCGCGATCGCCTTAAGGCTAACGCTGTTCCGCTTCAGCTCCCCATCGGTGCCGAAGAAAAGTTCTGCGGCATCATCGACCTTCTCGAAATGAAGGCGTTTATTTACAAGGATGATATCGGTGTTCAGATCGAAGAAACAGACATTCCCGCAGATATGCAGGAAAAGGCTGAACAGTACAGAGCTGAACTTATCGAACACATCGCTGAATCTGATGAAGCATTGCTTGAAAAGTACCTCGGCGGAGAAGAATTCTCCATCGATGAAATGAAGGCAGCTATCCGCAGATCTACTATTGCTAACACAATGGTTCCCGTATGCTGCGGTACTTCCTATAAGAACAAGGGCGTTCAGAAGCTTCTTGACGCTATCGTTGATTATATGCCCGCACCTACTGATGTTCCTGCTATCAAGGGCTTTATCCCCGGCAGAGAAGACGAGGGCGAAATCGACAAGCGCGAAAGCTCTGATGAAGAACCTTTCTCCGCTCTTGCGTTCAAGATCATGACAGACCCCTTTGTAGGCCGTCTTTGCTTTATCCGTGTATACTCGGGTCATATCAAGTCCGGCGAAACAGTTTACAATCCTACAAAGAAGGCTCGTGAAAGATTCGGCCGTATCGTTATGATGCATGCTAATGAAAGAAGCGACATTGATGAACTTTATTCAGGCGATATCGCAGGTATCATTGGTATCAAGAATACAACAACAGGTGATACACTCTGTGATGAAAGCCATCAGATCATTCTTGAATCTATGGAATTCCCGGAACCCGTTATCCGTGTTGCTATCGAACCCAAGACCAAGGCAGGTCAGGAAAAGATGGGTATTGCGCTTTCTAAGCTCGCAGAAGAAGACCCCACATTCCGTACCTATTCTGATGAAGAAACAGGTCAGACCATCATCGCCGGTATGGGTGAGCTTCACCTCGAAGTTATCGTTGACAGACTTCTTCGTGAATTCAAGGTTGAAGCAAATGTAGGCGCTCCTCAGGTTGCTTACAGAGAAACCATCAAGGGCACAGCTGATGTTGATATGAAATATGCTCGTCAGTCCGGTGGTAAGGGTCAGTATGGTCATGTTAAGATCAAGGTTGAACCCAACGAGCCCGGTGCAGGATACACATTCGAAAATACCGTTGTCGGCGGTGCTATTCCTAAGGAATACATCCCCGCAGTTGACGCAGGTATCCAGGGCGCACTCCAGTCGGGTGTTCTCGCAGGCTACCCTGTTGTTGATGTAAAGGTTAACCTTTACGACGGTTCTTACCACGAAGTTGACTCTTCGGAAATGGCATTTAAGATGGCAGGTTCTATGGCTATCAAGGAAGCTCTCCGCAAGGCTCACTCCGTTCTTACAGAACCTATCATGAAGGTTGTTGTAGTTGTTCCTGATGACTACATGGGCGATGTTATCGGTGATATCAACTCCCGCCGTGGTCAGATCGAAGGTATGGACCCCATCGCAGGTGGTCAGCAGATTCGTTCTTTCGTTCCGCTTTCCAATATGTTCGGTTACGCTACCGACCTTCGTTCCAAGACACAGGGCCGTGGTACCTATGTAATGGAACCCAGCAAGTATATGGAAGTACCTAAGAACATTTCTGATGAAATCATCACAAAGCGCGGTAAGTCCAACTAATTATTGAAAATTTTACTTTGCTTCTCCGAAAAGTCGTATTTTGACAGATTTTTTCGGAGCAAGCAAGGCTTTGTTGTAAAATTTTCAACATTCTGTAAAAAAATTCAATTATATATTGACACTTTCGGTTGTCTATATTATAATTATTATTAGCATTTAATGCCGAAAGGCAACCGTAGTGCGACATCAGCATTACGGACTACTAAATAAAAAGGAGGCCAAAACAATGGCAAAGGCAAAATTTGAAAGAAGCAAGCCCCACGTTAACATTGGTACTATCGGTCACGTTGACCACGGTAAGACAACTCTTACAGCTGCTATCACAAAGACTCTCTCTATTCAGAACGGTGCTAACGAATTCATGGCATACGACCAGATCGACAACGCTCCCGAAGAAAGAGCAAGAGGTATCACGATCAACACTCGTCATGTTGAATACGAAACAGCTAACCGCCACTATGCGCACGTTGACTGCCCCGGCCACGCTGACTATGTTAAGAACATGATCACTGGTGCTGCTCAGATGGACGGCGCTATCCTCGTTGTTGCTGGTACAGACGGACCTATGGCTCAGACTCGTGAACACATCCTTCTCGGCCGTCAGGTTGGTATCCCCGCTCTCGTAGTATTCCTCAACAAGTGCGACCTCGTTGATGACGACGAACTTCTCGACCTCGTTGAAATGGAAACAAGAGACCTTCTCTCTTCCTACGATTTCCCCGGTGACGATATTCCGATCGTTCGCGGTTCTGCAAGAGCTGCTCTCGATGCTGGTAACGACATCGCTGATCCCGCTTACGCTCCTATCCTTGAACTCATGGAAGCTGTAGATAGCTACATTCCTACTCCCGACCGTGCTGCTGACCAGCCCTTCCTTATGCCTGTCGAAGATGTATTCTCTATCTCCGGCCGTGGTACAGTTGCAACTGGTAGAGTTGAAAGAGGTCAGGTAAAGATGGCTGACGAAATCGAAATCGTTGGTCTTGCTGCAGAAGCTAAGAAGACAACAATCACTGGTATCGAAATGTTCCACAAGATGATGGACTACGCTGAAGCTGGTGACAACATCGGTGCTCTTCTCCGCGGTATTGCTAAGAACGAAATCGAAAGAGGTCAGGTTCTTGCTAAGCCCGGTTCTATCACGCCTCACACTCAGTTCGTAGGTCAGGTTTATGTTCTTACAGAAAAAGAAGGCGGCCGTCATAAGCCCTTCTTCTCCAACTACAGACCTCAGTTCTACTTCAGAACAACTGATGTTACTGGTATCATCACTCTCCCCGACGGCGTTGAAATGTGCAACCCCGGTGACAACGTTGATATGAACGTTGAACTCATCGCTCCTATCGCTATGGAAAAGGGTCTTCGTTTCGCTATCCGTGAAGGCGGCAGAACTGTTGGTTCCGGCGTTGTTATCGAAGTTATCAAATAATTTTTGATTAATTGATACTTTTCGGGATGTGCGCCTGTCGCACATCCCGTTTTTTTAATAATTTATATATAAATATCATAAATACTATATATGTTTTTTCTTTCGAGGCGGGGATCGTTTCCCCACCGACGGTATAGCCCGACAACGGCGAATTTCGCCGCCGATTCGGTGAGCAATAAAAATTGCAATTCCGAAGCCGACAGTCAAGTCTGGATAAAGATAGAAAAACGCAATATTCAAGATCCAAAAGTTTACTTGTAATATTGAACCGTTTTTGCCTTGGAACTTTGGGTTTCGGGCTTTATTTTTTCTTTGAGCAATTTATGAAAGAAGAAACAAGCACCGTTTTATTTAAAGGAGTGTTTGTTATGAAAATCAATACCAAAAAATTAGTATATCTCGGGATATTCGCAGCGGTATCGTCTGTTTTGATGTTTTTTCCGCATTTCCCCATATTTCCGCCGCCTGCAAATTTTCTTGATGTGGATTTTTCTGATGTTCCCGCTCTTCTTGCAGCAGTTACTGTAAATCCTTTTGCCGGAATTGTTGTTGTTCTTGTGAAAAACCTTTTCCATGTACTGTTTACACAAACATTTGCGATCGGGGAACTTTCAAATCTTATCCTCGGCACTGTTTTTTCACTTGTTGTTGGAATTTTATCCCATTACACATTTGGTAACACCGATATGAAGAAAAAACTTTTTATAGTGCTTCCGATTGCTGTAATTACGGTTACATTTACTGCAATGCTTTCAAATTATTTTTTGGTACTGCCTGCTTTTGCTCATATTATGGGCTGGAGTGATAACATTGAGATGATGCGTTTCGTAGCAGTTTGGATTATGCCTTTTAATCTTATAAAAAGTTCAATTCAAGCAGTCGTATTTTACCTTCTTTACAGAGGTATTTCACCGTATATGAAAAAGCATCTTTTTGGATTTAAATAACGAAAACAATTAAAATTTATAATAGAGGACTTAATATGGAAAACTTTGTAAATTCGCCTGAAAAGCTTGAGGCGCTTTATAACACAAAGCTGTTTGTGCTTGATATGGACGGAACGATTTATCTCGGTAAAAAACCTATCGACGGCGCAATCGATTTTTGCGAAAGAATAGTAAAATCAGGCAGAAAGCTTATGTATTTTACAAATAATGCTTCCCGCAACCCCGAAGACTATGTAAAAAAACTCAACTCTCTCGGTTTTCCTTGTGAAAGGGAAATGATCGTAACCTCGGGTGATGTAACGATCGCTTATCTTAAAAAGTATTACCCCGGCAAACCCGTATATCTTGTGGGCACACCGGCACTCGAAAAAAGCTTTACCGAAGCGGGAATAGAGCTTTCCGAAAATTCAGATATCGTTGTTGTAAGCTTTGATCTTACTCTTACATACGAAAAGCTTGAAAAGGCTTGTACTTTGATCCGAAACGGCGCAAAGTTCTTTTCTACACACCCCGATATCAATTGTCCTACCGAGGACGGATATATTCCCGACAGCGGTGCTATCTGCGGTGCGGTAACCCTTTCAACAGGCGTCGAACCGCGATACTTCGGAAAGCCTTATGCCGAAACTGTTGAAATGATAGAAACAATTTCGGGCATCGACAGAAGTTATGCTGTTATGGTAGGCGACAGACTTTATACAGATATTGCCCTCGGCAAGAAGAACGGTATGCTCTCTTTGCTTGTTATGTCGGGCGAAACTACAGAGGAAATGGTAAATAATGCGTCGGATGAAGAAAAACCTGACCTTATTTATACAAGCGTTGCAGCAGTTGAATTTTGATTTATAAAAAAGGCTTCCGCATTTTTGCGGAAGCCTTTGCTTTTATTAATGTATCAAAGAGGTTTTTTAAGTATTTGCTGATATCTTCTCGGATATGTTTCGGGGGTGTTTTTGATCTTTTTGATAAGAATAAGACAATGCTTTTTCTCTTCCTGTAATTCATCATAGAACTCAGAAAGATCGTAATAAAAGATATTCTCAAGCTTTCCGCCGAGCTGTGCTATTGCATTCTTGGAACGGGAAAGCTCACTTTCCGGATCATTCATATCCGCCGCCTTTTCCCATTTATAAGCTACAAAATATCCGTCTTTTTTCACAAAAGGAAGACACAATTCGCAAAGTACAGGCAAGTTTGCCATAGCTCTTGAAACAGCAATATCAAAGCTTTCGCGAAGTTTTTTATCTTTTGCAGCATCTTCTGCCCTTAAAGGATAAACATTTGCATCAAATCCGAGAACATTTGCTGCATGACTTGTGAATTTCAGCTTTTTTTCTGTGCTGTCAAGGAAGGATATATCAATATCCCGCCTTGCGGTCTTAAGAGGAAGTCCCGGAAATCCCGCACCGCAGCCGACATCTATTACCTTTGCGTTTTCTTTTAAGAGGTCAAGGGCAAGGAGCGACAAAGAGTCTGCGTGATGCTTTATCGCAACATCTCTCGGGTTTCTGACCGCTGTCAGATTTGTATGGGAATTATATAAAAGAAGTTCATCTGTGAGCGCGGAAAAATCGCAAAGAGCTTTTTCTTCGAGTGTGATATTGTAATTTTCGCAGAAATGCTTTATAATGGATGTGTAATTTGTTTCGGGCATATTTGCCTCCTTAAGGTGTTTTATGAATGATATTTTAAGATCTTTTTTTGCTGATGAAAAAATAGAATATTTTGCTTCTGCGGAAATCAGAGAGAATTTTATCATATCCTCAAGAAGACTTCCCGGATGGGCGAAATATGTAACCGCCTTTTTAATTCCGTACAATACGGGAGAAGATGAAAAAAGAAATCTTTCCCGATATGCGGTATCAAAAGATTACCATCTTTATGTAAAGGAATTGGAATCAAAGCTTAAAGGCAAAACAAATAAAGAGTTTTGCATTTTTGCCGACACTTCCCCTTTTGACGAAAGAAGACTTGCAAAAGCTCTTTCCCTCGGCTTTATCGGCAAAAACGGACTTCTTATAAACGAAAAGTACGGAAGCTTCGTATTTTTGGGCGAAATAGTAACAAAAGAAGCGGTAAATATCGAAGGCGGAGAGAAAAGCTTTCGTAATGAGTGCTTTGATTGCGGAAATTGTAAAGAAGCCTGCCCGACAAAAGCTCTTTCAAATAAGGGAGCTTGTCTTTCCGAACTTACACAGAAAAAGAAGATAGACGAAAAAGAAAAAGAACTTATCAAAAACCATAATCTTGTCTGGGGATGCGATATTTGTCAGGAAGTCTGTCCTCATAACAGAGCAATTTCGCTTTCAAATATAGATTTCTTTTATAAAGACCGTCTTTATTATGTTACATCTGATGATGTTGAAAAGATGGGCGAGGATGAATTTTTGTCCCGTGCCTATTCATGGCGGGGGAAAAATGTGATACTCCGCAATCTTTCTTTTAAATTATAGCAGATAGAATAGAAAAAATCAACAAGGAGAAGCTGTCGATGGAAAAAATAAAGCTTTCGTGCGCTGTATTGTGCGAAGGTAAATATGATAAAATAAAGCTTTCGTCGGTGATTGACGGTATGATAATTACCACCGACGGCTTTTCGGTATTCAACGATTCCGAAAAAAGAGCAATGATAAAAAAGCTTTGCGAGCTGAGAGGCGTTGTGATCATTACCGACAGCGACAGAGCAGGAGTATTTATAAGACAAAAGCTTAAAGGGATGTTACCTAAAGACAGGGTAAAGCATCTTTTTATTCCCGAAATTGCAGGCAAGGAAAAAAGGAAACAGAAGCCCTCAAAAGACGGTCTTTTGGGAGTAGAGGGAATTTCAACCCAAACCCTTTACGATATAATCAAAAGGGCGGATCTCGATTCGTTTTTTGAAGATAATAAGGCGCAAAATGTTCTTCCTCTTACAAAAGCCCAGCTTTACTCTTTAGGACTTTCGGGGGGAGAGAAAAGTGCTCTTAAAAGAGAAAAGCTTTGCCGAAAGCTTCAGCTTCCTCACAGGCTTACATCAAATGCACTTGTTTGTGCCCTTGAGATGCTCGGACTTGATTTTGAAAAGGTTAAGGAATTGTGCGAAGATGAACTATAATGAATTTTTTCCGATAGAAGCGCAAAAAATAGTTTCTCTTTTGATGGAAAAAGGCTTCAGTGCTTATTTTGTGGGCGGCTGTGTGCGGGATTACTATCTGGGAAGGTTTGCAGATGATTATGATATTACAACAGATGCTACAAGCAAAGAAATAACAGATGTTCTTGAAAGCGCAAAAATCAGAACTTTTTTAAAAGGCAGGAAATTCGGTACAGTCAGCGCAAGAATAAACGAGCTTGAATTTGAAATAACCCCTCACCGCATCGAGGACGATTATACCGATCATAGGCATCCGGAAAAAGTAAGCTTTGTAAAAGAACTTGAAAAAGACCTTTCCCGCCGTGATTTTACAATAAATGCCTTGGCACTTTACGAAAAAAATCAAAAAGAATATCTGTATGATCCGTTTGACGGAAAAGGGGACATTCAAAGAAAAATCATAAAATGTGTAGGTTCTCCCGAAAAAAGATTTGAGGAGGACGCTCTTCGCATTTTGCGTGCCGTAAGATTTTCCGTACAGCTCGGCTTCGAGATCGAGGAAAAAACGGCACAAGCCATAAAAAACAAACTGTCGCTTTTAAAATATATTTCCGCAGAGAGAAAAGCCCAGGAATTGAGAAAAGCTTTTGCAAACGGACTTCCGCAAAAAGTTTTGGCGGATTTTCCCGAGGTCTTTTCGGAAATTTTGGGCAATACCCGTTTTGACATTTATGGGTTTTCAAAGGGAGGATTTTGCGAGTGTCTGTTTTTTATTCTCAAAGACGACACTTTCGAAACAACAGAAAAAGCCGTTTTTTCATTGAAGCTATCGTCTTATGAAAGTGAAACGGTATTATCGTATAAGAAAATATATGATATGGGCGTTTCAGCAAAAAATCTGTCTGAAATTGTATTGAGATACGGGAAATTCCTGAAAAAATATTCCGAAATATTCGGGGGAATAAGTATGATCGAGGAATTTCTTTATGATGAAACATTGCCCAAAAGTTTAAAAGAGCTGAATATCGGCGGTTTGGATTTAAAAAATATGGGTTTTTGCGGAGCGCAAATAAGCGGGACTCTTGAAAAGATGTTTTCTGCTGTTTTGCTGAGAAAAACCGAAAATAAAAAAGAAGCTCTTCAAATATATGCTGAAGAAATTCGAAAGGATATATGTAAATGAGAAAAACTTTAGCTATAATTTCTGCAATTTTGATATTTTTTACCGTTTCCTGTTCGGATAATTACGATTTTGAAGATAGAATTATCGTTTTCAAGGGGGAATTTGCATCAAAACCGTATATTACTGCCCTTGCAAACGAAAACTATTATATGGATTTTTCCCTCTTTTATGATGGACAAATAATTTCAAACATTCTTGCCACCGACGGGAACATTATCGAAAGCCGCTCAGAGATAAACGGAAGTGCTTCTCATACGATTTTTATTGACGGTGCAACATATTTCCTTGATGATGAAAACAAAGTGTATTTTAAGGCGGATGTTTCCTCCGAGGAAGGCCTTCGGGGGATAATTGATTATTCAAAGTGCAAATATATAGGTTCGGGCAAAGAGGATATTTTGATCGGAAACGGCTATAATTATGATGAATTTTCCTGTAAAACTGTATACGGAGAAGATTGTACCGTCAGGATATTTACTGAGGAAAACGGTGAAATTGCCGCAATAGTAGATTCGATGGGAGAAGATTCCGTAGAAAGGGATATAGCATATTTTTCTTACGATATCCCCGACGGATGGCTGTCTATTCCTAAAGACTATACTCTTGTTGACGAAGAAACATTTTTTGAGATATATTACGGTGATGAAAGATGAATGTCGGAATAGTTTGTGAATTCAACCCTTTTCATAACGGACACGCCTATCTTATAAGAAAAGCAAAAGAAGTGTCGGGCGGAAAAGTAATATGTGCAATGAGCGGAAACTTTGTTCAAAGGGGAGAATATGCCTTTGCCGACAAATATGTCCGAGCTAAATGGGCGGTGGAAAACGGAGCGGACGCGGTTTTCGAAAACCCCTTTCCTTTTTCGTGTGCAACAGCCGAAAAATTTGCACTCGGTGCAGTTTCAATACTTATAAATTCGGGTATGTGTGATGCACTTTCCTTCGGATGCGAAAATGAGATATCCGAAGAGGAGCTTTACAGCGTTGCCGAAACCATATTGTCAAAAGAATTTGTTTCTGCTGTGAAAAAAAGGGTAAAAGAAAACAAAAATATTTCTTTTGCCTGTGCAAGAGAGGAAGAACTTGAAAGCTTATGCGGAAAAGAAGCATCTAAGCTTTTGTCTTCACCGAACAGTCTTCTTGCAGTTGAATATGCAAAAGCGTGTTTGAACTTCGGAAAACGCCCGAAGCTTTTTCCGATAGTGAGAAAAGGCGCTTCCCACGACGGCGAGCCTCTGGGCGAATTTGCGTCGGGCAGCAGTATAAGAGAGGATATTTCTCTTTGCGAGGAATACTGTCCGTCGGATGTAAGAAAAGACATAACAGGCGGGAAAATCATTCGTACAGATAAAGAAAAATATTATTCGGCACTTTGTCAGCGCATTTTTTTCGGAGAAAAAAAGGAGATATCAGAAATATGTGAGCTTCCGTGCGAATATGCGGTGAAGCTAAAAAAAGCGGCTCTTGAATGTGATGATTTTGAAAGTTTTTTTGAAAGCCTTAGAGCAAAACATATAACAGACGCAAAACTGAGAAGAATGCTAATATACCTTATTACTCATACTAAATGCAAAGAACTTGAAAGTTTTCCCGAAAGCGCAATGCTTCTTGCTGTTTCGGACAGCGGGGCAAAATTTATTAAAGAATACAAAAATAAAGGACAAAGCTTTGTTATTCTTTCAAAGCTTTCGGATATCAAAAAACTGCCACTTTGCGAAAAGGAAAGATACGAAAAACAGCATCTTGCGGAAAGCCTGTTTAAAAAGCTTTCGGATGAGGGTTTTTGATGTATTTTGCAAAATGGTGTTGACAAAAGGGCAATAGTATATTATAATATGTAAGTCGATAGAGGTGCATTTTGTCAATAGTAGCATATTTTCAAAAACTCTTGCCGGAGTGAATATGTGAAAGGGGCAGGTGCCGAAGCCGGTGTATGGTAAAGCGCCGGACTGGCAGTCGGGAATAATATCCCCCCTGTTGTCGCAGAAATGCGGAGAGCTATCCGAAATCAGCGTATATTTGCATTTTTTGCCCTACGCAAACGATTTTTTGGGATAGCTGTTACGCAGCTATCTTTTTTGATTATACGGAGGAACACAATGAAAAACACAGTATTTGAAGGAGCTGCAACAGCTGTTGTTACACCGATGACAAAAGACGGTGTTGATTATGACACATATGAAAAAATACTTGAATGGCAGATAGCACAGGGAATAGATGCTATTGTTGCCGCAGGTACAACAGGCGAAGGCTCTACTCTTACAGACGAAGAACACAGAAAGCTTTTGAAATTTACGGTTGATAAGGTTGCAGGCAGAATTCCCGTTATCGCAGGAACAGGCTCAAACGATATTGCATACGCAATAGATCTTACAAAGTATGCGTGTGAGATCGGGGCTGACGCTATGCTTCTTGTTACTCCTTATTATAACAAAGCAACTCAGGCAGGACTTATCAAGTCTTTTCAAGCTATCGCTGACGCTTCCACAAAGCCTTGTATCCTTTATAATGTTCCATCAAGAACAGGATGCAATCTTACTCCCGAATCCTGCGCAGTGCTTGCGGATCATCCCAACATCTGCGGTATCAAGGAAGCATCGGGAAATATTTCCCAGATCGCAAAGCTTGCACAGCTTGTGGGAGATAAAATAGCTATTTATTCAGGAAATGACGACCAGATCGTTCCCGTACTTTCTCTCGGAGGCAAAGGGGTAATCTCTGTGCTTTCAAACATTCTTCCTAAAGAAACTTCCGAAATGTGCCATGCATATATGAGAGGTGAAGTTGAAAAGAGCCGCAAAATGCAGCTTGAATACCTCGATCTTGTTGATGCACTTTTCTGCGAAGTTAACCCCATCCCCGTAAAGGCGGCGATGTCTGCTATCGGTTACGGAGAAAATTATCTCCGTCTTCCCCTTACTCCTATGGAAGAAAAGAACGAAAAGAAGCTTCTCGAACTTATGGTAAAAGCAGGCCTTGAACTTAAATAAGCTAATTTTCGAAAGGATTTTTTAAAATGAAAATTATTATAAACGGTATCGGAGGCAGAATGGGCAAAGAGGTTGCCCGTCTTGCGGTTGAGGGCATGAGAAATTCGCAGCTTGTTTGCGGAATAGATGCCTTTTCAAAAGATGAATGTGTTTGCGATGCCCCTTGTTACCGCACATTTGACGAAGCCGCCGCAGCTGAGGCTGATGTCGTTATAGACTTTTCTCATCACACGGTAACAGAAGAACTTTTAAGCTTCTGTGTTTCCAAAAATCTCCCTGTTGTTGTTGCTACGACAGGCCATGACGAAAGGGAAATTGAACTTATAAAAAATGCAGCAAAGCATATTCCCGTATTTTTTTCGGCAAATATGTCGCTTGGGGTTGCGCTTCTTTGCGAGCTTGCAAAGACTGCCGCAAAGACTATGCCTGATGCGGATATTGAAATAATCGAAAAGCATCACAACCGCAAGCTTGACGCTCCCTCGGGAACCGCACTTCTTCTTGCCGATGCAATAAGCACAGTAAGAAAAGGCGCATATTATGTTTTCGGCAGAGGCGGACAGCGTAAGCGCGAAAAGGCAGAGATCGGAATTCATGCCATCCGTATGGGAAATATTGTCGGCGAGCACGAGGTTATAATCGGTACGGATACGCAGACAATAACTCTCAAGCACGAAGCACACACAAGAGCACTTTTTGCGGAAGGTGCGGTGGCAGCAGCCGATTTTCTCAAGGAAAAATCCGCAGGGCTTTACAGCATGAAGGATATTGTAGAATAAACTTTTGGAGATAAAAATGATTTGTGAAAACCTTTCCGTTTCAAAAGACGGTATACTCTTTTTCGGCGGCGCAGATACCACCGAAATGATTAAAAAATACGGATCTCCGCTTTATCTTATGGATGAAGTGCGAATCCGTCATAACTGCCGCATATATGTTGACAGTATGAAAAAATACTTCGGAGAAAATGCTATGCCCCTTCTTGCGAGCAAGGCAAATTCCTTCAAGCAGATATACCGTATCGCAAACGAAGAGGGAATGGGTACCGATGTTGTTTCGTCCGGTGAGCTTTATACCGCAAAATGCGCGGGATTTCCGCTTGAAAAGGCATATTTTCACAGCAACAACAAAACCGATGCAGATATTTCCTACGGAATAGATTGCGGAATCGGATATTTTGTTGCCGATAACGAAGAAGAAATATGCGTAATAGACCGAATTGCAAAAGAAAAGGGTATTATTCAGAAAATACTTATCCGCCTTACACCCGGTATTGATCCTCATACATACGAGGCTGTTGCAACAGGTAAAGTGGATTCAAAATTCGGATCTGCGATAATCACAGGCGAGGCTGAGAGAGTATTTAATATTGCTCTTTCAAAGGAAAATATTGACCTTTGCGGTTTCCATTGTCATGTGGGTTCACAGGTCTTTGACTCTGATGTATATATTGCGGCGGCAGAAACTATGCTTTCGTTTGTTGCCGATATGAAAAACAAATACGGCTTTATTACAAAGGAACTCAATCTCGGCGGAGGATACGGTGTCCGTTATACAGAAAACGATCCCGTTATCGATATTCCCGCAAATATAAAGCTTGTTTCGGAAACTCTCAACGAGATATGCAAAAAGCTCGGAATAGATCTTCCCGCTATCCGTATGGAACCGGGAAGAAGCATTGTGGCCGATGCAGGTCTTACCCTTTATACCGCAGGTTCGGTAAAACGGATTCCCGAATATAAGAATTATGTTTCTGTAGACGGCGGAATGCCCGACAATCCCAGATATGCGCTTTATAAATCCGAATACACAGTTGTTTGTGCCAACAAAATGAACGAAAATTGCGATTTTCTTTGTTCTGTTGTCGGAAGATGCTGTGAAAGCGGAGATATCTTACAGGAAAACATATATCTTCCATCCTCTGTTGAAAGAGGCGATATAATCGCTGTTCTTACAACAGGCGCATATAACTATTCAATGGCATCAAACTACAACAGAATTCCCCGTCTTCCCATCATTATGGTAGACGGTAAAAGGGATTATGTGGCAGTAAAGCGCGAAACTTTCGAAGATATTGTAAGAAACGATATATAAACGGACGAAAAAGATATGAATAAAGAATCTTTTTTCCGTTTGAATTTCTGGGATAATGTAAAAGGTATTCTTATCGTTCTTGTGGTTCTCGGGCATCTTCTCGAAAGACTTCCGATGGGAAACACCCTTGCGGGATATAAGCTTATATATCTTTTCCATATGCCGCTGTTTGTTTTCTGTTCGGGATATCTTGCCTCAAGTTCGACTGATAAAATAGTAAAAAAGATACTCATTCCGTATGTCATATGCCAATTTATATATTGCATTTTTTCGATGCAGGTTATTCAGGCAACGACGCCGGTATGGATTTTGTGGTATCTTCTTGCCCTCTGCTTCTGGAGGCTTACAACACCTCTGCTTGATAAGATAGGTGCTTGGTGGAGAATTCCGACAATACTAATATCTATAATCATATCTTGTCTTTTCGGTTTTGACGATTCGGTCGGATATTTCGTATCCTTTTCAAGAATAATCGTATTTTATCCATATTTTATGACAGGATTTTTTGCAAAGAAATACGACAGGGAGAAATCGCAGACCGACTTTTTAAAACGCTTCAGAAGAAAGTCGGTAAGAATTACCGCAGGTATCCTTTTTGCGGCTTTGTGTATAGTATTTATTCTTGTTTCTCCGGAAATTAATTCCGAATGGCTTTACGGTTCGTTTAGCTATAATAACGGACAGTATAATATTTTCTTCCGTGCCTTCCATTATGTTATGGCAGTCTGCGCGGGAATTCCTATTCTTGTGCTTGTGCCGAGAAGAAAAACATTTTTCACTGCCTGGGGAAAAAACAGCCTTGTGATATATCTTACCCATATAGCTGCAGTCGGTATAATGGAGCTTGTTTTCAGAAATATACAAATGCATACACTTATAGGGTATGCGCTTTGTATAGCTGTGTCAATGCTGTTTTGTGCTTTAGTTACATACATAATGAAATTGTTCAAATCAAAAAAGGTTTCCAATCGGTAAAAATACTAATATTGAAAAAACAGGCGATTTTTATCGCCTGTTTTTTGTCGATTGCGGGCATAAAAACTTCATTGTTAACATTTTTTTAATAAATGCATTATATAATTATAATGTATAGTTTTATGACATAATGCGATAACTATAAAATTTCGCAGGAAGGAGATATTTAAAATGCAAGGATCACCTATTCTTTCTTTGTATTCGGAAAACGGCATAAACAAGATAAAAACAGAATATCTTGCCGAGGATGCGGAAGAAAGAGAGCTTAACGGAGAGAGCATATATCATATATATCATGTAATGAAGATCTGTGAATATCTCCTTTGTGAACTTTGTGTATATAAGCCCGAAATATCCCTTTCGGAAGAGGATATTGCTGCAATATCAACAGCAAGTACGCTTCACGATATAGGCAAACTTCAGATTCCGAAGAGTATTCTCAATTATCCGGGTACTCTTTCACCGGTTGAATATGATATTGTTAAAAAACATGCGGTGTTCGGCGAACAGATCATCCGCACAGCACAGCACGAAGATATAAGCGATAAAACTATCGAGTATGCTGCGCAGATTGCAAGATATCACCACGAAAGAATTGACGGTACAGGCTACCCTGACGGATTGCGCGGAAAGGAAATCCCCCTTTGGGCGCAGGCGGTTTCACTCGCCGATTCTTATGACGCTCTTACAAGTTCCCGCAGCTATAAAGAAGCCTTTTCGCAGGATGTTGCTCTCCAGATGATTTCAAGCGGAATGTGCGGAACATTCGACGAAGAGCTTGTCGAATGTCTTATGCGGGTCGTAAATCACAGAGAGCTTGTCACATTCAGAGAAAATGTTCAAAGAAAGAGGAGCGTTATCGGTGATTTTTCGGATATCCGTCTTAAAAGAGTTTTGCTTATAGGAAATACAGGATATATTACCGAAGAATTTGTAAAGACCACTTTCCCGCAAAGCAAAGTTATGGTGGTTAACAACAGAGAACTTGGAAAAACCGATAAGATAAAGCTTTTCCGTGTACGGAAACCGTCAATAAAAGCAATACTTGAAACATATGAATTTGACCTTGTGGTATTCTTTTCTGCAGGGCTGCGTTTTCATTCTACCGATAAAAATGATGCGGAAGAGCTGCGTGAAGTTCTGCAGTATTCGGCACAGCTTCAGAAAGGCACTAAAATACTCTATCTTTCACCGCTTGATTCATCCTTTGCGGACAAAACCGATAAGGCGATAATGGCATCTGCCAACGAAAAGCTTTGCGATTTTTATACAAAAAATCATTCGCTTGATATAAAAACTGTACAGATCCCGTATCTATATTCGGGAACATATAAAAAAGATTTTCTTTATAAAGTTTTTGACGCTATATACAACAAAAAAACCGTAGAAATGCACGAAGCCGCATCCTCCAGAATGCATTTCCTCTCTCTTTGCGATCTTTCAGAGCTTATCATCCGTATTGTTGATAACTGGAAGGCCGGAAGTGGTATTTTGAGTGTGGGTGACGAGTTCGGCATTACATTTTCGGATTTTGCCGAAAGAATTTATCAGCTGGATAAAAATGCTAAAATACATTTTGTGGAATCCAAATGTTCCGGAATACTCAAAACAATAAATACTGCGCTGAGAAGCGAATACGGTTGGTTTGCAAAAATTTCGATTATTGAGGAACTGGCAGAACAGTATGAGCTTTATCTTTCTACAAAACAGCAGAAAAAAGAAGGCTTATTTGACAAAATCAAAGATTGGATAGCAACCCATTCTCCTATCATAAAAACAGTTGAACTTATCCTTTTGTTTTTGCTTTCCGAACTGTTTATACATATAACCGATTCCGCGGTGATTTTTGCGATTGTTGATTTCCGCACAATATTTATTGTTATTATGGCGACACTTTACGGCCTTTCATACGGTATTGCGGCGGCAACTCTTTCGAGTATCTCATATTTCTTTGCCAAAATTGCGGCAGGTACAAATGCGTTTACCATTTTTTATGAACCGACAAACTGGCTGGCATTCGTATTCTTCTTTTTGGTCGGAGCACTTTGCGGTTATGTAAATCTCAAAAAAGAGGATCATAACAAGTTTCTTGAAGAACAAAACAAACTGCTTGAAGACAAGTTGATTTTCACATCAGAAATATACGAAGATACCTTAAAAGACAAAAAGGAGCTCAAAAAGCAGATAATAAGCTCCAAGGACAGCTTCGGCAAGATATTCGATATCACAAGACGGCTTAATACAGTCGCCCCTCAAAAGCTTTATCTGAGAATTATAGAAACCTTTGAAGAGATACTTGAAAACAAAAGTATAACAGTATATTCGGTTAAGCAAAATACAGCCTTCGGCCGTCTTGAAGTTGCATCAAGAGATCTTCTTGATGTTGCTGCCCGTTCTGTTTCGGTAGATGCATACGCACCGGTTATCGAACAGCTTAAAGACGGCGGTATATGGAAAAACACAGAGCTTAAAAGCGAGTATCCGATGTATGCCGCAGGAGTATACAGAGGTGAAGAGTTGATACTTATGATCTTTTTGTGGCATGCCGACATTGACCAGAGATCGCTTTATTATGTGAACCTTTTCAAGATATTGCGTGACCTTGTACAGATGTCGCTTTTGCGCGCGTATGATTATAACACAGCTTTGATAGAAAAACAGTATATTAAAGGAACCCGTATTATGAATGCGGAATATTTTGCAGAGTGTATGAAAAACTTCTCAGCGCTTGCCGAGAAAAAAGTTTCTTCAAACATAATATTTGAGTTTGATTTAAACGGACATACTTTGCAGGAGGCAGACGCTATGCTTTTGGGAAAGATAAGAACTACCGATATCCTCGGAATTACGGAAGACGGAAAACTAAGACTTATCCTTTCGCAGGCGTCCGAAAAGGATCTTGATTTTATTTTACCCCGCTTTAAGGATCTTGATATTATTACAACCGTACTGAAATAAGAAAGGCGAAATATGATTTACATAATACCGGCGGTTTTGCATCTTTTGGTGTGCCTGCTTATATTCCTGGGAATTCAATTCGAAATTTTGTCGGTACATAAATATATGTTTTTCGTTGCGCTTTTTCTTCCCTTTTGGGGACCGCTTATTGTTATGATCTTGCATTTCCAGATCGCTTTTGACGCTGATGATTCGGCGGAAATTGATGTGGAAAAGTTAAAGCTTGAGTCAGAGCTTTACCGAAGTATTACAGTAGATGACAAAAGGTCTGATATGACAGTCCCGATAGAAGAGGCGCTTATCATAAATTCCGCAAGAGAACGCCGTTCTCTTATTATGGATGTTTTGAATGACAATCCGGGAGATTATGTCGAATTTTTGCAAAAGGCGGGCAACAACGACGATACAGAAGTTGTTCATTATGCAGTAACTGCGATGGTGGAAATATCAAAAGAAAACGACTATATGCTTCAAAAGCTTGACAACGAGTATAATGCAAATCCCAACGATATGAAGGTTCTTTCCGAATACTGCGATTTCTTATGGGGGTGTTTATCTCAGAACCTTATGCAGGGTCAGGTTGAAGTTATGAACAGAGAATTGTTTTCGCAACTGATGCACAAAAAGATTGAAGTTTCCGAAGATATTTCTGACTACGCCCGGCTTGCGGAAAATGAACTAAAGCGCAAAAACTTTTATTCCGCCGAAAATATTATTTCGATAATGGGCGAAAAATGGCCGGCTTGTGACGAATATATACTTTTGAACATACAGTATTTAGCTTCGCTCAATAAAGGCGATGAAATAAGAAAATTCATAACCAAAGTTGAAAACAGCCATATTTACTTATCGTCAAAAACAAAGGAGGCACTTGCGTTTTGGACGAATTGATACATCGGATATACAAATTCAAATACAAGGGAATTCTTGCAATACTCTTTGTGTTTTTGGCTATTGCAACAATACTGTTTATAGAACTGAGCGGTATTCAGGCAAACCGATTTCAAAGACAGCTTGAATTTTTGCCCGACGAAAATACTTTTACCAAAGAAGAAGTATATTCTGTCCTTCCGCAAAAGGCGCTTCTTTTGCGTGACAGCGGGGATGCCGCATCATCTGACGCATACGAGGAGTTCTTTTGTATTCTCAACGATATGAAGGTCGGATATAAGGATATAGACCTTTCAAAGGATAGCATTCCTTCGTTCGAAGGCTTTTCGGAAGTTATCGTACTTCTTGCAGATCTTTCCCCGATGGGTGGGTCTTTGATAGATCTTGTAGAGTGGGTTCATAACGGCGGCGCCGCTTGGTTTCCGCTTACACTTGAATCAAACGCCTATTCCTCGGCAATTATCCAGATGATCGGGATTGACGATGTCGCACCCGAGTATTATGTGGTTGAAAGTATCTTTCTAAACGAAGGATTTATGATAGGCGGCGGCCGGGCTTTCGGACTTTCAAATCCGTTTGAATGTGCAAAGACAGTAGTTTTGTCAGATAACGCAAAGGTTTATGCAGCAGCAGAAAATGAGAATGGTGTCCCGCTTGTATGGAGAACGAAATACGGAGAAGGCATATTTGTAGTTGACAATATCGGAATATATGAAAAGGCAATGCGCGGGTTTTATGCGGCATCGTACAGCCTTCTTTCTGATGTGTGTGCATATCCCGTCATAAATGCATCGGTATATTATCTTGACGATTTCCCGTCGCAGATACCGAGCGGCAACAGCGAATATATTATGCGCGATTATCAGACGACGATCCGTGATTTTTACATAAATATCTGGTGGCCGGATATGCTGAATTTTGCCGATAAATACGGTATTAAATATACGGGTCTTGCCATCGAATCGTATGACGATAATGTAGACGGAACGCTTGAAGCAAAGCCCGATACAGGCACATTTTTAAATTTCGGGAATATGCTTCTCCGAAAAGGCGGAGAGTTGGGATATCACGGATATAACCATCAGCCCCTTTGTCTTTACGGCGATTATATGTCTGTATTTCCGTATAAGATATGGGAATCGGAAGAGGCGATGAAGAAAGCTTTTGATGAGCTTGTTGATCTATGCGACAAACTTTTCCCCGATACAGAATTCGCCTTGTATGTTCCGCCGTCAAACCTTTTGGCAGACGAGGGAAGAGATTTCTTAATAAAGGAATATCCTCAAATAAGAACAATCTCGGGAATTTATTTTGACGATGAGGCATATGGTGAACTGCAGTTTGGCTGTATGCAGGAGTTTGATGTGGATAAAAACGGAATTGTCGATCAGCCCCGTGTAATTTCAGGATTTATTCTTGATGATTTCCAAAGCCTTGCAGCTGTATCCGAGCTTAATCTGCATTTTATCAATTCCCATTTTACTCACCCCGACGATGCTCTTGACCCCGAAAGAGGAGCGGAGCTTGGCTGGGGAGAAATGAAAAAAAGATTCAATTCGTTTTTGTCATGGCTTTATGGTTCGGCAAAAGGTCTTCGCAATATGACGGGTACCGAAACCTCGGCGGCGGTACAAAGGTATGTTGCAGCGTCGGCAAAGACAGAAATTTATGAAGACTGCGTTAAAATAACAATAGATAATTTTTACGATGAAGTTCAGATGCTTGTACGGTTTAATGAAAAGACACCCGAAAATGTAAAGGGTGCAACTTTGACACATCAAACCGGCGGATTATATCTGCTTGCGGCAACTGAACCTGTTGTTGAAATAACTTTGAAATAGGAGTATACCGTGAGGATCTGTTTGGTTTTGGAAGGCTGTTATCCGTATATCAACGGAGGCGTTTCCACCTGGATGCATCAATACATAAACGAAATGCCCGAACACGAATTTGTGCTTTGGGTAATTGGTGCAAAAGCTCAGGACAAAGATAAATTTGTATATACTCTTCCGCAGAATGTTGTGGAAGTCGAGCAGGTATTTCTCGACGATGCACTGAGAGTAAAGGATTCGGGGATATTTGACCATCATTTTAACGAAAAGGAAAAGGAGGCGCTCAGACGCCTTGTTTCCTCGGACAAGCCTGATTGGAACCTTCTTTTTGAAATGTATCAGGTGCGCCGTATAAATCCTATGTCATACCTTAAAAGCGAAAGCTTTCTTGAAACTCTTACAGAAACCTGTAAAAGGGATTTCCCTTTTATCGCATTTTCAGATACATTCCATTCTGTAAGATCCCGTCTTTTGCCGGTTCTTTATCTGATGGGTACAAGAATACCCAAAGCCGATTGTTATCACGCAATATGTACAGGATACGGCGGCCTTTTGGCGTCGATGGCGTCGTATATTATGAAAAAGCCGATGCTTCTTACAGAACACGGAATCTATACCCGCGAAAGGGAAGAAGAAATAATCCGTGCGAAATGGGTGGCAAGAGCTTTTAAACCGCATTGGATAGATTTCTTTTATATGCTTTCAGATCTTGCATATGAAAGATCATTCCGTGTAACTTCGCTTTTCACAAGGGCGATGCATACACAGATAGATATGGGATGCGATCCGTCAAAATGCAGAGTTATCGAAAACGGCATCAGCTACGAAAGACTTTGCAATATTCCTCTTAAAGAAGATGACGGGTTTGTCGATATCGGTGCGGTTGTAAGACTTGCACCCATCAAAGATATAAAAACAATGATATACGCATTTTTCGAGCTTTGTGCAAGAAAAGATAATGTCAGACTTCACATAATGGGCGGTGTTGACGATCAGGATTATGCCGATGAATGTTATGCTTTGGTAAGACAGCTTGGCCTTGAAGATAAAATAATTTTCACAGGACGGGTAAATATAATCGAATATTTTGAAAAGCTTGATTTCACATTGCTTACAAGCATTTCGGAAGGACAGCCTTTATCGGTTCTTGAATCTTTTGCAGCACAGCGTCCTGCGGTTACAACCGATGTCGGATGCTGCAGCGAGCTTTTAAACGGAAAGCCGGGAGACAATCTCGGAAAAGCGGGATATTTTGCTCCTCCTATGCAGAGAGAAAAACTTGCCGATGCGATGGAGCTTTTATGCGAATCAAGAGAAGTTCGTCTTAAAATGGGCGAAATAGGACAAAAACGAGCGTATGAGTATTTCAGATACAATATTATGCTTACAAAATACAGAGATCTCTATAAAGAGGTGGAAAACGAATGGCCGGGATCGGTTTTGAACTAAAAAAACTATTTGCCAAAAAAGGTGTGCTGAATTCTTGTAAGGCATACGGATATGCGGCGGTAATATGTACAGGCCCGATGCTTCTCGGTGTGCTTCTTCTTATCGGAATTACGATGCTTTGCATATTTTTTAATACTGCGCTTTACCAAAGGGAGCTTCTTATATGTATGATAACATATACTCTCCTTGCTTCGGTTACGGTTACATCCTTCTTTTCTATGGTCGTAACAAGATATGTGGCGGATATGCTTTTTGAAGAGAAGAAAGAAGCGGTGCTTCCCTCGTTCTGGGGTTCGACGGTTATAATGCTGTCTATCGGATGTATCCTTTACGGAATTTTTCTGATTTTTTCGGGAGCTACGGCTTTGCAAGGGATACTTTGCTTCATACTTTTCGGCGAACTTATTATTGTCTGGAATGCGATGAGTTTTCTTTCGGCGATAAAGGACTATAAGGGAATATTTCTTTCATTTCTGACATCTGTTGCTGTAAGTCTTATTGTCGGCGGATGGCTTTTGTGGCTTTGTCTTCCCGCAATTGAATCCCTGCTTTTTGCAGTTACTCTCGGATATGGAGTAATGCTTGTTTGGAATGTTATCCTTTTACACAGATATTTTCCTCATACAACCTTGGGAGCATTTACATTTTTAAAATGGATAGATTCGTTTTTACCCCTTGCGCTTTCGGGACTTTTTATGAATATCGGTATGTTTTCCCATCTCGTAATTATGTGGTTTTCCGATATAGGTGTACGGGTACACGGACTTTTTTACGGTGCACCCTGGCATGATGTTCCTGCGCTGCTGGCATTTATGACAGCCCTTATGACTACGGTAAATTTTGTGGTGTCTGTAGAGGTAAACTTCTATCCCAAATACAGAAATCATTACAGCCTTTATAATGATAAAGGAACAATTGACAATATAAAACAAGCAGAAAAGGAAATGCTCGGAACTCTTAAAACCGAAATTTTTTATACGGCATTGAAACAGCTTTTGTTCACAGCCGTCGTAATTGCGCTCGGCGGATATCTTCTTGATCTGCTTCCTTTGGGCTTCAATGAAATTATGCGAGGATACTTCCGCACACTTTGCGTTGCATACGGAATTTACGCTGTCGGAAATATGCTGATGCTGATACTTCTTTACTTTACCGATTATACGGGAACGCTTGTTACCACAGCGGCTTTTGCGGCAACAACTGTGATTTTTACAATAATATCGCTGTTTTTCTCGCAAGTATATTACGGATTCGGCTTCCTTTTTGCATCGCTTGTTTTTGCGGTTTGTACAGTTTTGCGGCTTGACTATTTTACAAAGCGGCTGCCGTATTACATTTTGTCTGTTCAGCCGCTTGTCGGCGAGGACAGATCAGGAATGTTTTCGCGTCTTGGCGAATTTCTCGAAGATAAACTGGAGGGCAGTAATAATGAAAAATAAAAAATTATCCTTTATTTGTATATTTGTGATGCTTTTTTCAGCAATGTGTCTTTCCGGCTGCGGAGAAAAATTTGAAAGTGAGATAGACACAGATTTCGGTATGGTGATCGAAAAAGATGAGATAAATACAGAGGAAGATATACATATACGCGACAAAAACCTTATTTATGAGAATCTTGACAATACCGAGATCGTAACAATGTATCTTACGGTTTCCTACGGCAATTCCGCTGAGAACACCGACCACACATGGGAAGAAATAAACACATATTCCGCATACGATTATGAGGAAATGGGTGTTGACCGATACCAGATAGCCGGGCTCATACAAGTCGGAGATGAAAACGGCCTTATACCCGGGGAACTGGGTTACGGTCATGTTGCTCCCAACTGTACCGTGCAAATCAGAGGTCAGTCCTCCAGCCGAAATGTACAGAAAAACTATAAAATTAAGCTTAAAGACAATAAAGGCGATTGGCGGGGTCAGACGACAATTGCTCTTAACAAACATCAAAGCGACGGACTCAGATTCCGAAACAAATTAGGATTTGATCTTCTCACAGGCATTGACGAGCTTATGAGTCTTCGTACCACTTTTGTGCATCTTTATGTAAAGGATCTGACCTCGGGTAATGATGCGAAATTTGAGGATTACGGTATATATACACAGGTCGAACAGCTTAATAAAACTGCGCTCGAGCGTCACGGTCTTGATAAAAAAGGCCATCTTTACAAAATAAATCTGTGTGAGTTTTACCGTTATGAAGATATTATAGTTCTGAAAGACGACCAAAGATACAATCTTACAGCATTCGAACAAATACTTGAGATCAAGGGCGATGATGACCATACAAAGCTTATTCGCCTGCTTGACAGAATCAACGATTATTCTATCCCCATCGAAACGATACTCGAAGAGGATCTTGATATAGAAAATATAGCTTACTGGATGGCATTCCAGATTTTACTTGGAAATGTTGATACCCAGAACCGAAACTTTTATATGTACAGCCCATTAAACGGCGACCGCTTTTATATCCTTTCATGGGACCTTGACGGTATGCTGAACAGAGGACAATATGCCCTTCTTGGCAGAAATGATTATACAGAGTGGGAAAACGGAGTAAGTAACTATTGGGGAAATGTCCTTTTTAAGCGTTGTCTTAAATCCGAATTGTACCGTGAAAAGCTTGACGAGGCGGTCGAGGACCTTTACGAAAAGCTTTTGGACGGAAGAGTTGAAGAATATGTAAAAACATATTCCGAGCTTTTAAAGCCGCTTGTCTTTTCGGGAAAGGATGCTCGCTATATGCCGATAACTCCCGTTCAGTATGATGCGGTTGTAAATTCAATTGTGCCGGAAATTAAGAGCAATTACATAAGTTATAAAGAGTCCTACGAAAAGCCGATGCCCTTTTATATAGGTGTTCCGACGGTTGAAGACGGAAAAGCTAATCTTTTGTGGGAGGCTTCTTACACCTTTGACAGCGAAATGATCTCCTATACATTTGAACTTGCTTCCGATTATACTTTTAACAATCCCATTATAAAAATGACTGATTTGAAAATACCTACCGTTCAGTTCGATGTTCCGCCGCAGGGACAATATTTCATTCGTGTAACTGCAAAAGACTCCGGCGGACAAACTCAGACAGCATTCGATTCCTATATAGTAGAAAACGGTAAAGTATACGGTGTAAAATGCTTCTATGTAGACGCAAACCGCAACATTGTGGAGGATGTTTATGTCGAAGACTGAAAGATACAGACACGAATGGAAGTATCTTATCGATATGGCTCAGAAAGAGCTTATCTGTAAAAGGCTTCCTCCGTTTTTAGAGCTTGACAAACATGCAAAAGCGGGCGGATATATGATACGCAGTCTTTATTTTGACGACTATTTTAACACTGCATACGATGAAAAGGATGCGGGCGTACTTGAGCGAAAAAAGTATCGTATCCGTATCTATAACTGCTCTGACAGCAGTATCAAGCTGGAACGAAAAAAGAAATTCGGAAGCTATATCTTCAAAGAAGCGGCAAAACTCACAAGAGATGAAGTATATAAGATACTTGACGGAGATTATGACTTTCTTTTACATAGCCAATACCCGCTTTGCCGCGAGTTTTATGTTGAATGTGTCAGTAATATGATGCGGCCCCGTACTATCGTCGATTACGACAGAGAACCGTGGATACTCGATGCGGGGACTGTTCGCATAACATTCGATATGGATGTAAGAGCAGCCATCGGAAGCTATGATATTTTTGATGACACTCTTCCTACATTACCCGTACTCGAACCGGGCAAATGTGTAATGGAGGTAAAATATACCGAATTTTTACCTCGTTTTGTAAGAGATGTTCTTCCCGACAGAGCATCGGAATTTACGGCGGTATCAAAATATGTGCTTTGCTACGAAAAAACAGAATATATGAACAGCTTCAAATACTGGTATGAAAATTAATTCGGAGGAAGACTATGAGTGTACAGGATTTTATAAAAAAATCAATACTTGAGTCCGGTGCTTTTGACGGTGCCGGCATAACAAATATAGCGCTCGGCCTTATAACAGCGCTTATTATGGGTGCGGTTATCTACTTTGTATACAGAAAGTTTTATACAGGTGTAATCTATTCAAGAAGTTTTGCCATAACCCTTGTGGGTATGACATTGCTTACAGCTATGGTTACTCTTGCAATCAGTACAAATATCGTAATATCGCTCGGTATGGTCGGTGCCCTTTCAATTGTCCGTTTCCGTACAGCGGTAAAAGATCCGCTTGACCTTTTGTATCTTTTCTGGGCGATCACAACAGGTATTACATCGGGCGCGGGAATGTATATGCTTGTAGTTGTTGCCGCAATTGTTATGACGGCAATGATAATGATTTTTTACAACAAACAGCAAAAGGGAAGGATTTATATCCTTGTTGTTCACTACACAGGGGACAGCGCAGGAGATGACATCCTCCGCGCTCTCGGAAAAATCAAATACTTTATCAAATCCAAAACTTTGAGAAAAGAAAAGACCGAAATGGCAATCGAAGTATTTTGCAAAAACAATGACACATTCTTTATGGAAAAAATAAGAGCCATCGAAGGTGTTGAAGATGCAACAATGATACAGTATAACGGAGAGTACCATGGATAATTTATTAGGCTCAGTAAAAGATTATTCGACAATAAAAAAATACCTTGCGGCGATCAATCAGACAACAGACGATTTTTTGTTTATGTTTGATCTTCCTGAAAACAGAATTCAGTTTTTCGGCCATATCAGCGATACATTTGAGCTGAAAAGTGCGGAAAGCGGCGGTACTACACACGAAGAGCTTCTTTCTGTTGTGCATCCTGCCGACCGCAAATTACTTTGCAAAGACCTGGAAGAAATAAAAAGCGGTTTAAGGGATTCGCACGATATGAATTTCAGACTTTTCAACAAAAAAGGCGAAACTGTCTGGGTAAATTCGCGCGGAAAGCTTTTGCATGATGAAAACGGTACTCCGCATGTTATGATAGGCCGTTTGTCGGAGGAGGCGTTACGCCATCTGTTCAATCCCATCACAGGGCTTTGGAATAAAACAAAACTTCGTGCCGATTTAAAAAACAGACTTTACAACGGTAAGGGATGGCTTATGATGCTTGTAGTTCCTTCGCTTGCAGACATCAATTTGACTCACGGAAGAGATTTCGGAAACAGCCTTCTTTGTGAAATGGCTGACATTTTCGAAGAATTGGAACTTGTTGAGGAATCATACCATACTGAGCATAATAAGTTTGCGATTATTATCAGCCGTTGCGGTATGGAAAAAATACAAGAACTGTACGAAGAGATTTCTGGCAGAATGAACGAAAAATGCACAGTTTTTGCCGGAGTAGTTCCGATTGACGACAGCATTTTCATAGATGTATCGCAAGTAATTGACTCTGTAAATATCACAATGCACAATGCTGTGCAGAATTCAAGCACACAAGTTGAATTCTTTTCTTCCGATCAGATAAATCAGAGAATATGCGAACTTACACTTCTCGAAGAACTAAAGGAGAGCGTACAGAACAACTTTGAAGGCTTTGAAATTCAATATCAGCCGCAGATAAAAAGCTTAACATATGAACTTTACGGAGTAGAGGCACTTGTTCGATATAATTCTCCAAAACGCGGGAAAGTGTTTCCCGACGAATTTATACCGATTCTTGAGCAAACGGGGCTTATTGATCCTGTCGGAATGTGGGTACTTGAAAATTCGCTTTTGCAGTGTAAAGAATGGCGTAAAAGTATCCCCGATCTTCAGGTAGCTGTCAATTTTTCATCAGTTCAGTTTGATGATTCAAGACTCGGAGATAAGATCATAAATGCACTGAAAAAAACAGAATTGCCCGGAAGTGCTCTTACGGTAGAACTTACCGAAACTATACAGCTTAATGAAAACAAGCATTATTACGAGATCATCAAATATATAAAATCGTACGGTGTTCGTTTTTCAATAGATGATTTCGGAACAGGCTATTCTAACCTCGGATATCTCAAGCAGCTTGATGTCAATGAAATAAAAATAGACCGAAGCTTTGTAACAGAGATAGAAAAGAATACTTATAATTACCGCCTTATCAGCAATGTTATTGAATTTGCAAAGACAAATTCGATCGACGCTTGTTGCGAAGGTGTTGAAACCGCAAGAGAGCTTTCAATACTTGAACCTTTACAGGCAGATATTTTCCAGGGATATCTTTTCGATAAACCGCTGACAGCTCAGGAGATAGAGGAGAAATATATCTTGCCCGCTTGCGAGAAATATAAGGCCAGAACGAAAGCACTTGAAGAGATACAGCGATTCAAAGAGGAATTCGGAGCAATACATTTTGATGCGAAAAATATTCTTCACAAAAATAATATCGGCTTGTGGATAATTCGTATTGATGAAATAAATAACCGATATGAGCTTTATGTAGACAGCGTTATGGAACATATTCTCGGCCTTTCGGAAAAGTTGTCTGCAGTTGACTGCTATGATTACTGGTATAGCCGTATTTTAAAAGAAGATATCAAATATGTTGTTAATTCATTCGGCGTGATGAAAAAAGGCGAAAAGGCGGTACAGCTTGAATATCGTTGGAATCATCCGACCGCTGGAATAGTGAATGTGAGAAGCAGCGGTATCCGCACACAAGATGAAAGCAAAAAGATTATGCTTGAAGGTTACCACAGAATACTCACAGAAGTTGAGGAAACAACAAACACGGAAATAAGCAAAACCAAGGAGAAGAAAAATTGAAAACCATACAAGGCAAAATACTTTTTGTTGTAATTTCAGCACTTGTTGTCATCACTTTGATAGTGACATCAATCTCAGTTACAATAACACATGAAATAATGCATAAAGATGCTGACAGAATTTTAAATAATGTGGCACAAAAAGAAGTGGCACAAATTGATGATATGCTTAATGATTTTGTTAAATCTGTAGCTATAATGGAACATTACGTATCACATGAGCTTATAAGCTCCGGGTCGCTTTCCGACCAAGAATACCTTGCAGAATATACGGAAAAAATTCGTCATCTGTTTGATGAAGTGGCATATAACACTTCCGGAGCAAGTTCTTATTATCTTTGCTTTTCACCTGAACTTACAGGGATAACATCAGGTTTTTACTGTCAATATATGGAAGACGGCAGCGTATATGAACTTTCCAAAGATGATTTTTCAAAACTTTCTCTTATAACCGACGAGGAGCTCGTAGAGTACAGTAACGCTAAAAGTCCGATAGGCGGTTCGTGGGTAGAACCTCATCCCAGCCGTTTTACAAAGGAAATGGTTGTATCGTATGTTCTTCCGGTATACAGCAAAGATGATTTTGTCGGTATTTTGGGATTTAATATGGACTTTGATTATCTGCTTGACCGGGTAAACAGCATTTCCGTTTATGAAAACGGCTGTGCCCTTCTTATCGGAGAGGATATGGAAACCTGTTATAATACATCCAAAAAAACCGAGATTTACGGCGAGTATACAAAGGCAACACAGGCTCTTGTAAACGGAATGAACCTTGAACTTCGCGCGGGATATAAAGATATCCAAAGCGGTATACGCCCGATGCTTACCCATATAGTAATCGCGTTTTTAGTAGTACTTGTTCTTTCGATTATTTATACATTTTGGGTGACGAGCAGAATTGTTAAGCCTCTAAAGGAACTAACCAAGGCGGCAGGAAATATTTCATCCGGAATACAGGAAGTAGAATTTATTATTGATTCGAAAGATGAAGTAGGTATTCTTTCCCGTGTGCTTAATGATACATATGGAAAAATACGCGAGTATTCTGAATATATAAACGCCCTTGCGTTCAGAGATTCTCTTACAGGTATAAAAAACAGCACAGCTTATACCGAAGCAATAGAACAGCTTAATAAGGAAATAAATCTTGGAAATCCTTCCTTTGGTGTAATAGTGGCTGATATAAATAATCTCAAGAAAACAAACGACACCTATGGACATGATGTCGGAAATGAGCTTATTATACACTCGGCAAAAATACTCACAGATACATTTAAAACAAGTGCGATCTTCAGAATAGGCGGAGATGAATTTGCAGTTGTTTTGAAGGGAAGAGATTTTGAGAATTACAGGACACTTATCGAAAAAATGGATGCAGCGTTTTCTGCTGATTACATTGAAGTTGGCGATAAAAGGGTTGATGTATCAATAGCAAGAGGCGTTGCGCTTTTCGATTCGTCTATAGACCATGTATATACTGATGTTTTCTTAAAGGCAGACCACGCCATGTATATGCATAAAAAAGAAATGAAGGCTCAGATGGCATAAATATTATACGAAGCATATAAAAAGGAACTGTATAATTTTACAGTTCCTTTTTGATTTTCTCAATAATTGTGAAAGGCTTCAAGTCCCTTCAAAATAAAAAAATCTCCGCACCATACGGTACAGAGATTTTTTTGGTCTGAGTGGCGGGACGCATATCGCAATGCGATCTGCACTGCTCAGCCTAAAGGCCTCGCACCTTTTTGCTAAAAACAGCCATTTAGGCTGTTTTCATTACGCAAAAAGCCCTCTTAGGGTTCAAGTCCCTACAAAATAAAAAACACCGACACCAAAAAGGTATCGGTATTTTTTGGTCTGAGTGGCGGGACTTGAACCCACGGCCTCTACCACCCCAAGGTAGCGCTCTACCACCTGAGCCACACCCAGATCTTATCAACAAGAGCTATTATACCACCTAAAGAATGTTTTGTCAACCCTTTTTTGAGAAAATATTGAAATAAATTTCGGGAGGGAATTTCCCTCCCGAATTATCTTATAAGCTGTCTTTTGCAAGCTTTCTTCCCATAATTGTTCCCATCACAGATGCCATCATAAGACCTCGTGTCCAACCGCTTGAGTCACCCAGACAATGAAGACCTTTTATACTTGTGTTGAAATCCGCATCCATTCTTATACGGTTACTGTAAAACTTAAGCTCGGGAGAATAAAGAAGAGTTTCTGTTGATGCAAAGCCGGGAACAACTTCGTCTACCGCATGGATAAAATTGATAATGTTTGTCATCGCGCGGTAGGGCATCGCAGCTGTAATATCTCCCGCAACAGCATCGGGGAGTGTCGGGCGCAGATTTGACTGTGCAAGCTCTTTCGGCCAGGTTCTCTTACCGTCCAAAATATCACCGAATCTCTGACAAAGAATATGACCGTTTGCAAGCATATTTGTAAGCTCGCCGACTTTTTGCGCATATGCAATCGGCTGATTAAAGGGGGTAGAGAAGTTGTGGGAACACAAAATCGCAAGGTTTGTATTTGAAGATTTCTTTTCTTTATAGGAATGTCCGTTTACAACCGCCAGGTCGTTGTCGTAATTTTCCTGACTTACAAAACCGCCGGGATTCTGACAGAAGGTACGCACTTTGTTTTTAAAAGGATGAGGATAGCCGATAAGCTTCGATTCGTAAAGAACTTCGTTTACCTGTTCCATAACTTCGTTGCGGACCTCGACTCTGACACCGATATCGACAGTTCCGGGATCGTGAGCGATACCGTATTTTGTGCAAAGGTGTTCAAGCCAGTCGGCGCCTCTTCTTCCCGTTGCAACAATAGTTTGTCTTGCCGCCACATCGTATTCCATTTTTCCGTCTGTAATGTGCGCACCAAGACAAACATCGTTGTGCATAATAAGGTTTGTACATTCGAAACCGAAAAGAATTTCGACTCCGTTATTTAAAAGAAATTGTTCGATGGAATAGTATATTTCTTGTGCTTTTTCTGTGCCCAAATGGCGGATAGGGCAATCGACAAGCTTAAGTCCTGCTTTGATTGCTCGTTTTCTTATCTCTTTTACCGCCTCCGGATCGCTTACGCCTTCAACATGAGTGTCCGCACCAAATTCGAGATATATGCTGTCTACATAATTTATCATTTCCTGTGCATAATCTTCGCCGATAAGACCCGGAAGATCGCCGCCTACATCAGAAGAAAGTGAAAGTTTTCCGTCGGAAAAAGCTCCGGCACCCGAAAAACCTGTTGTTATGTGACAATAAGGCTTACAGCTTACACAAGACTTGGATTTGTCTTTGGCACAGCGGCGGTTTTCTATAGCCTTGCCTTTTTCGACGATAAGAATTTTTTCCTTGCAGCCGCATCTTATCATTTCCAGAGCTGTAAATATTCCCGCAGGTCCTGCGCCTACGATAAGTATGTCTTTTTCCATTTTAAAATCCTTTCATAATCGAAGAATTCCTACGGTTTGATTATATCATACCAAACGAGGGTGTTTGTTACATAAATGATAAATTTGCTCTTATTTTGAGTAAAATCTTTAAAATATTATTGACAAAATTCGTTTTTTGTTATATAATTTCTTCAATGCATTCGCACCAATCGAATATATCAGGGGTGCTGTTTACGGATATGGCCATATCCGCATACGGCTGAGATGGGATTTTCCCGAACCCTTTTAACCTGTTCGGATAATACCGGCGTAGGAAGATATTTCATAAAAGTTTTTATGTTGATTTACCGCACCGATATATTCGGGGCGGTTTTTGTTTTTCCGGAGAATAATTTCCGCAGGTTGCGTTTGCAAAAAAACGAAAGGAATCATCATAAAAATGAAAACTCAGGTAAAAAAAGAAAAAGCCCGTCTGCGAGCTCTTTCGGAATGTGCCATAATGGTGGCATTATCATTTGTATTAAGCTTTATAAAAGTGTGGGAGATGCCTTTTGGCGGTGCTGTTACGCTTTTGAGTATGTTACCCGTGTGCGTTGCAGCTCTTCGTCACGGCCCGTTGTGGGGGCTTGGAGCTGCATTTGTATATTCGATAACTCAGGCGCTTATGTCGGGCGCCGTCGGATGGGGACTTACGCCTACTGTCCTTATCGTTTGTTATATCCTTGACTACATTTTAGCATTTACGGTGCTCGGACTTGTTGGCTTTTTGAAGGACAAAGGTGCTCTTTCCTCGGTTTTAGGGGTGGTCGGAGTCTGCGCATTGAGATTTTTGTGCCATTATCTTTCGGGTGTTACAATCTGGGCAAACTCGATCCCCGAAAGCTTTATTGAACAGTTCGGTGCAAACCCGTATTTATATTCGCTTTTCTATAACGGCGGATATATGCTTCCCGAAACTGTATTTACAGCCGTCGGCGCATTTTTTGTCATAAAAACACTCAGTTCAAGAAAGCTTTTGTGAAAGCTCTCCGTCTTCCGGCGGAGGGCAGGACAAAATAAGTTTTTCTCTTGTTATAGGATGGGTAAATTCCAAAGACATACAGTGTAAATATAAAGTTTCTCCTTCGATTTCTGTGCCGTAAAGGTAGTCGTATGTCAGAGGACAACCTATATGTGCCATATGTACTCTTATCTGATGGGTTCTTCCTGTTATGGGGGAAACTTTTGCGATACATCTGCCATCGTCAAGCTTTTTTATTATTTCATATTCGGTAAGGGCGTATTTGCCGTCTTTATCCACTTTGCGCTTTATAACACTTTCCGTCTCTCGCAAAATCGGAGCTTCGATCTTGCCGACATCGTCTTTCGGAGTTTTTGAAAGATATGCAAGATATGTTTTTTTAATATCGCCGTTTTTTATTTCATCCGAAAGGATGGCGGCGGAAAGCTTGTTTTTTGCAATGATGACAATACCTGTCGTATCCCTGTCAAGACGGGTTATCGGGCGGAAAACGAATTTCTGATTACGATAGTAATACATAACGGCGTTGCCGAGGGTGTTGTCGTAATTATAGGCGCTGGGATGGACCGGCATATCCTTCGGCTTGCAGACCGCAAGAATGTCCTCATCCTCGTAGATGATATCAAGAGATATATTTGTCGGTATAACATTTTCGGAGGAGCTTTCCTCATAAAGAACGACAGATACGGTATCGCCGTCTTTTATCTTTTCTCTGACGGTTACGATATTGCCGTTTAAAAGTATTCCGCCTGTGCGCTTAAGTTCGGGAAGAAGCCTTGAGGAAATGTTCATTCGCTTTAATATATCGCCGACCTTCATCCCGTCATATTCATTTGTTATCAAAAAAGAAACTTTTCTCATATTTTACTTTAAATATCCTTTTGTTTTCTGTAATTATTATACACAAAATAAAGGGAGAAGTAAATACAGATTAAGAAAGGGATGTAAAAAAGGAGCTGTAATTTTTTACAGCTCCTTTTTAATTCATTACATTTCAACTCTACCCTCGATAGCCTTAAAGAGTGTTACATCGTCGGCATATTCAAGGTCTCCGCCGACAGGAATTCCCTTTGCAAGGCGAGTTACTTTGACGCCGAGCGGTTTTAAAAGCCTTGAGATATACATAGCGGTAGCTTCGCCCTCGACATTCGGATTTGTGGCGGCAATTACTTCTATCTCATATTCGTCGCCGTTTTCCTTTCGGAGAACTTCAATCCTTTTGAGAAGCTCGGGTATTTTGAGCTTGTCGGGGCCTTTTCCGTCAAGAGGCGAGAGAACTCCGCCAAGAACATGATAAACTCCGTCAAATTCGCCAAGCTTTTCGATTGCCGCAACATCTCTTGGGTCTTCCACAAGACAGATGAGGTTTTTATTTCTTTTAGCCTGAGAACATATTGAGCATACTTCGCTGTCGCTTATATTCTGACAAACACTGCAACGGCAAATAAGCCTTTTGGCATCAAGTATTGCGTCAGCAAAGCTTTGCGCCTGGGCATCGCTGTAATCAAGCACATGGTACGCAAGACGGTAAGCGCTTTTTTTACCGATTCCGGGAAGCTTTTTGAATTGTTCTGCCAACCTTTCAAGAGGAGCGACAAAGCCGCTTTTGTTTTCCATAGTCTATCAGAAAAGTCCGGGAACACTGAGGTTTCCGGTGATTTTGTTCATCGCTTCGGCATTCGAGGTTTCTACTTTTTTAATCGCATCGTTAACAGCCGCAACTATAACATCAGAAAGAGTTTCGATGTCGTCGGGATCAACAATGTCGGGGGAAATTTCAAGAGATATGATTTCCTTTTTGCCGTTTATTTTAACCTTTACAGCACCGCCGCCTGCCTGAGTTTCATATTCTTTTTCCTCAAGCTCCGCCTGAGTTTTTTCCATTTCCTCCTGCATTTTCTGAGCCTGCTTCAACATAGACTGCATATTCTGGGGGCCGCCGCCCATACCTTTTGGTAATCTTGCTTTCATTTTATAATCCTCCAAAATTTATTACACATTAAATCTGAACAGCACAACATCGCCGTCTTTCATCACATATTCCTTGCCTTCGGAACGCATAAGACCTTTGTCGCGCGCCGCCGCAAGCGAACCGCATTCAACAAGGTCATTAAACGCTACGATTTCGGCGCGTATAAAACCTCTTTCAAAGTCTGTGTGTATCTTTCCTGCCGCCTGAGGTGCGCGGGTACCTGCTGTAATTGTCCATGCACGGACTTCTTCAGGACCTGCTGTAAGGAAGCTGATAAGACCGAGAAGGCTGTAACAAGCAGAAACGAGCTTGTCAAGGCCGGAACAAGGAAGACCGAGATCCTTTAAAAATTCGTCCTTCTCGTCATCTTCAAGAGTTGCGATTTCAGCTTCAAGCTGAGCGCATATCGAGATGATCCCCGAGTTTTCCGCATCTGCGTGTTCCTTGAGAGCTACATAATACTTGTTGTTCATCGGGTCGTCTGCGATCTCGTTTTCGTCGATGTTTGCAGCATATATAATAGGCTTCATGCTGAGAAGAGGGATATCTTTAAGCATTTCCTTCTGATCGTCCGAAAGCTCACCTGCAAGAGTTCTTGCACTTTTGCCTTCGTTCAAGGTTTCAAGGAGCTTTTTGATAAGGTCGATTTCGGAAGAAATGGATTTGTCGCCCTTTAATATCTTGTTATCTCTGTCAAGTCTTCTTTCAAGAATTTCTATATCCGAATAGATGAGCTCAAGATTTATTGTTTCAACATCCCCTTTAGGGTCAACAGTACCGTTTACATGAACGATATCGTCGTTTTCAAAACATCTCACAACATGAACGATCGCATCAACTTCACGGATGTGTGAAAGGAACTTGTTGCCCAATCCTTCGCCCTTTGACGCGCCCTTTACAAGACCTGCAATATCAACAAATTCAATAACTGCGGGGGTGTATTTTTTAGGGTTGTACATCTTTGCGAGTACATCAAGGCGTGAATCGGGAACAAGGGCAATACCTACATTGGGGTCGATTGTGCAGAAAGGGTAGTTTGCCGCATCCGCACCTGCTTTTGTTATGGCGTTGAAAAGCGTACTTTTTCCGACATTCGGAAGACCTACTATACCAAGTTTCATATTTCAGTTTCTCCTTCGTTTTATACGGTTTATTGGGTGTTTGTAAATGTTTTTAACCAAAACTTCTAAAGTGTACTTTGGAGTATATAAACCGCACATTCCAATTCATTATATTGTAACATAAAGCGGGAGTTTAGTCAATGAAAATTTGTGAATTTGTAAAACAATAAAATGCGGCGTTCATATAAAACGCCGCATTTGGGTTTATTAGTATTAGCTTATTCATCAGTCAATAGCATTTGCGTTGATTGCGATGGAGGCATAGGCAAAGTTCAATTCCGGAATATCAATCTTTATCATATATTCCTTTAAAATGTCGGATGTGATTCCGTTTTTTATATAATCATCCGGCGAATGCTGTGTAAGCCAGTCGGGAGTAAATATTTCACCGTCAACCACAAGTGAATAAGGGTTTGCAAAGGCTTCGTTGACCTTTTTGATATCCCCGGAATAAAGAGATTTTATCTGTTCGTCCGAAAAAAGCCCTCCGCTTTCCCGGTTTGCATCAAGAAGTGCTTCTTGCGAAATTTCAAGCTCTGTTACCTGAGAAAGTAAAGTCATTTCCCATAAGGAGCGTTCACCGGTTTCAAACATAGTCATCCAGTCCCAAAGACGGTCTTCATCTACAAGCTTTGCAACAAAATCGTGCATACCGTAAAACTCCATAATATATCTTGTTCTGAATTCAGCAAAAGCTGTGTTACTGTTTATTGAAAGATCGGTGTTTAGGGGAACATCTGCACTGTTATCTTTGTCATGCTGTGATACTTCGGTATTGTTGCATCCGGCAAAAAGCATAAGTATAATAAAAGCAGAAAATATCAAAAATATGCGTTTCATATTCTTACCTCTTTCTTTCGTGTGAGTGTTTCGGCAATTTAGTAAACTTGTACCGATATTATAAAGACTGCTTTTATATTATATCATATTGTAAATAATTCTTCAACCGATACGACATCCGATTAAAAAAATAAAACAGTATATTTATTTTCACACATTTTTGTGTTAGAATATTATAAAGAATAAAGTTTGTAAAAAGAAAGAGCATTTGGTATGGAATTCAATGAAAAATTACAGACGCTGAGAAAACAAAAAGGCTTGACACAGGAAGAACTCGCAAGTGCTCTTTATGTGTCAAGGACCGCAATTTCCAAGTGGGAGTCGGGAAGAGGATATCCCGGAATAGAATCTTTAAAGGAAATAGCAAAATTTTTCTCGGTAACAATAGACGAGCTTCTTTCGTGCGACGAAATGCTGACGATTGCCGAAGAAGACAGCAAGAAAAAAGAAAACCGTTTTTTCGGATTGGTTTTCGGGTTACTCGATATAAGTATTGCGATGTTAATTTTTCTGCCTTTTTTCGGACAAAACAAAGAAGGGATAATAAAGGAAGTTTCTCTCTTAACGCTAACGGAAATTGCCTTGTATCTTAAAGTTCCGTATTATGTGTTTGTTATTTTGAGTTTCTTTTCGGGAGTTTTTCTTCTTGCAACTCAAAATTTTTGCGGGAAATTTCCCGAAAATGCCAAAAATAAAATATCGTTGATATTAAATGCGTCAGGACTCCTTCTTTTTATCGTAAGTTCACAGCCGTATGCGGCGGCATTTTTATTCGTATTATTTCTAATAAAGGCAATGATGCTTATAAAAAAGTGATGACACGAAAGGTGTCATTAATGTGAAGACTCGTTTCTTGCGGTTTCTTCCATCCTCCTGTAAAGTGTATTCAGGCGAAAGCCGAAAACAAAAGGAGGAATTTAAAAGTGAAAAAAGAAAACAAGAAAAATTTGTACATCGCAATTTGCTTTTTGTCGGCATTTTTATTTTGGACGGCGGCAGTAAGTCTTGTTGATGTAAGGGCAATAGGACCGGAGGGCTCATCCGTCGGTTTTGCAAAGGTAAATAGCCTTGTCCATAAGTTTTTAGGCGTACATATGGATCTTTACATCATCACCGATTGGTTAAGTCTGATACCTGTAGGTGTTGTGCTGGGATTTGCATATCTCGGGCTTTTACAGTGGATAAAGAGAAAAAAGTTTTCAAAAATCGATTACAGCATTCTTGTTCTCGGCGGATTTTATGTTGTTGTAATGGCGGTATATGTTCTTTTTGAAATATTTGTTGTGAATTACAGACCTTTGCTTATAAACGGCTGTCTTGAAGCGTCGTACCCCTCGTCGACCACAATGCTTGTAATGTGCATAATGCCGACTGCAATGATGCAAACAAACTGCAGAATTAAAAATCCTGTTTTGAGAAAAACCGTAAATACAGCAATTTTTGTGTTTATTATCTTTATGGTCTTTGCAAGACTTGTTTCGGGTGTGCATTGGCTTACCGATATTGTAGGCGGTGCTTTGCTCAGTACAGGTCTTGTCAAGATGTATAGTTATATAATAGGCTTGAAACAAAAACCGTAACTTCAAAAGGAGGCTGTTTGTTATGAAAAAATCTTCCGGAAACACAAAAAAAGGGACAAAACTCTACAATGTTTTATTCCCTTTATGGATGCTTATGCTTTTTCCGCAGTTATGGCTTATTGTTCTGCCGGGCAATTTCATAATTGACAGCCTTGTTTTAATAATAAGCTTGTTTGCACTTAAAATTGCGGGCAAAAAACAGTTTTACAAAAAACACATATTGAAAATCTTCGCCTTTGGCTTATTCTCCGACATAATCGGATCGGCATATATGCTTTTTATGGTGCTTGTGTTTGAGATCGGAAGAATGGGCGACGAGCTTTATCTTACACTTCCCGGACTTTTAATTTCGGCAACTCTTATTTTTGTGTTTAATTATTTTATCACTTTCAGAAAATGTGACAGAAAAATAAGACTTTGGATGCCGATAGTTTTTGCCGTATTTACGGCTCCGTATACATTTTTGATTCCGTCAAGCTGGATTTATTATTGAAGAATTAAAACAAAAAGGACCGATGGATTTATCCATTAGTCCTTTTTTGATTATTTAAGCATATCTTTTATAATATCGCCGAGTATCTTTATACCCTTTTCGATCTCTTCATCCGAAGGCATCGAATAGTTAAGGCGGAAAGAGTCGGAAGGAGCACTTTCGTTACAGTTGAATGCAGTACCGGGTACTACAAAAACAAGAGAATCCTTTGCACGGTTTACAAAGTCAGAAAGAGCAATTCCTTCGGGCAATGTACACCAAAGGAAAAGTCCGCCCTCGGGGCGAGTGAACTTTACTTCTTTCGGCATATACTTATCAAGACATTCGAGCATCTTGTGGCATTTGTGGCGGTAGAGGCTGCGAATTGTTTCGATGTGAGCGTCGAGGTCATATTTTTCCATATATTCGGCACACATCATCTGGAAGAACATATTTGTATGAACATCCTCAACCTGCTTTGCAACCACCATCTTTTGGAGAAGTTCCTTGTTTGCACAGGCAAAGCCTACTCGCATACCTGCCGAGAGGATTTTTGAGAACGAACCGCAGTAAACAACCCGTCCGTCTTCATCCATACTTTTTATTGTTGGAACATCTTCGCCGTCAAAACGAAGGTCGCCGTAAGGGTTATCTTCGATTATAACAACATCATATTTTCTTGCAAGAGCATAAATTTCTTTTCTCTTTTCAAGACTTGTTGTGATTCCGCCGGGATTCTGGAATGTAGGGATGACATAAAGTATTTTTGCCTTGTTGCCCTCATTTTTGAGAGTTTCTTCCAAAGCCGCGATATTTATGCCGTCATTGTCAAGGGGAACACCTACTGTTCTTGCACCGTTTGAGCGGAAAGCGTTAAGAGCACCGATAAAGCTGGGGTTTTCGCAGATTACAGCATCCCCTTCGTTGCAAAGAGCCTTGCAGCAAAGCTCAATTGCCTGCTGACCGCCGGAGGTGATTATTGTATCGTCATTGTCGGTGCCTACAGAGAACTTTTCGGATATTCTTTTCTTTACAAGCTCACGAAGCTTAGGGTATCCTTCGGTTGTTCCGTACTGAAGAGCGGTTACCGCATTTGTCGAAAGAATATCCGCTGAGATTTTTGAAAAAGCTTCAACGGGAAAACTTTCGGGAGCGGGGTTTCCTGCCGCAAATGAAATTGCGCCGGTAGTGCCTAAGCTTTTAAATATTTCTCTTATTGCCGACGGTTTCATTACCGCCATTTTGTCTGATATTCTGTATTCCATAATAGACCTTCCTTTATGCGTTGTAACCGAGGTTGAAAGCTTCAAGATTTACATCAAGGAATTTTTCGGGAACGGTAGTTTTGATGGTTTCGATCCATTTATCATAAGGAATGTCTGTGTTTTTAGCCATAATACCGATAAGAACGACATTTACGGCCTTGATATTTCCGGCTTTTTTTGCAAGAGAAAGAGCATCAATGCTTGTAAGATCGACGCAGGAGGAGATCTTTTCCTCGATGTCGGAAGGATACTGACAAGCACCTGTGATTACGGGCATCGGATCTATCTTCTGTGTGTTTACGATCATCTTTCCTCCCTTTTTAACATAAGGGAGTGCTCTGTATGCCTCAAGAAGTTCAAAAGCAAGAACGATATCGGCCTCACCCTTGTCGATGATTGGGGAATAAACCTTTTCTTCGCCCGAGTATTTTACATATGTAACAACGCTTCCGCCGCGCTGACTCATACCGTGAACTTCAGAAACCTTTACATCATATCCGAGGGAAGTACATAAATTTCCGAGAATTCTGCTTGCAAGAAGCGTTCCCTGACCGCCCACGCCGACTATCATAATATTCTTTGTTGCCATGTCAGTTTCCCTCCTTGCTTATTGCGCCAAACGGGCAGACATTTATACAAAGTCCGCATCCGTTGCACTGGGTTTCATCAATAACTACTTTTCCTTCTTTGATAGTAATCGCGGGACAGCCGAGTTTCATACAAAGTTTGCAGTTGCGGCAATTGTCCCCGATCTTGCAATGACCTGTATATTTAACTGTTTTAAGAAGTGCACAGGGACGCTGAGCAATGATAACAGAAGGCTCATCCTTTTCGACTTCTTCCTTTACAACCTTTTCGAAGTTTTTAACATCAAAGGGATCTGCCACAACGATGCTGTCTATTCCGCAGGCATGGCAAAGCTCGATAAGGTTTACCTGCTTTGTTGCCTCGCCTCTTATTGTTTTGCCTGTTGTGGGGTTATCCTGATGGCCTGTCATACCTGTTATGGAGTTGTCAAGAATGATAACGGTATTGATACCCTTATTGTATACGATATCGATAAGACCGGTTATGCCGGAGTGCATAAATGTTGAATCTCCGATAACAGAAACGAGCTTCTTTGCAAACTCATCTCCTCTTGCTTTTGCCATACCGAGAGCGGCAGATACGGAAGCACCCATACAGATGGTTGTATCAACCGATGCCAAAGGCGCCGCCGCGCCGAGAGTATAGCATCCGATATCTCCCGAAACTGTAAGACCGAGTTTCTTTAAGACATAAAATGTTCCTCTGTGGGGGCATCCTGCACACATGACGGGAGGACGAACGGGGATGTCTTCGGATATTTCAGCACATTCGGGAGCTTTTTCGCCAAGAACGGCTTTTTTAATCATAGCAGGAGTGTATTCTCCGAGAAGCGAAAAGGCTTCTTTGCCGACACATTCAACGCCGAGTGCTCTTACATGAGTTTCGATGATGGGATCAAGCTCTTCAATAATATAAAGCTTGTCGCACATTTTCGCAAATTCTATGATCTTTTTTTCGGGAAGGGGATAAACCATACCGAGCTTGAGATAATTTACGCTGTCGCCGAGGGCTTCCTTTGCATAAACATACGCAATACCCGCACTTATAACGCCTATCTTCTTGTTGTTGTTTTCGATCGGGTTAAGGTCTGTAGTTTCCGCAAATTCCTTAAGCTTTGCGATGCGTTCTTCAACAACCACATGGCGTTTTTTAGCCATTGCGGGCATCATAACATATTTCTGAGGATCCTTTATGTAATCCTTAAGGGGCGCATCTTTTCTTTCGCCGCAGGTTACAATACTCTGAGAGTGGGAAACGCGGGTGGAAAGACGGATAAAAGCGGGAGTATCGTATTCTTCGCTCATATCAAATGCGATGCGTGTAAATTCTTTACATTCCTGAGAATCGGAGGGCTCAAGCATCATAATTTTTGATGCCGCCGCATAATGACGGGAATCCTGCTCGTTCTGGGAGGAATGCATTCCGGGGTCGTCTGCAACGCAAATTACAAGACCGCCGTTTGCACCGATATAGCTCATTGTGAAAACGGGATCTGCCATAACATTAAGACCAACATGCTTACAGCATGTCATAGCTCTTGCACCGCCGATTGCAGCTCCGATTGCAACTTCCGCCGCAACCTTTTCGTTGGGAGCCCATTCTGCATATATTTCGTCGTATTTTACAATATTTTCGGTAATTTCCGTGCTGGGAGTGCCGGGGTACGAAGAAACCACACGCACACCCGCCTCGTATGCACCGCGGGCAATTGCGGCATTACCGAGCATCAGCTCTTTCTTTTCCATTTTGGGATATATCCTTTCGGTAAAATTTTCTTATTTTGTTGTCTGCTGAGCCACAAGGCTTGAGCTTCCGTATATTTCACGAAGCTTGGGCTTTTCTATCTTACCCGTAGGGTTACGGGGGATTTCAGCAAATATAATATGTCGGGGACGCTTGTATCTCGGGAGATCGCAGCAGAAATCATTTACTTCCTCTTCGGTAAGAGAAAATCCTTCTCTTACTTCGATGATAGCCGCTGCCGCCTCGCCGAGTCTTGCGTCGGGAAGGCCGATTACGGCAACATCCTTTATTTCTTCCATCTTGCGCAGGAAGTCTTCTATCTGTACGGGGTAAAGATTTTCACCGCCGGAGATTATAACATCCTTCTTTCTGTCTACAAGATAGATAAATCCGTCTTCGTCTTCCTGAGCCACATCTCCTGTATAAAGCCATCCGTCGTGTAAAACTTCCTCAGAAGCCTTTTCGTCCTTGTAATAGCAGGTCATAACGCCGGGGCCCTTGACACAAAGCTCACCGACACCGCCTCTTTCAACGGTGTTGCCATTTTCGTCAATAATCTTGACTTCCCAACCGTAACCCGCTTTTCCGATGGCACCTACCTTGTGAACATTTTCAACACCGAGGTGAACACAACCGGGACCTATGGATTCGCTCAGACCGTAGTTTGTGTCGTATTTGTGATGAGGGAAGGTCTTAAGCCAGCGCTTGATAAGGCTGGGCGGAACCGGCTGTGCGCCGATGTGCATAAGACGCCACTGAGAAAGCTCATATTCGGAAAGGTCAATAGCACCCGAATCGATAGAATCGAGAATTTCCTGCGCCCACGGCACAAGAAGCCAGACGATAGAACATTTTTCTTCCGAAACAGTCTTTATTATCCAGTCAGGGCGTACACCTTTGAGAAGAACAGCCTTACCGCCGACAACAAGACTTCCGAACCAGTGCATCTTGGCGCCGGTATGATAAAGAGGCGGGATGCAAAGGAATACATCGTCGTGAGTCTGACCGTGATGGTTCTGCTCTGTAAGACAAGCGTGCACAAGGCTTCTGTGCTTATGAAGAATTGCCTTGGGGAAGCCTGTTGTGCCCGACGAGAAATAGATTGCACCGTCATCATCGTCGCAGATTTCAACTTCAGGTTTATGGGATGTACAAAAGGTTATAAAGCTTTCAAAACTGTCTGCAAACGAAGGACAGTCCTCGCCAACATAAAACAGCTGCTTTACTTCGGGAATTCTGTTATATATCTCCTCGATACGGCCTACAAATTCAGGACCGAAGATAAGGATGGAAACATCAGCTTTTTTAAGGCAGTATTTGATTTCATCTGCTGTATAGCGGTAGTTGAGGGGAACAGCAACAGCTCCCGCTTTTAAAATACCGAAATATGCGGGAAGCCATTCGATGGAGTTCATCATAAGGATGGCAACCTTATCACCTTTTTTCAGGCCTCTGGAAAGAAGAAGATTTGCAAAGCGGTTTGCTTTTTTATCGAAATCGGTCCATGTAAGTTCGCGGCGCAAAGGTTCGCCGGGAACAGGCTGCATAAGCGAATATTCGCGCCAGGTTATACGGCTTTCGGGTTTAAATTCCGGGTTTATTTCCACAAGACAAACCTCGTCGCCGAATTCGCGGGCATTTTTTTCCAAAAATTCTGTAATGGGCATTTCAGTGTCCTTTCTATGTAATTGCAATATGCATTTAATTATCTTCTTTATATATAAATAAAGAGCCATTTAAATTATATACCCCATGCACTTTTTTGTCAATAGCGGATTTGTGCCATTTCCGCAAGTTTATGCACATATTGTGCAAAAATATGCATTTTGGAAAACAGAACAAAAAAATAACGGCAATCCCAAACAGGATTGCCGTTTTATTTTTATTTACACTCTTGCATCAGGATCTATCTCTTCACCTGCGGCAAGTTTCTTTGCATCCGAAAGGATTTTTTCCACATCGTCAAGGCTGACATAAAATTCGCCCTTGCCGTTTACTGTGTAGAAGCATTTCAGATTTGAAATTCTGTAAAATTTGTACTCGGTAACTCTTCCGTCACGCTTTTCGATTCTGAATGAAAGCATCCAGTCGTCGGTGTTTTTGCTTTCTGCGTAGCCTTCCATATTTGTCATAAGAAGAACCCGGTAGAAATTTCTGAAATTCTGTGTGTTTATTACAGCGCCGAGATGGTTTTTGACAACAAGCTCTTTACCTTCGCCTTCTGTGGTATATGTGTCGGTAATGCCGTAACCCTGAACGGTAAGCTTTGAAAGATGATTGATATTCATCCCGAAAAGTGCGGGATTTACATAATCTATAAGCTCCCAGTCAATAAAGGGAAAATGGCTTTCAACCCCTGCAATACCGATAAAGCTTGTTCTGGGGGACATAATATAAACAAGTCCGTCCTCTGTGCGCTTCCCGAAATAAAGGATGCGCTTTTCTCCGTCCAGGGTGTAGTTTATTTCGCAGGACGGCATAAAGCTGCCGTCTTCTGCCATAAACCCGTATTTTATGAGATTTTCATCCGAAAGGTCTGTTGTAATTACGGTATTTACCTGAGGGGAGATGAGCATTTTGAGCATATTGTCGTAGCTCACATCGGATACTGAATATTCGTTTGAAGGATAAAGCATCGTATAGTATCCGTAGGCATCTGTCTTATCCTGCAAGTTTTCGGGAACAAGAGCAATATGTACAAGCTTTTCGTTGTTTTTATATACCTCAAGATTTTCGGTATAGTGATATTTTGATCTGTCAAGCTCCTTTTCAAGAAGCGGAGAGACGAGCGAATACTTGTCTTTCAGAAAGCTGTTTGCGGCGTTTCCGATAACAAACACAGAAGTCTCGGATTCTTTTTTGCAATAATAACCGTTTCCTGTCAGCAGCTGTGAACCGATATACACAGTTTCGCTTTTGCCGTCGGTAAATGTAACTGTGAGAATATAGGGGCTGCTGTCGAACGAAAGCCCGTATTCGCTGTCGGCAAGGGGATCATCAATTTTTTCGATGACCGAAAGGCCCATAACCGATGAGATCAGATAATCAAAAGAATCTGAGTAGCTTTGCTTTTCAAGACCGTCGATAAGGAAATTACCGATTGTTTCATCACGGCGGATAAAATATTCGTTTTTACCGTCTTTAGAAAGAAGGATCGAATTAAGCTTATCCGGAGTGTTTTGTGAAAAGACCTTTTCAACGACAGTTTCGGTTATATTTGTTTCGCCTTTGTCATCAGTTTCAGAAGATTTTCCCGCAATACTCATAATACCGTATACTGCGGCAAGAAGGATTATAAGCAAAACACCCGAAATTATTATGATTTTATTATTCTTTGTCATTTAAAGCCTCTTTCTTTTGATAAACACATATGCACCTACACAAAGAATTATGACAGCTGGGAAAAGAGTGGTTATTCTTGTGATATGCATAGCCTGTGCAGTTGTGATACCCGATATGTTTGTATCGGCAAAGGGAACAGTTTCGATATCTGTTACAACATCTACAGTACCTGCAACAGAAAGGATATTTCTCAAAAGATCTGCGTTTTTGGTAGAGTAATTAAGGTCTGCGTGAACAAGGTCGGTAGAGCCTGAAACGAAGAGGTTTGACCATTTTTCCTCGTTCTTTACATAATTCATTTTTGATGAAACTGCAAGAAGTACCTGTTCGCCCGAACTTACGGGAAGGGTACCGTTTGTAACCTTAGCTCCGGGAGAGCTTACAAGAACGGCTGCTGCTTTTTCGTTATCGACCTTTAAGGGCGTTGTGGAATTCATCACTATATGAGCAGAAGAAATATCGGTTTTTGACGAAAGTCTTTCGACGACTGCGTTGTTTGTGTTTTGCTTAAAGGACGCGTGTACCGCTCTTCCAAGCGAGCCGTATCTTGAATTCTCTGCAGTATCGGAAACAGTATAGCCGGAAGTATAGGAGATACCGTTTTCGTTTAAGAATTCGGAAAGATTTGTAAGTGTGCCTGTTTCGTTGTTAAGAAGAACAAGAATGTTGCCGTAGTTTTTGAGATAGCGGTTGAGCTTTTCGATCTCGTTTACACCGTTGCCGCTTGTTGCTTTTCCTCCGAGGAAGTCAAGCTTCGGGTTATTTATTATAACAAGCTTTGTGTTTTCAGGAATATCGTTTTTCGAAAGGTCAACCTTTATTTGTTCTGTTTGGTCATATCCTGCACCCACAAGAAGCTCCGAGAGGTTTACAAGATTTTCGGTTTCTCCGTGACCTGTTATTATAACGACTTTATCATCAGAAGAGTTTGCAACCGCAAGTATAGATTCTGTAAATCTTCTTTCGCCGTTAAATCCGAGAACAGCGTTGCTGTCGTTTACGGTAAAAAACGAATTTCCGGAAAGCGGCTTTGAGACCTTACCCGTTTTTTCGGAACGGATTATAACATCTGTTGTATGGAGTGTTCCGCCGTCGGTGGAAAGGTTTGCAAGAGCCCTTGCTTCCTTGTTGTTTCTCACAAGGTCAATATATTTTACCGAGATATTCTTAAATTCCGTCGAATATTTTTCGGCAAGAGTAACTATCATTTCCATCGAGCTGTTTTCGATAAGAAGATCCTTTTCCGCAAAGAAAACGATAGATATTTCATCATCCGTTTCGGATAAAAGGGTTTTTGTGGTATTGCCGAGCGTATAGTACTTTTCTCCGGATATTTCTGCGTATAAGCTGAATTGTGTACCGAGAGCCGAGATGATACCGTTAAAAAGCAGAATTATCACAATAAATATTGCGGTAAGCGTTGCGGCGGCAGAGCCGTATTTGAATTTTTTGGTATGTAAAATTTTATTAAGCATTTTTCTCCTCCTCAAATATCAGTTCCAGCGGCGTGCTTCATACACACGGGCAGTAAGGAAGAGAAACACTCCCGAAAGGCTTATAAAATATATAATTGCGGGTATAGATAAAATTCCGCCGGTAAAATATGCAAATCTGTCGAGCACCGAAAACCATTTTACAACCGAGCGCAAAAGGGTGTTACCGACATAATCGGCAAGAACTCTAAGAAGAAGCATAACAAGGATCACACAAAATGTGGTAACGGCGGAGATAAGCTGATTTTCAGTAAGAGATGACATAAAAATGCCGACTGCGATAAACGCTGCGCCGATAAGAATAACGCCGAGGATATTACCTGCATACTGGGAAAAAACAGGAGTTTTTTTTGCTATCTGGGAAAGGGTTAAAAAGTTTACGGAACAAGAAAAAACAAATGTTACCGAAAACAGTGTAAAAGCCGCCGCAAATTTCGCAAAAACTATTCCGAAAAGGCTGACGGGGGAAGTTAAAAGAATCTGTTCGGTCTTTGCCTTTCTTTCTTCAGAAAAAAGTTTCATCGTAAGCAAGGGGATAAGCACAGTGGACATACAAAGCATTGCAATGAAATAAAATGTTGTGTCGGTAGTTTTGAAAAGCCAGACATTTACAAGCGAAAAGATACCGCCTGAAAGTGCGAGCAACACCGCCATAAAAATATATCCTATCGGAGAGGTGAAATACGCTCTCATTTCTCTTTTATAAACAGGAAACACAGTCTTATTTCTCCTTTCACTTGTTTTCGCCGACTATCGAAATAAACACATCCTCAAGGCTTGACTGAGAATTTGTGATTTCAATTATGGGAAGGGCTTCTTTTGCAAGAGCAAAGAATATAGGCTTTTCAACGCAAACTCCGCTGTCGGTATCAATTATGTATTCAAAGCTTCCGTACTCCGACTGCTTTACACATTCGACACGAAAAACGCCTTCGGTATTTTCAAGAACCGAGCAAACCTTTGACGGCTCTCCGCAGATTTTTGCAGAAAGCTTTTTTGCGCCCTTGACGGCTTTTCCGATATCTGCGGTTTTTTCGTCTGCAACAAGTCTTCCTTTGTTGATAACAATGATTCTGTCACATACAGCCTGAACTTCCGAAAGAATATGAGTAGAGAGAATTACGGTATGTTTCTGACCGAGAGAATGGATAAGTTCTCTTATATCTATTATCTGCTGAGGGTCAAGACCGACGGTCGGTTCGTCAAAAATAAGTACGGGGGGATTTCCGATAAGAGCCTGAGCAATACCGACACGCTGACGGTAACCTTTCGAAAGATGGCCGATTATTCTGTGGCTCACATCGCTGATTTTTACAACATCGCAGATTTCCGCAATATGCTTTTTGCGGTTAAGTGTGCAATGTTTCAGATCATAAACGAAATTGAGATATTCGTTTACGGTCATATCAAGATAAAGGGGAGGCTGTTCGGGTAAAAAGCCTATGCGACGCTTTGCCTTTATGGGATTTTCGAGTATATCTATTCCGTCGATTTTGACAGTTCCCGAGGTTGCGGAAAGATAGCCTGTCAAAATATTCATTGTGGTACTTTTGCCGGCACCGTTTGGGCCTAAAAATCCGACGATCTCGCCTTTTCCAATCTTGAACGAGATGTCGTTTACGGCATAAAGATTGCCGTATTTTTTAACAATTCCCGATAATTCTATCATCTGTTTTTCTTTTCCTTTCGGATTGTTGAAATACGGAAATTCAAAAAACACTCTCCGCATTATATACTTAATAGTAAAAATTATATCATTTATTTGTTGCCGAATTTTGAACAGCGACACAAAAAAGTTTGTTTTGATGTGAAAGTTAAGTGAAAAAGGCTCAATTTGAATAAGGAAAACATATACTATATAAAAACTGTGAGGTGATATTATGGCGCATATGACATATAAGATGGTGCAAAACAAAGAAACGCTTGAAAAAGACGGCAAGGATATATTGTTTATAAATATATCTTATCCTTCGTTCGAAAGCGAGAAGAGAAATACTGTAACAGAAAAGCTCAATGATTTTTACAAAAAAGGTGCAGAAGAATTTGAAAAATACTGTAAAACAAAGCTTTTTTCTTCTCCGGGAATGCAAAATATAAATTTCAAATGCTCTGCTTTGATGCATACATATATCCCTTATATTGACGATAAATATATGTCCGTTATCACAAGCGCGTCATTTTTTGACGGAAAAGAAAAAAGGAAGGAAAGGTTTACGGACAACTGGCTTTTGAATGAGAAATACCCTCAGCCCTTGAAAGCAAGCCGGATTTTCCCGACAAACAGAAAAGCAAAAAAGCTTTATGCAGACGAAATATGCTCAAAAATTATGACATCCGATGGAGGCTTTTCGTATTTTCCCGACGCGGTATTTAAGGCAAAAAGGCTGTTTGACGAAAACAGATTTTATCTCACAGCAAGGGGAGTAGCCTTTTATTATGATGAAGATGTGCTGTTTCCGGCAAAAGAGGGAATTCCGTCGTATGTGATAGGATTAAATGAGATGGAAGGAATTGTTTAGAAATGGTCAGCAACAAATATTCGGTTAAAACAACCAAAAAAGCACTTAAAAATCTTTACATTTTTTCTCAAAAGCATATTGACAAACAAAGTCTTTTATGATAATATATAGGAGTTAACGAAAGTTACCCTTGCGCTGCTAGCTCAGCTGGATAGAGTGTTTGGCTACGAACCAAAAGGTCAGGGGTTCGAGTCCCTTGCAGCGCGCCATAACAAAAAGGAGTACCGAAAGGTGCTCCTTTTTGTTATTCGTATGCTAAAGGCAAGGGACTCGAACACTGAGAGGGCGAGAGCGTAAAGCAAAACAGCCTAAACGGCTGTTTTGTAGCGAGCGGTGCGAAGGAAATGCGAAGCATTTACAAGCAGGGAGGATGAGCCGAAGGCGAAGACTAGTCCCTTGCAGCGCGCCATAACAAAAAGGAGTACCGAAAGGTGCTCCTTTTTGTTATTCGTATGCTAAAGGCAAAGGATGTGATGCCTGAGAAGGCTTTCGCCGCCGAAAGAATGGTATTATAAAAACCGAAAAGTACGCTCCAACCATATCATAGTAAAACAGACCAAAGCAACTGCTTTTGGTCTGTTTTTGCGTTTTTAACTTTTTATTTTCCTCTGATTATATCTCCGACTTTAACATCAAAGGGCATTTTAACAGAAAAAATCATCTGGGGATGAGGGGCGGATTCGATAGGTTCGCCTTTTTCGTTTTGCATATCCTCAAGAATGAATTTTCTTGCGCATCCGCCGGGAGTTATGATCTCAGCTTCGTCACCGCAGACGGCTTTGTTTCGCTGTATAAGATATGCTCTTCCTGTTTCTGCATCAAAGCGCTCAACTGTTGCAAGAAAAGCTTTTTCTTTTATGTACCCGCCGTTTTTTGTTATTTGTGCATTCTGCATCGGATGGTCGAAAAAGTATCCTGTGCAGTATTCTCTGTGGCTTACGCTTTCAAGCTCGGTTAAGGCTGTGCCGTCAAAAGAATAACCTTCGGGGTCTGCAAAGTATTTATCAAGCTCTGTTCTGTATGCATTTGTTGTAATTGCGGTATAGTACGCACTTTTAACCCTGCCCTCGATCTTGAAACTGTTGATACCCGCATCAACAAGCTCGGGGATATGTTCTATCATACACATATCCTTTGATGAAAAAATAAAAGTTCCTCTTTCGTTTTCAAGTGCCGACAGATGTATATCGGGACGCTTTACTTCAAATATATCGGCATGAAGCCCGTCTCCGTGATATTCCCATCTGCAGGGCTGGGCACAGGCACCGTGGTTTGCATCTCTGCCTACAAAGAAGTTTGACAAAAGACATCTCCCCGAATGGGAAACACACATAGCTCCGTGAATAAAAGCTTCAAGTTCAAGGTCTTCGGGGATCTCGCTTCTGATTCTTTTGATTTCTTCAAGCGAAAGCTCTCTTGAAAGAACCACTCTTTTTGCACCAAGTTCGTAAAACATACGGCAGGAACGGGAATTTACCGTATTCGCCTGCGTTGAAATGTGTATTTCAAGCCCGGGAGCCTTTTCCTTTACCAGAGAAAGAACTCCGAGATCTGCGACGATTATCGCATCGGGCTTTATCTTTCCTAAGAAAGAAATATACTCGCCGAAGGCTTCAAGTTCGCTTTCCCTGGGCATAACATTTGCGGTTATATATACTTTTACTCCGTGACTATGTGCAAAATCTATTGCTTCTTTGAGCTCTTCGTCCGAGAAATTATCGGAAGCCGTTCTCATACCAAACTGTTTTCCCGCAAGATAAACAGCATCCGCACCGTATCGCACAGCAAAGCGTAGTTTTTCAAAATTTCCGCAGGGCGAAAGTATTTCGGGTTTATTCCTGAGTTGCATATGTGCCCTCCGATTTTGCTTTTGCTACTGCATTCTGATGCTCGTCAAGAGTTTTTGAATACTTGGTAGAGCCGTCTTTGTACGAGAAGAAATACATATAGTTTGTTTTGTCGGGATAAAAGGCAGCACTGATCGCTTCAAAACCGGGGTTTGAGATAGGTCCGGGAATGAAACCGTATGTGTTATACGAATTATATTTGCTGTTTTGCATTTCTTCTTTTGTATTGTAATCGTCCTTTACATAAAGAATTGTTGCGTCAGATTCAAGGCGTTTATAACTGCTCTTGAGTCTGTTATGGAATACAGACGACATCATAGTAAGATCTTTTGCATATTTTGCTTCTTTTTCGAGGATGGAAGCGATAATCATAAGTTCATCTGTTGTGTAACCGAGTTCTTTTGCTCTTTCGTAGTATATATCCTCGAATTTTTTCTCAAAGTTCATAAGGAACTTGTTTATAACCGAAATTTCGCTTTCATCAGTAAAGAAATTGTATGTGTCGGGGAAGAGATAGCCCTCAAGACGGTATTTTCTGTCGGAAGACACTTTGATGTTGTCAACAAACTTGTAATCATAATCGTAGTTGTTTATAACATCAATGTATTTTTCTCTTGTGCCGACGCCGTTTTTAACGAGAAGATCTATGATCTCATCAACAGTAAAGCCTTCGGGAACAGTCACACGGACCTCTTCTCGCTTTTTGTACTGTGTAACGGCAAGGGAGGAGATTATACGGTCGTAGTTTAAGGGCAAAAGAACCTTGTCCTCGCTCTTTTCAAGCTGAATGAAACTTACTGTATTTTCGTTTTGCTGAGTTTTTTCCGCTTCATTTCTGAAAACAAGAGTATGTTCGCCGGACTTGAATTTTCCGGTATAATAAGATGAGCCCGAAAACTCCTTGTGGCAGTAAAGAGTAAACACCAAGGGGTATTTTATCACCTTGTTTTCCTTGAGAATATAAGCGACATCATAAACTCCCGCTCCTTCAGGAATCTCAAAGGTTGCCGAAACATCATCTTTTACAAAAGCAAAAATATCGTTGCAGGTAAAGATTATTATACTTGCAAGTATAACCGAAACAAGAGATACAACCAAAATATATAAAAGAGCCTTTGCAAGGCTTATTGCGGCACTTCCGCCTGTTTTGGCAGTCTTTTTAAGCTGTTTTTGCTTTCTTATTTTTGCGTTTTCCGGGTCTATTTCATCAAAATCCACAACATGCATCTTTCCTGTGTTTCGGGAAGCAGATGCGGCGTTTCTTCTTTTTTTCATTATATCAAACGAATCGTTTTTGTTGTTTTTGTTATCTGACATTTTTAAACTTCTCCTTTTGCAAGGTTATACTACTATGGAAAATACTACAAAAATCAAAATTCCGCCCAAAAACAAAGGGGAAAGGGATACTCGCAGCATTGATGTCATAATATCTCCGTCGTGGGGTAAGAGGGTGGGATATAATTCGCATATGTCCCCGTCTTCATTTTCGTCGTGTGACGAAAGGTATCTTTTTTTGCAGACTCCTTCAAGCTCGTACAAAAACCAAAAAAGCATAATAAGGGTTGCCGCAGTCAGAAGAAAGATGGCAAGAATTCCGCTTTTTGATTCCGAAGCAACCTTGAAAACTGCATTTTCAAGGAAGAAACTTGCGGTGTTGTTTGCAAGATGTAAAATTATAACAGGGAAAACCGAACGGGTTATGTATGCCGCTGTGCCGAGAATTATTCCGCAAATAAAATACGAAAAGAATTCTTTTTCAGAAAAATGCGCCATTCCGAAAAAAAGAGATGTGGCGAAAATAGCGCCGATGCCTCCGCAGGTTTTTTGGTAGAGTGAAAAAGCAATGCCTCTGAAGACAATCTCTTCAAGAACGGCGGGAAGGATTGTATAGCATAGGAGCGATTCAAAAAGTCCTGCGTCCGAAAGAAGCGAAATAGTCTGTGAAGAGCTGCCTCCCGTAATAAACGAAGTGATGCTTTTTGTAAGGATCGCGGCGCTTATGAGAAGAAATGCACCGGCAATAGAAAATTTCAATGTGCCTTTTGACGGCTTTGAAAAATTATATACGGTCTTTTTGCGGAAAACTATTCCCAAAACTGCCGCAGGCAGCAAAAACGAGAGGGAATAGACGGTTATAAATATACTTGCCGATCCGAAATCGGGGAAAAGGAAAGGTATAATAAGCCCTGAGATCAGCATCATTATCATAACACACAGGCATAACAAAGGAGCGTTGTTTTCCGCATTTTTCATAAATGAAACAAAGCCGCCTGTATTATTGCTGTCATTTCGGAGCATTTACTGCATACACTCCTTTTTCGGTGATTATTACATCCGCATGGCGGTCGTATCTGCTTCTGGGAACTTCGGGAACAAGAAACGAAGAATAGCAAAGACCGATGGCAACTCCTTCAAATGTTGAAAGGTATCTGTCGTAAAAGCCTTTTCCGTAGCCTATGCGGTAACCGCTTTTGTCATAAACAAGGCCGGGAACTATAAGGAGCGAAAAATTACCCGCTTTACATTCCTCACATCCGCTATCAGGCTCAAGAAGACCGAAGGAGGCTTCTTTCATTTGATCTTTTGATGTAACATATCTGAAGGTCATTGTGTTATCGTTGTTGCAACAGGGGAAAGCAACTTTTTTTCCGTCTTTTATTGCCTGTTCGAATATTGCCCAGGTATCAACTTCGCCCTTGGCGGAAGCGTATAAAAGGATATCTGTACTGTGACGGTATGTGATAGAGGATGTGAGCTTTGAATGGATCTTTTTATCAAAGGCATCCTTTTGCTCCTGCGGCATTGCAAGGCGCACCGCAAGATACTTTTCTCTCATTTCTGACTTTTGTGTACGGATTTCGGTCATAATAAGGTCCTTTCTTTGTTGGCGGGAAGAAAAATAACGGATAAGAACGAAGTCATCTTGCGCAGATGCTCTCTCTTACTTTAAGAGCGGCATCCTCGCCTTTTAATGCCTTGATGATCTCAAACGAAAACTGTTCGGAGGCACCTGCCGCCTCTGCTGTGATAATCATACCGTCTTTTACAACGCTTGTTTTCTGATAGTTTGCTCCGCACATTTCGTCTTTCATAGCGGGGTAACAAACGGCATTTTTGCCTTCAAGATATCCATAACGGGCAAGAAGGGTGGGTGCGGCACATATTGCCGCTATAAACTTGCCGTTTTTGAAAGCATATTCGATTGCATCAAGTACTTTTTCACAGGCTTCAAGATTCGGGACTCCCGGAATTCCTCCGGGCAGGATTACCATATCAATATCGTCTGTAAGTGCAAGCTTGTCGATTGTGATATCTGATGCCACTTCGATTGCATGAGCACCTTTGACGGTTTTTCCTGTAACGCCTACAGAAACCACATCAATTCCTGCGCGTCTTAAATAGTCTATCTGTGTCAGGGCTTCGATCTCCTCAAAACCGTCTGCAAGAAAAATATATACCATTTTATTAAAAATCCTTTCGGCGGAAAAGTTCTTTATTTTAATTATATCCAAAAAATGTCTGCAATATTGCCTTTAAAATATATATGCCGTTTTTTTCAGAGCAAGAACTTAATTTCCAAGCCCTTTTTTGAATACTTCATAAACCTTTTCGTGAATTTCCTCTCTTGAAAAGGGTTTTTTGTTTTCTCCGCAGCATATTCTGTCCCAGCCGAGCTTTTCGCAGGCATATATTGCCGCAGCATGGCTTTTGTAAAGGTGGGACGCATCTTTTTCGTGTATATCTTTTTTTGCCCCCGTGTCATCGCATCTTTTTTCGAGAAGCGAAAGGGTGATATCTGTAGGCATTTCGAGATATATTACAGTATCGGGAGCTGGAATCTTTAAAAGATTGTATTCAAAGTCGAAAAGCCAGGACAAAAACCTTTCTTTTTCGGCAGTATCTTCTATTTTAGAAAGCTGATGAACCGCATTTGCAGTAGTGTATCGGTTTAAAAGGATTACATATTCGCCGTCGTCATAATACTTTTTCCAATTTGCTCTGTATGAGGCAAATCTGTCTACGGCAAAAAGAACAGAGGCCGCATATGCGTCGGTATCTTCCGCATTCTCGCCGAGCATTCCGTCAAGATACATTTTAACCGGTCCTGAGGAGGGGCAATCGTAATCGGGATAAGAAATTTCTACGACCTTATATCCTTCTTTTTTAAGGCGTTCCGAAAGAAGAGCGGTCTGAGTTGCTTTTCCCGAAGCGTCGGTACCGTCGATGGCGACGACATAAGCATTTTTGCGGTTTTTCATCAAACTTTACCGCCGTTTCTTATAATTTCACGAACTTCAAGCGCACGGCCGCAGGAAAAAGCACCTTCTGCACATTTGCCCTTGACGCATGAAGGACCTGCATTTTTGAAAAGTGCGGGTGAAACTTCCTTCACAAGCCTTAACATTTCGCATGCCATATCTCTTATTTCCCACTGAGCTCTTGAACAGCAGCGAAGTGAGAAGAAATTATAAAGAGAGCGGACATTGAATGTCATAACTATTTTTGTATCGCAAGCATTGGAAAGAACATATCTTGCATCTTCCTGCGCTTTTTTTGCAGCTGTGGTTTTAGCCTTTTTCTCATCCATGCCGGCATCAAGATTTGTTTTCGTATGCTTTTCCGTAAGAATACGGTTGAGTTCCTTATATGTTTCTCTGTCTGCATCCATAGCTTTTATAAAAAGCTCTCTTGCTTCGGGGATACAGTCGATCTCAGGGGGGATGACATACTCAAAGTTTTCCTTGTCCACATATCTCTGGCTCTGTACGCTGAAAGAAGCGATACGGTGGCGTGTAAGCTGAGCCAAAAGCGAACGGGAAACACCTTCAACCGCAAAGGTGAATGTGGCGTGTTCCACAGGACTTTCGTGACCGAGAGAGGAAAGCATATCTATGAATTTTTCGGTCTTTTCTTCGGTAAGACCTTCCATTATTTCGTCGGTTCCGACAGCACTGTAACAAAGTTTAGCCGCAGCGGCGATAAGTTTATCGGGATCGGGAGTATGGGCTATAAGCTGAACTTTCATTTTATGTACGCTCCTTTATTATTTGGTGTTTTTCTTGTCTTTGCCCGAAAGCTTGAAGAATATCGTTCCGAAAAGAAATCTTGGCAGATTCATCATTCTTCCGATACGGCTTGGTTGTTTTATAAGGCGGTAAAACCATTCAAGGTTGAGCTTTATGAAAATGCCGGGAGCCCGTTTTACGGTACCTGCATAAACATCAAGGCTTCCGCCAAGGCCCATAGCAAGTGAAACTTTCAGCTTTTCGCGGTTTTCGTATATCCATTTTTCCTGTTTGGGAGCGCCAAGACATACAAAAAGAATGTCAGCTCCCGAAGAATTGATCTCTTCGATGATATTATCGGTATCTTCCCGGGAAAAATAACCGTGTCTTGTTCCGCAGATATTGATACCGGGGTAGATCTCTCTGATTTTTTCTGCGGCGATATCGCATACGGCAGGGACATCATCTTTTGCGGGAGATGAACCGAAGAAAAATACTTTTTTGCCGTTTTTTGCCGCGTAATCGAGAACCCTTTTTGAAAGGTCAAAACCTGCCACTTTTTCCTTCAGAGGCCTTTTTAAAATTTTTGAGGCATAAACAACTCCGATCCCGTCGGGAATGATAAGAGAAGCGGAGTTTACCGCATCGTACAGCGAAGGGTCGTCTATACAGGCCTGTACTATTTCGGAATTCGGGGTAAATATATAATCAAGACCTTCGGAATTTATCAGCTCGGCTGTTTTTGCGGCAGCCTCGTCCATTGTTACATTATCGAACAAAACTCCGCGTATATCTGTTTTTACTGTTACCTGTGACATAATCTATCCTTTCGAAGAGGGGTAAAATAGTTATAACAATTCCATTATATTATAAATTATATCAAAAAGCTTGGTGTTTGTAAATAGTTTTTCGGTTTTTTATCGGCAAAATAATAACATAGTGTGAACAGCTTTTTGGCTTGCCGTCAAATTGCACGGAAAAGAAAAATTTAATGGTGTATATTGCACAAATAAAGACGGAAAGCCATTAAAATACAATGAAAAATAATCTCAAAATGTTGGTTTGTCTATTGATTTTTTTCTTGTCTTGATATATAATAAACTTGAGGATCTCTCGAAGTCTGTGGCTATAACTCTGCCTTTTTTTTAGTTATAAGAATCGCGTTCGGGACAATCTATTTATCTATGGAAAAGGAGAATACACATGAAAACAAAAAGAATTTTATCCACAATTCTTGCAATTGTGTTCGTTTTGTCTACATTCACATTCTCAGCAGTAACTGCAAATGCTGAAAGTGTTGTTGTGTATCTTGATAACGAAAACGGAAATGACGCAAACAGCGGTCTTTCGAGAGACGATGCGCTTAAAACTTTCGCCAAAGCGTTCTCGAAAATAAATGCCGGAGATACAATTCATGTCATCGGCAACAATGTTCTTCCGTCGGGCAATACTCCCGATTTCGGCGGAGAAATAACCATTAAGGGTGACGGAGCGGAACTGTCAAGCATTGAAACTTCCAATAATGGAGAATACGGATTGTCTACAATTCTTAAAAACGATATTAGATTTGAAGATATATCGGTTAATCATGATGAATTGTGGGGTTATATTTCCGCAAACGGATATAAGCTCACATTTGGCCCCGGCTCTAAAAACGAAGCGGTTATACATGTAGGTCCCACCGAAACTACTCTTGATTCCGACCAGTATTTTGTTTTAGACGGCGGCGTGGTTAATAATGCATATATGGGCGGCGGATATGTAACAAATGATGTATCTATAGCAGGTGATCTTACGGTTGAAGTTCTCAGCGGAACTCTTGAAAGCCTTCGCCTTGCCCAGGACTATTACGGAAGCGGATATGGCCCGATTTATGTCGGCGGAAATATCAATGTTCGAATAGGTGCTGACGGTGTTATCAACAAAATGGTAAACAGCGGAGCATATTTACAGCCAAAGGGCGCACTTGTATTTATCGTTGAAGAAGGCGGTCAGATGTGTGACATCGACATCGCAAATTTCGATAAAAAAGAATACTATTGGGTAAATGTTGCATCCGGTCTTGAAAACGGAGCAGTAGAATTTTCAAATAAAGCTGGTTATATCTCTCTTGACTGTGACGCAGGATATATAGCTGAAATCGAATATGCTGACGGAACCTTAGACTATGCACAATCCGGCGCATACAAACTTCCCGCAAATGAAGAGGTTACTGTTTCTTTCAGAAACGATATAGCACTTGCGGATTCCGTAAACATCATTCTTGAGGCCGAATCCGGTTCATCCGATTGGACAGTTGAAGTAAGTGAAGCTGACCAGTTTGAAATTTCAGCAGTTATTACAAATTCAAACGGAACAACAGATGACACTGTCGGATACTACGAAAAGTATACATACGATGTAACCCTTACAACAAAAGACGGTTTTGTACTTCCCAAGGCTTATGAGTTTAAGATCAACGGTCTTTCTGCATACAGCAAGGATAATGTGGGCGGTTACCGTATTACAGATCATATACAGAACGGTAATACAATAACATTTACTTATGTTGCGGATTATACAGAACCCTCTGCGGATATGAAAAAGATTTCTCTTGTTGGATTTGCAGATGAATTCGACGAAGAAGTGTATCTTGTAAACAATGTTCCTACAACAGTTTATCTTAACGAGGGCGAACAGTATACAGTTCCTTCAACACCTGTTTTTGCAAAACTCGGATATACATACACAAAGTATGAAGACCAAAACGGAGCAGAATACGAGTTTGGTGCAATTATCGCAGCAGATGAAATATCAGCAGAAGGAATTACTCTTGTTCCTGTATGGGAAGAGGAAGTAATCTATACTGTTAATTTTGAACCTACCAAAAACGGCGATCCTTCTCAGATAAAGGGCTCTCATGACGATATCGATATTCTTGCGAACGGTTTTGTAACAATTCCCGAAAACAACTACTCCTATATCGGATATAAGTTTACTCATTGGTTTGACGATAATGACAACGAGTATTATCCCGGTGAAATTTATGATGTCGAAGAGCTTTTCGAAGACGGCGTTTACAACATTTGTCTTTATGCTGCATGGGAAGAAAACGCTCTCAGCGGAGAATTCTTCTATGTGGATAAGGAAACAGGAGCTGATTACAATGACGGTTCCAAGGAAAACCCCTTTAAGACAATAAGAACAGCTCTTGAGGTTCTCGGAGCAGGTCAGGACGCTACGATTATCGTTTTGGATGAAGCGGATATCAAGGGCGATCTCGGTATGGCAAACGACGAGCAGCTCGGAAACATCACAATCACAGGTGACGATGAAGAATCTGTTCTCAATATCACAGGTTATATGCTTCTCGGTTCAGATACTGTGATCGAAAACATAAAGCTCAATGTAAGCTCGGGTGCATACCTTGTAACAAACGGACATAAAGCCGTTATCGGTCCCAACCTTGAAAATGTTGAAGGTTCTGCTCTTCTCGATATTATCGACGGTGACGGTTATGGTAAAACAGTAGATTTTGTTGATACAACAATCAATAATAATGTAAAGATCGGCTCCTATTATCTCGGCGGACGAAATCTTATGGATTCCGCACAGGGTATTGCAGGAGATGTAATGCTTACAATAAAGGGCGCAGAAATCAATAATATCGACCTTTCGCCTTACGGAGATGTTCAGGCTACTTTCGGCGGACATATTATCGTAAATGTTTATAACAGTGAAATCGGCACACTCAAATCTTCTCTTGCACATTATGCCGCAGACAGCAATCTTGCAACAATGATTTTCTTCAACGACGGCTCTATGCCTGATGTTGACGCAAACCTTATTGCAAACCTCAAGGAAAGAAACAGAAAAGTATTTATAATAGATTCCGGTATCGGCGGTACAACAGGAGTAACTTCTCCTATAAATTATAAGGGTAAGGTTTCTGTAACTGCAGACGGAAACTTTGAAATCTATAATCCCGCAGAAGACGCTATGGAACTTTATACAGGTTCTCAGGATGTTGCGATATACAACATAAATACCGGTATAAACAGAGTTCGTTTCGGCGAACCTATCAAGAAGCAGGATGTAGTTATTGAAGGCGATATCGGAACTCCTGTAGGAGGAGCACCTGCCGCTACAGTTTCTGTTACACCTGCAACTGAAAATGTTAAAATAATGGTTGAAAGCTGGAATCCGGATGTTGAAAAGTCAAACGGTATGTTTGAATATGACACCCTTTACAGCGCAAACCTTGTCATAGTTCCGGATAAAGGCTACTTCTTTGATGACTTCTATCTTGCGCCGTATGTAGAAATCAACGGAATATCTGTCGATGCAAAACTCGGCAACGACGGCAAGATCAGATTTGTTTACGCCTTTACAGAAAAGACAGACGAGGCCCCTGTTCTTGCAAATCCCATTACATTTACAAAAGGCGAAGGCGCAACCGGTACTGCTCCTTACGGAGAAGAGGGTATTTCGGTTGAAATCCTCGGCACAATCACACTTCCTTCCGCATCCACAATGGCAAAGACAGGATACAAGTTCGCGGGCTGGAGAGAATATATAAACGGCAATTCCGGAAAGCTTTACGGTGCTCTTACTTCTTATACCGTTCCTAAGGTTGACGAAAATGCAGTTATCGTATTTGAAGCTGAATGGATAAAGCGTACTTCATGGGAACTTCCTTCTATAGTGATTCTTTATGACCTTTCGATTTATGCAAACGATAAGGGAAGAAACCCGGTATACAGATCTGATGACGCTCCGATTGTTGTTGACAATGCATTTGCAAACCTTGAACATGAAATCTCGGGAACAATGAAGACCAAGACAACAACATTTGATTACGAAAATGATGTAACAGAAATCAAGTCTGATAACGGCGTAAATCCCATAAAGATCAATAACTGGTCGCTTGATTATTCTTGGGCAAATGCCGGCGATTATAAGTATGTAACAATAGTTTATTACTACAAGACAGAAACTGAAGCTGCCAAGGGCGGTTACGGTTCACTTCTTGTCGGTAACTTTAAGCTTGAAAACGGCTCAACATCCAACTGGATAGGCAAAAATGTCATCAGTATGAATGAAGTTGAAGCAAACAAGTGGGCAGCGGTAACATTTGATCTTTCTGAAGTGGTTTCACAATCGGGTATTCCCGCAACTGCTATTTACAGACAATTCCAGTTCTGCCCGATCGGTAGTTTGCCTTGTTACAGACTTCCCGGCGATACCGTGTATCTCAAGTCTATGACATTCTCCAAATACGCTCCCGAAGTCAAATAAAACTTTCGGTTGTATAGCAAAACATAAAATGCAAATAACACCCCGACAGAATTATCTATCGGGGTGTTAACTTTTGTTTATAATAAATATCCACGGCTATGCGGGTGAATATTTATTTTCGGGCAAAGCTCTAAATAATACCGACAAAGCACAAGTGAGTTTTAAATTAGTCTGCCAGCCATGGGCTTTTACTTGCTACCCGTAAGTGGGTTGTTATAGCAAACTTGTCGGTGACTTTTTCACAAAAAAAGGCCGCCTTATGTAAAGGGAGCTGTCAACGAAGCTGACTGAAGGATTGCTCGTCTGGTTATATTCCTTGCATTGACTATTACAATCCCTCCGAGTTTGTGTCAGAAACCCATCGCCCTTTACACAAGGGAATATTAAACTTTCTGCCGGTTTTCTCATTTGTTCTATGCAACTAACTCTATTTCTGTTCGCCGGTTATCCTATGTTGAACCATGCGACTATCGCGTGGTTTTCGTATCACAGTAAAAGCCGCACACAAAGGTGCGTTTTTTTAACGGAGTAAAGGGGAAACAAATTATGTCCGAACTCCATATATCTTATAGAAGCCGGATTTACCATTATGGCTTTAAACGGCATATTTTCAAAAATCACAATACCCCGTACACAGCTTTATAAAGCTCTTTGATGGTCTTTTTATGGCAGGGAAGAACTTCTCCGAAGCTTAGGATAACAAGTTCTATTCCGTCTCCATTCTTGCGGTAGGACGGTTGCATATATTTAAAATCATTAATGCAAAAACCGCAACGCTTATAAAAGTTTATACGGCGTGATGCAAGGTCTGTATGCGGTGGCTCTGCTTCAAGAAAGACCTTTTTGTGTTTTTGGCAAAAAAGCCCGATTGCAGTTTTTCCGAAACCCATATTCCTGTATTTTTCATACACGGCAAAATGTTCGATAAAATAATACTCCGAGAGTTTCCAAACTGTGATAAAACCAACTTTTTTGCCGTCATATTCTATATGATAAACGGAATAATCCGGGTTTTCAAGAACTTTCACAGCATCATCAAAGTCGCGTATTTCTTCTTTTATAAAGCTTTTTTCCATTTCTTTGTATATAAAAGGAAATTCCGAGGGCGAGATTTTTTCAAACTTCATTTTTCCTCCGCTTTGACTTATTTGCGTTTTTGTTTTTAAGTATAATTAAAACAAAAATGCCGGGGAGTTAAACCCCGGCATTTTATTTAAGTTAAATGTTTGCTTTTGCCTGTTCAGCAAGAGTGCTGTTTACGCTTGCTGCGCTATACTGTTCGCCGTAAATTACTCTGTCAACGCCGTTGCCGTCTGTGTATTTTACATAAGGACGAACGATGTAATTTCTGTCGTAATTTCTTGTTGCAATATTTGTAATACATACAGTGAACTTGATGTAATCATCAGAGGGTTCTTCAAAGAGCTTAACAGCGGGAACATTTCTGGGGATATAACCTGTCAATGTAGGTTTGTCAAGTTCAAGAAGCTCTTCTTTTTCAACAAAGACAACATCATTATCGCCGGTTTTATCGTTGGGAACTATTTCGCCAACCAATCTCATTCCGACAAATTTATCTTCTTTAGGAAGGACTATGTGGCCATACTGAACATTTTCTCCGCCGTAAGCTGTGATGCCGATTACATCTGTTGCAAGGAAATCACGGCTGAACTGTGTAACGAAACGCAAGTCGTATTTTCCGTTTGCAGCTTCTCTTATCTGTGCTCCGAGAACATACATATCGCCTGTTTCTTCAAGAGAAACTGCGGTAGATACAGGAGTCAGAACATCACCGGCATTTGCTTCATAAATTCTGTCTTCGCCAAGGGGAACATATGCACCGTTGACTTTCCAGCCGTTGAAGAAATAGCCGTCGCCGTGTTTTTCGTAGCTTGCATATTGCTTAAGGTCAATTGTCTGACCGTCAACATTGACTGTAATTGTTCCGTTTTCTTCAACAACGGGTTTAACGAAATTGACTTCTGTTTCTGCCTGGGCAAGAGTGTAAGTGTCGTTTGCGTTGTAAGCCTTTGTGCCTATTTTACCGACATAATTTGCTGCAGGACTAATTTTTATTGTTCCTGCTGCGTCTGCCGGGTCAACAGTACCGTTTGCGGAAGCTTTTACGATATAATCGTGGTGGCTATTGAAATAGCTTGCATAAGAAGAACCTTTTTCGCCAAGCTTTGAGGACTGTGCTGAATAGCAGCCGTCAAGGAATATTACTGTGTTGATTTCATCGTCGTGCTGAGAAGCAGTACGGCTTCCGGAGAATATACCGGAGTTTGACTGAACATTAGTAACAAGCTTCGCATCAGGACCGATTACAAGGAATGTTGAACCTTTTATATACAAGTCGGAGGAATAGCTGAGAGAGAAAAATCCGTCCGCATCGTTATAGGAACCCGTATAAACACGGCGTGTAACCTCTCCGCCTGTAACAGAAACTATTGTCTGACCTGTAAAAGAGCCGTATGAAGTGCCGTTTGAAACACTAATGTGGTTACCGCCGAAGATACTTTCAACCTTACCGCCTGTCATTTTAACTGTAGCGGAAGCATTGGTTGTGTCGCTGCCGAGCGCATTTGCTTTTGAACCGCCGTATACATTCATAGCCTGACCGCCTTTGATGTATATCTGAGTTGTCTGAGAACCGCCCCAGTCGCCCGAACCGAATACATATTTTGTTATAGCGTTTCCTTCAAGAGTAACTTTTGTATGGGAAACATACTGGTGGTTAGCACCGCCGTATACTTCACATGTACCGTTGTCGGTTGCTTTATCGTTGGGGTTTGCATTACCGCCTAAAACGATATCGGAACCGGATGCACCCTGATAGTTACCGCCGCCGAATACTCTTTTGTACTGACCGCCGTAAAGTTTTACGGATGTAGTTCCGGAAAACCAAGCATCTTTTTTAGCACCGTAAACAGTAAGGAGGGAATCACTTGTAACATCGCTCTGTACTGTGAGAGGGTGACCGTTAGCATATATTGTGGATTCGCCGGAAAGAGTAACAGTTTCAAAAGTTGTAGGACCGTTAAGACTTACTTCTGAGGGAAGAGTAAGTTTTACACTTGCAGTATTACCCTTTACAGTTACAACACCTGTATGTGCTGCGCCTGCAGAATAAGTCATATTGTCAAGTACTTTAATTGTGCCGCCATTGTTGCCGATAAGAGCGTATGCCTTATCAAAAGTAGCAACAGCAGTGCTTGCGGAAAGACCGTTGTTTGAATCGCTTCCCGATGAGGAAACGAAAATTTCAGCTGCCGCAACAGAGGTTACGGTAAGCAAAACCAAAGTGATTACGCATATGGAAAATGCAAGAAGTTTTCTCATTTTCATAATATACCACCTCAAAAAAATATTTCATTATAATAATTATACCACTAAAAAAATATATGTCAATAGTTTGCACTGATAAACGCCTCATATTTGAGGTGTTTTTGTATATAAAAACGAATTATTCTTCAGAATAGAAAAATCTTGCGTTTTCTTCCTTACAATACAAGAGTATCTGTTCGCGGGCGTTATCAAAAGCTCTGTCTTCTTCGAATACGCTTCCGAGAAGACCGTTGCGATTCTGGATGTATGTGTTGTTGAAAGCCTTGATGTTTTCATCGCCGCCTCTGTAAAGACGGACAATTCCGCCGGCAGATCTGTCATAAATGTTATGGTGTGTAACAAAGTTTACAGTATCGGGAGGAAGAATGAAGCTGTTAAAAAGAGCGGCACCGTCTTCTCTTCCTTCGCTTCCCCAGCCCATACCGCCGCAGCGGAGAATGTTGTGGTGAACATCAACATCGTGAACATATCTCTTTGTACCTTGTGCCGGCTGATTGTAGAATTCTATTGACCAATGGCAGTATTCGCAAAGATTTCCTGCATATTCGATGTCGTCCATAAAGCAATCCTCGCCGCACACCGAGAACTGATGGGTGATAGCCGTATCATATATCTGATATATCCAGTTTGAATTTACATAATAGCCGTTGCAGGCACCGTATGTTTCAACAGCATTGCCGAAGCCGACAACTCTGCTGCCTTTGAAGCCGTCGAGAATAGAACCGCCCAAATAAGCTATAATGCAGTTTTTTACGGTTACATTTTCTCTTCCGCCAAGACCTGCGATTCCGTGTGCACCGACATATCTTAAATGGAGGTTATCAAAAGTAAGATCACGAAGCGCATTTGCAGCGGGAGAAACAAGAGTGTAACCCTCTCCAAGTTCAATGCTGTCATAAACATCGCCGGGGTTACCCAAGGGACTGTAGAGATATACAAGTTCTTCATCAAGATGCCCGTAAAAATTAAACTCGCCCTTAAGGTCTGCGGGGCCTTCGAATCCATCTTTTCCTACAATATTTCTTGTACACATAATCTCGTCATATTTTCCGAGAACATCGCTGTGATTTATCGCTACAAGACCGACATTTTTGGTACAAAGATCTGTTACCCAGACATTTTCATATTCTGTCTTTTTCCAGTACGCGGGCTTTGCATAATTTCTTTTTGAACCGTAAAGACGGGGCTTTTGTCCTACACCGTATGCAGAAAAGGTAATTCCGTTTTTCGGAACTTTTATCATACCTCTCCATAAACCTCCTCTTTCAAAGAGAATGTTTGAGTATTCAGGAAAACTGTCGGGGTCGTTTACTTTATCGAGTGTTTGCCATGCGGTTTCGGGAGAAAGACCGTCGTTTGCGTCATCGCCGGAATTTGAAACATAATAAGTTGGGCGGGAAGAGTCATATTCGCTTTTAGAAAAAACGATATCGGTTTTCATTTTTTCAGCAACTTCGTCTATGCCTTTTTCATATTCTGCCGTTGTTTTGCATCCCTTAAGATTAAGCTCGTCTATCGCAATAACGGCGTTTTTTGCGGCGAGGGAAAGTTTTCTTGTCATAACGATTCATTCCTTTCAAAAAGTTATGTCAACAACTTGTTTTCTACATTTTATCACATAAACATAAGATTTCAAAGCTTTTTTTGATAATAATGAGGATTAGTAATAAATCGCAAACAAAAAGTCAAAAAATGAAAATTTACGCACATATTTTGTGCGATCATCGTTTGGATAAAAAACGCCTTCTCAAAACCCGGATATATAAAACCGATAATACAGAAATCATTCTGTCATACAGCACAAGAAACAGATTTAAAAGGGCAAAAATGATAATTATCACATACCGGGGCGACAAAGCGCCTATTGTGAATTCCTGCATAATCTTGTCTGCACCTGTGAGTTTAAAAAATATGAAAAGTATTGCCGCACAGCCGATATTAAATATCAAAAATTTCAGAAGTGCCCGAAGAGGTCTGATATTTTTAAACTTATTGTCAATAATAAGCTTTGCTACAGGAAAATAGCCTAAAAGAAGTATATAATAAACATTTGATGTGGCGACGGGATTAAGGATAAAAGAAAGAATGCTGCTTACAGCATAAACCGAAAGAGCTGTCGAAAATCCGAATTCAAGATATGTAATTAAAACCGCAAGCGAAGCAAGAGCGGAGGCTGTCATATCGAGGATTTCGAATATGCCTCCGATAAGCAAAAGCGCGCAGGCGCAGGCAGAAAACACCGCTCCAAAAGCTGATTTTTGTATAAGTTCCTTGTTTTTGTTTTGTTTTTTCTTCATATATTTCTCCGTTTTTGTTTTGCTGTAAGTATTTTACCAAATAAAATGAAAAAAATTGAAAAAAGCTCTTGACAAAAATGTAAATTTATGATAATATATTGACTGTTCGAAAGAGAACCAATTAAATATTGCCGGATTGTGTAAAGGTAGCACGACAGACTCTGACTCTGTTTGTCTGGGTTCGAATCCTAGTCCGGCAGCCAACGAAAACGACTTGTTTTAACAAGTCGTTTTTGTTTTTGCTCTCAAAACATTTTCTTCAATGTTTGTATGAAAAAAGGGATGTAAAAAAATCCAGATCGCAAAAAAAGAAAAATAAAGATTACTAAAAGAAAAATCGAGATAAAAATCCGGTAAAATGAAAGAAAAACTCAAAAAATGAGTTTTTCAAAATGATTATTCTTTTTTGCTATGAACAAACAGCACCTCTCGTCGTACGGAAGTACGCCTTCGGATGCTGTTTGTCCATTCTGAAGCATTTTTTCCTATCCCCTAAAAAAGGAGCTGTAATTTTTTACAGCTCCTTTTTAAATTATGCTTTAGGATAATTTTCGGGATCAACCAAAGACAAAATGTTTTCATACAGATAAGTTTTTTCATCTTCTGTTGTCTTTGCATCATTATAGTAAAGCTCAGCAACAGAGAAAACATTTACATTTTCTGTCTGCATTCCGTATTCTGTTACGGTTTCACCGTCTTTTTCATATGTTATATACGGAACTGCAACATATTCTTCGTTGTAACCAGCTTCTTTTATATCTACTATGCAGACTGTATAATATACACGGTCGTCTGTGATCTTGAAAAGCTTTACTGCAGGGATGGTCTTTGCTTTTTTACCCTCTGCGGTTTCGAAACCTTTTACAAGCTTTTCATTTCCGAGATACCTGCGAGGCAAAACAACACTTCCAAAGCCAAGATCTGTATCATTCTGAGATGCGGGGTGCTGCAGGGTATCATAAACAGATTTGGGAATGGAGAAAATAAATCTCAAGCCCTGTACGCCTTCGGTTCTTATCTGAGTTCCTTCAAATGTCATACAAGTGGGAGTGTTATATGTAACTTCCATAACATCTGCGGCATCGCTTCCGGAAGCGCCCATTTTAAGATAAAGAGTTTTTCCTTCGATATCGGATGTTCCGAGTGCCTGTGCGATTCTTGAACGCTCGATAAGAAATTCGAATTCTCCGGTCGGTTCATCTATCTGATCGATATATATCGTACTCTGCACAAATTCTGTCGGAACGGAAGTGTCTTTTCCGAGGAATGAAAGAGTAACGCTTTCGGTTCCTTCGGGGACAGTGTATTTTAATTTTGTGCGGACTGTATGTGCATCACGCTCGCCGTAAATGTCCGAATATTCTTCAAATTCGACCGAATCGATCGTAACAAGAGAGTCGGCTGCAAAACACGGAATCATCATCAAAAGAATAAGCGCGGATGTAATCGCTAAACTTGTATAACGGCAAAAGTTCTTCATATTACTTTCCTCTTCAAATTTAATGTGTTTTTAACGATAGGGTTATCTTAAAACAATTATATATCAAACCCGCATTTTTTTCAAGGGATAATTATAAAAAATAAAAAAGAAACAGTCCTGAATTTTATAAATTCAGGACTGTTTTGGTGGAGACAAGTGGACTCGAACCACTGACCCCTTGCATGTCAAGCAAGTACTCTAACCAGCTGAGCTATGCCTCCGTAATCTTAAATGCCGGAAAAACAAGGCTTTTTGCCTATGTTATTGCAAAAACATTTTATTGACTTTGTCATTATAACACACATTATGAGTCTTGTCAAGTCGACAAATAAGAAATCGAATTCCAATACAAAATGATTATTCCAAATATCATTTTATCATAGCATAAAGGATGCATAAAAAGCAGTTTTGAACTTAACTGTTGTTTTTAAGCACTCTTAATGTATAAACAGTTGTGATGACTACTCCAAGAGCCAGTGCAAGAAGGATAAACGGAGTTACAGCAAATGTCGTTGAGGAAGCTAAATATCCATATATAAGCTGAACGGCAAAACCTATAGCATATGCTCCGCCCATATGATGACCGGTAATATCCGCGGAATAGTCCGTTCCAAATCTTTCGGGGATGCTGTGAAGTACGCTTGGGAATATAGGACCGTAACCTATACCTATCAAAACAAGCCCTATAAGTGCAAATTTTCCTATCGGCAAAAGGAAAAACATTATGCCCGCAGCCGCAACAGCAGCACCGCATTTTATGAGCATATTGTCGGATAGCTTTTCTGACAAAAATCCTGAAATAATTCTGCCAAGCATAATTCCGCCATAATAAAGAGAAACCCATTTTGCCGCTTCTTCCGGGGATACGGAAAATGTATTAACGGCAAAAGTTGCGCCCCATGTGCCGAGTACAAATTCGCCGCCGCAGTAAAGTCCGAGCGAAATAATGCTTGTTTTGACACCTTTCATTCTTAGTAAATCAACTAATTTCTTTTCGGGCAAATTGTTTTCAGGTGTTTGTGATACCGATCTGTTTTCAGCGGCTATATTCCATTTTTTGAGGGTCAACAAAACAATTACTGCAATTATAAGCTGTATTATCGCAATAACTCTGTACCCGTCTCTCCACAAAGTTTCTCCTCCGAGAAACTTTGACATTATCATCGGGCTTATTGTCACTCCAAGTCCCCAAAAACAATGAAACCAGTTCATATGTTTTGCTTTATAATGAAGAGAAACGAAATTATTAAGCCCGGTATCGATTGCGCCTGCACCATAACCCAATATTACAGAAAAAATCATCATCACAACAATGTTTGGAGAAAAACTGATGCCGGCAAGAGCGATAACTGTAAGAAGTGTGGAGAAAAAAGTTACTTTGCCGGTTCCGAATTTTCTTATAAGTTTTCCTGCAAAAAAGCTTACACCGCCTGTAGAAATACCGATTATTATACTGTATACGGATGCAAAACTTTCGGGGATACAAAATTCTTTGTGAACGACCGGCCATGCAACTCCAAAAAGAGAATCAGGAAGACCCAAAGAAATAAAAACAATATATATTATAATAAGCAAGCTTACCATAACCGATTCTCCTTTATAAATTTTCATCATTATATCATATTTAATAGCAAAATACAAGCAAGTAACGAAGAAGAAAATAAACAAAAAACCGTACATTTAAGCGTACGGCTTTTTGGCACCCCCAACGGGAATCGAACCCATAACTAACCCTTAGGAGGGGTTTGTTATATCCATTTAACTATGGAGGCAGAAATATTTCTTATTGAAATATGATACTATAAAAGCCGCTGTTTGTCAAGCCGTCGGGAGAGTTGAAAATACAAAAAAGGGATGTAAAAAAGTCCGGAGCGCAAAAAAGAAGAAAAATAAAGATAACTAAAAGAAAAATCGAGATAAAATGCAAGAAAAACTCAAAAAATGAGTTTTTCAAAATAATTATTCTTTTTTTGCTGTGGACAAACAGATCTCTCGTTGTACGGAAGTGCGCCTTCGGATGCTGTTTGTTCTTTCTGAAGCATTTTTCCCAGACCTTAAAAAAGGAGCTGTAAAAAATTACAGCTCCTTTTTTTAAGTTTTAAAAACTTAGATTTCTGCGAAGTATTTGATTGTACGAACCATCTGGCTTGTGTAGGAGTTTTCATTGTCGTACCAAGAAACAACCTGTACCTGATATGTGTCGTCATCAATCTTTGCAACCATTGTCTGAGTTGCATCGAAGAGAGAACCGTATCTCATACCGATAACATCGGAAGAAACGATAGCTTCTGTGTTGTAGCCGAAGGAATCGGAAGCAGCAGCCTTCATAGCAGCGTTGATGCCTTCAACAGTGATATCCTTGCCCTTTACAACTGCAACGAGGATAGTTGTAGAACCTGTGCAAGTGGGAACTCTCTGAGCGGAGCCGATGAGCTTGCCGTTGAGTTCGGGGATAACAAGGCCGATAGCCTTAGCAGCACCTGTAGAGTTAGGAACGATGTTCTGAGCGCCGGCACGAGCACGACGGAGGTCGCCCTTTCTGTGAGGACCGTCGAGGATCATCTGGTCACCTGTGTAAGCGTGAACAGTTGTCATAATACCGCTCTGGATAGCTGCATAATCGTTAAGAGCCTTAGCCATAGGAGCGAGGCAGTTTGTTGTGCAGGAAGCAGCGGAGATGATCTTGTCATCAGCTGTAAGAGTGTTTTCGTTTACGCTGAATACGATTGTCTTTGTTTCTTTGTCTGCGGGAGCAGAGATAACAACCTTCTTAGCGCCTGCGTTGATGTGAGCCATAGACTTTTCCTTAGAGCAGTAGAAGCCTGTACATTCAAGAACAACATCAACACCGAGTTCGCCCCAAGGACAGTCATTAGCATCCTTGCAAGCGTAGATTTTGATTTCCTTACCGTCAACGATAATGGAATCAGCTGTGGATTCAACAGTGTGCTTGCCTTCGCCGATGTAGCCGAGGTAAGAACCCTGAGCTGTATCGTACTTAAGAAGATGAGCGAGCATGTCGGGGCTTGTGAGGTCGTTGATAGCAACTACTTCGTAACCTTCAGCACCAAACATCTGTCTGAAAGCAAGACGACCGATACGGCCGAAACCGTTAATGGCAACTTTAACTGACATTTTTATGTCCTCCTAAAAAATAATTTGTTTGTGAATATTTTCCCATTCCATAGTATTATAATACATTTTTTTCAAATTTGCAATAGCAATAATTAAATTTTTCACATTCTTTAAATATTTGTTAAATACAGCAAATTCTATTGCAAACAAAAGGGGAATGTGGTACAATTCAATAAATAAACATATGTTTATTATTGCAAAAAGTAAAATAATGTCCAAAATCACATAAAAAGGAGGGGAAGATATGCCGACACCTCAAAGCCCGATAACGGTTCTTTACGGAGTTAGCGAGCAGCGTGCAAAGCTTTTTGAAAAGCTTGATATTTATACTGTTGATGACCTTGTTCGCCATTATCCGAGAGGATATGAAAACAGGGGAGAGATAAAAAAAGTTTGTGAACTTACTCCCGGTTTTACTTCATCGTGCATACTTGAAATATCTTCTCCGTTAAAAAGCACACGCATTTCATCAAAAGCCGGGAGAAAAATGACGGTTCAGAAAGTCACAGCCCATGACGAAACGGGAAGTGTGTTACTTACATTTTTCAACCAGGAATTTTTGAAAAACACGCTTGTTACAGGAAGAAAATTCAGATTTTACGGTCAGGTGACAGGTACTTTTCTTTCTCCTCAGATGACTTCCCCTGCTTATGAACCGTATATCGAGGGAAAAGAGCTTGACAGCCTTGTTCCCATATATCCGCTGACATCCGGAATAAGCTGTAAGATGATATCAAGGCTTGTAAAATCTGCGCTGGACTGCTATTTCGGTGTGGAAAGTTTGCCCAAAGACATAATAGAGAAGTATGGTCTTATGTCGCTTTACGATGCGCTTTATACAATACATTTCCCGAGCGACGGAGAAAAAATGAAAGCGGCAAGAAAACGCCTTGCCTTTGAAGAGCTTTTGAATTTCCAATTAAGACTTCGCTCTTTAAAAGACCGAAACCGCAAGGGAAAGGCTATAAAGCTTTATCGTCCCGATATGCAGCCATTTTTCGATTCCTTGTCCTTCGGACTTACCGATGCACAGAAAAACAGTATAGAAAATATCCTTTACGATATGACGCGAAGCGAAACGGTACAGCAGGCAAGCGATACAGTGCTGTATACACAACCTATGCGAAGACTTGTTCAGGGTGATGTGGGAAGCGGTAAAACTATCGTTGCGGCTTCTGCCGTTTATGCCTGTGTCAGAAACGGCCTTCAGGCGTCTTTGATGGTTCCGACCGAAATCCTTGCCGAACAACATTATGCATCGCTTCTTCCTTTGATGGAGGAACACAGAATTGCAACAGCTCTTTTGACGGGAAGTACAAAAGCGGCACACAAAAGGAATATTTTAGAGGCATTGAAAGAAGGAAAGATAGATTTTATTATCGGTACTCATGCGCTTATCGAAGATAATGTTATTTTTAAAAATCCCGGACTTGCGATAACCGACGAACAGCATCGTTTCGGAGTAAAACAAAGGGAAAAACTTTCGGGAAAGACTGCGGTTTCCGAGGATGGAGAAGAAACCGTTCCCCATATGCTCGTAATGTCGGCGACACCGATCCCGAGAACCCTTGCGCTTATTCTTTACGGCGACCTTGATATAAGTATAATTGATGAACTTCCTCCGGGAAGACAAAAGGTTGATACATTTGCCGTTGGCGAAAGTATGCGTCAAAGAATATATAAATTTACCGAAAAGCTCGTTTCCGAAGGAAGGCAGTGTTATATCGTATGTCCTTTAGCCGAAAATACCGACGGAATTCTGACTGATGAAGAATATGAAAACGGACTTAAGTCTGCCGCGGAATACTGTGAAAAGCTGAAAACCGAAATATTTCCGAAACTCAAAATAGAGTTTGTTCACGGAAAAATGAAACCTGCCGCAAAAGATAAAATAATGAAATCCTTTTCGGCGGGCGAGATTGATATACTCGTTTCGACAACGGTAATCGAAGTCGGCGTAAATGTTCCCAATGCGGCACTTATGGTTATAGAAAATGCCGAAAGATTCGGACTTTCGCAGCTTCATCAGTTAAGGGGCAGAGTCGGCAGAGGAAAACACAAATCCTACTGTGTTTTGATGTCGCCTGTCATAAAGGGGCAGCTTGCAGACGGCAATAATCCGTCTGAAAAACGCTTTAAGATAATGTGTGAAAACGAAAGTGGTTTCAAGATCTCGCAGTACGATCTTGAAATGCGGGGACCCGGCGACTTTTTCGGAAGACGCCAACACGGCGAGCTTTCCTTCAAAATCGCAGACCTTGCGGCGGATATGACGCTCGTTGAGGAAACAAAGAAACTTGCTGATGAGATAACAAAAAGCAAAAACAAGGCATAGATAAAACCCGGCATTACTGTCGGGTTTTATCTTTTTATTCAGTAAAAAAATCCATAGCTTCAAGATAACCGTCAAAGCCTTTTCCGGTTATTCGTTTTTTGCAGTAGAGCGAAACATACGACAGTTTCCTGAATTCTTCTCTTGAGTCCACATCCGAAATGTGCACTTCAACAGCGGGAATTCCGACACTTTTCAAAGCGTCGAGAATAGCAACGCTTGTATGAGTGTATGCACCGGGGTTTATAACGATGCCGTCAAAGACGCCGTATGCTTCCTGTATCTTATCAACAATACATCCTTCGTGGTTTGACTGGAAACATTCGGCTTTGATATCTTTTGTTTTTGCGTGTTCTTCTATAAGATTTACAAGATCCTGATATGTGCTTTTACCGTATATTGCCGGTTCTCTTATTCCGAGCATATTGAGATTGGGACCGTTTATAACAAGAATTTTCATTTCACTTCACAAACCTTTCGATTATCATATCTGCACAATCTTTTGCACTTTCACAAGGAGGGATTTCAAAATCGGCGGTCATTTTATATAAAGGCTCTCTTATTTCAAAAAGCTTTTTCAAACTGTCAATTCCGCCGGACGAGAGCGGTCTTCCGTAAGTTGCAAGTTTTTCGATATCGCGGGTGATATAAAAACAAACGCCGTTTTGCTTTATAAGATCTCTGTTTTCTTCTTTTATGACAGCGCCTCCGCCGCAGGAAATGACACAGGATGAAAGCTTTGTAATATCGCGAAGAGCTTCCGTTTCTATCCTTCTGAATTCTTCTTCGCCGTCGGCTTTTATAATATCAGCCGGGGTTCTTCTGTATTTTTCGGTTATATAATCGTCAGCATCGACAAATTTTCTTCCGAGCTTTTCGGATACGATTTTTCCGACGGTCGATTTTCCGCAGCCGGGCATACCGACAAGAACTATATTTGAAACCTGAAAGTTTAAATGATCTAATATCTTTTGAATTTTTATTATATCGTCATCAGACTTTTCCCTTGAAAAGAAAAGCCTGTCTGCTTCGACTGCCTGAGCTACAAGCATCGAGAGTCCGCCTGCAGTTTTCAATCCTCTTTTTTCGGCGTCAAGGATAAGCTTTGTTTTTTGGGGATTGTATATAACATCCGCTACACCGCAAAGCTTTTCAAATCGGGAAATATCAACAGGAGAGATACCGTTTGAAGGATACATTCCGACAGGGGTGGTATTTATAATTATTTCGGCATCTTTTATGTCGTAAACATTTTCATAGTTTACATCGCCTTTTCTTGATACTGTGATGATTTCGGAGGCGGCAAGCATTTTGCAGGCGGAAACGGCTGTAAGGCTCGTTCCACCGGTGCCGAGTACAAGAACTTTTTTGCCTGCGATTTGGATTCCTGCGTTTTCAAGCATAAAAGTAAAGCCGTAAATATCTGTATTGTATCCGTAAAGTGTACCGTTTTTATTTACGACTGTATTTACGGAACCGATATTTTTTGCTTCTTCCGACACTTCGCCGCAGGCAGAAAGTGCATCCTGTTTATACGGAATTGTAACATTTACTGCAGAAAAATTCTTTTCTTTCATAAATGATAAGAAGCCCTCGCGCGTCATAGCAAAAAGGCTGTAATCATCGTTTCCGAGCATTTTGTGTATTATCGGAGAAAAGCTGTGTCCCAGTTTTTCTCCGCAAAGTCCGTATTTTGTCATATTTTTCCCTTTTGTTGAAAAGATTTATAAAAATCCTCTTTTGAGATTGAGTATTCCACAACTGTTTTGTAGCTGTTTTTTATAAAAAATGAGTTTTTATATGTGGCTTCGTGTTTCATATTAAGCTTTTGCATAACCCGCTCAGATGGGGTATTTCCCTCTATAAAGCGGGCAAATATTTTATCAAGATCAAATGTCGAAAATCCGAAATTCATAACGGCAAGACAAGCTTCTTTTGCAAGTTCCCGTCCACGGTATTCGGGAGAAAGTACATATCCTATCTCGGCACAGTTTTTGTCTTTGTCAAAAGAGGAAAAACCGCAGGTGCCGATGAATTTGCCGTTTTCTTTATATTCAAGACCGAAATCCCAGAAAACCCCCTGTAAATATTTCTTTTGCAAAAGCCGTATGTATGCGGCGGTTTGTTTGGGACCTGTATGTATATTCCAAGTAAGATACTTCGTTACCTCATCGCGGCTTGAATACTCATACATATCATCCGAGTCGGAAGGGGTGATCTTGCGCAATATAAGCCTTTCGGTTTCTATTGTCGGAATATTTGAAAATATTTCTTTTAGCTTCTCGTCGCAAAGAATCTGCATCTTAAACCTCACAAAATCAATTAAAACCGCAAGCCGCAATTCGTACTATTTCATCAGCTTTGTCGACAATCATATCAGGCATATGGCCTTCAAATCCCTTTCTTCCGGAAAATCCCCAGGCTACACCGATACAAGGGATTTTTGCGTTTTTTGCAGTTTCCGCATCGACCCATGAATCGCCGACAAAAATTGTTTCTTTTTTTGATTTTCCAAGAGAAGAAAGTGCCATTTCAACTCTTTTTGGATCGGGTTTTGTGGGAACTTCGGGGCTGTTGCCCTGTATATAGTCAAAAAGATCGCCGAAATAATGAGGAACCATTATCTGTGTCTGTACATCGGGCTTGTTTGTCACAATACCGAGAAGAGCTCCTTTTGATTTGAGTTCTTTCAGACATTCGTATATGCCGTCGTAAAGGACCGAGCCTTTTGTACATTCCTCTTTATAGAATTCTATGTAGACAGAAAGGACTTTATCAACAAAATTCTCGTCATCTCTAAAAGTTTCGGGAAGAGCTCGTTTTATGAGCATCCTTGCGCCGTTGTTGAGATACGACTGAACTTGTTTTTCTGTGCTGTGAGGAAGCGAAAAAACATCCATAGTCTTATTTATGGCAGTTGTGCAGTCTGCGACAGTATTAAGAACTGTGCCGTCAAGGTCAAAAAGTATACAGGAATAGCACAATTCTTTTTCGTTTTTACACATAAAGGCTCCTTTTTAAAGTTCGTCAAGGGTGAGATAGAAAGAGGGAAGCATATTGTCGATAAAATACTTTACCTCGGGAAGGTCATCGAAAGCTTCAAGCGATTTAAAGCTTGAATCGTGGGCACGGGCAAATTCGGAATTTCCGTTTTTCACTTCTTCGATGCATTTTATGAGCGCGGAAAGCTTGTCCGCTGCCTTTATAAGACGCTTTTCGTCATCAGAACAATTTTCGGTAATAACATCTTCGTAGGCGTCTTTGAGTTCTTCGGGAAGTTTGTTTAAAAGCTCTCTTCTTGCGTGGTCCTCAATATCGTGAAAATCGTTTTTAATATCGGAATTAAAGTATTTGACAGGTGTGGGAAGGTCACCTGTAATTATTTCCGAAACATCGTGATAAAGGGCAAAAAGAGCTATTTTGTTTTCGTCATAGCTTTTGCCGTATATTTTGTTGCCGATTATTGCAAGGGCGTGGGCAAGCATTGCGGTTTCCGCACTGTGCTCGGTTAAGTTTTCGTATCTTGAATTTTTCATAAGGCCCCAGCGGTTAATATATTTCATTCTGAAAGCAAATGCAAAAAATGATGTTGCGGACATAAAATTTCCCCTTCTGAAGATCTTGGTTGAAATAACTATTATAATTATAACTCACAAAGCCTAAAAGTAAATATCTATTTTACAATATTTACCGATAAAAAAGCAAAAATATCAAAATACGGCAAATAATATCGGTAAAATTGCTTAATAATTATCAAAAAACTATATACATTTATAAAAAAATATGTTATAATAACTAAGACTATAAATATCCGATGAAAGGAATACATAATATGAAAAAGATTCTTGGAATAATTCTCGGTTCAACAGTTGTGGCTTCAACACTTCTGTCCTTTGGCGTAAGTGCTGCAAGCGCAAGTGATTTTTCCGATATGCCCGATGACTGGTCTACTGCGGCTTTAACTGCTGCTGTTGATAACGGACTTCTTACAGGCTCCGACGGAATGATCCTTCCCAAGGACAACCTTACAAGAGCACAGATGGCGACAATAATTTCCCGTGCTTTCGGTGCTGTAAGCACAGTCGAACTTTCCGATTTTACCGATGTCCCTGAAGACAAATGGTATTACGAATATATGCAGAAAGCTGTTGCTATGGGTGTTTTCACAGGTGACGGTTCGGGACTTCTTACTCCCGACAACAATATCACCCGCGAACAGGTTTTTGCAGTTCTTGCAAGAGCATTCAAGCTTGAAGCGGCTGAAGGTGCAACACTCGAAAACTTTGCAGACAAAGATTCCGTTTCTTCATGGGCTTTGGAATACGCTTGCGCACTTGTATCAAACGGATATGTAAAGGGTTCTGATGACGGCACAGGCGCTCTTTTCCTCAACCCCAAGAGCAATATCACCCGTGCCGAATTTGCACAGATTATGCACAATATGGTAAAGACATATATTGACGAAGAAAATGCAACACTTTCCGGTGAATATGAGGGAGGCGTTATTATTCGTGCAAAGAATGTTGTTGTTGATGAAACAGCTGAAATTTCCGGAAATCTTGTTATAAGTGAATCTGCAGAAAATGTTACAATCAGCGATGAAGCTGTGACCGGCAAACTTATAGATAACCGCAAGGTGGAAGACGAAAAGACAGATGCGGAAACAGAAGAAAAAACAGAAGATAAAGAAGAAAATAAAAATGAAGTCTGGTTGACTCCCGGCGATAATAACGGAAACACCGAAGGCGGTAATGAAGGCACAGGCGAGGGTGAAGGAACAACTCCCCCCGCAGGTGATAATGAGGGCACAGGCGAGGGTGAAGGAACAACTCCCCCCGCAGGTGATAATGAGGGCACAGGCGAGGGTGAAGGAACGACTCCCCCCGCAGGTGATAATGAGGGCACAGGCGAGGGCGAAGGAACAACTCCTCCCGCAGGTGACGGCGAAGGTACAGGCTCCGAAAACAAGCCCGAAATAGAATTCGAAAGCAACGAAGGCTGGTCTGCTATCTATAAACCCGGAAGCAGAAAATAACAATAAATAAAAAAAGGAGCTGTATTTTTTTACAGCTCCTTTTTTAGGGGATATGAAAATGCTTCAGAATGGACAAATAGCATCCGAAGGCGTGCTGCAGTACGAAAAGAGATGATGTTTGTTCATAGCAAAAAATAATTATTTTGAAAAACTCATTTTTTGAGTTTTTCTTTCATTATTTTTCTTCTTTTTTTGCGCTCCGGGCTTTTTTACATCCCCTTTTTTGATTTTAAGCCGACAGAATTTAATGATAAAATATGTTGCAATATTGATAAAAAAGTGATAGAATAATATATATCATAAGCGGAGGGTAGAAATGGCGCGAAAACTGCAAAAAATTCTGTTTATAATTCTTTTTGCCGCAATATCTGCGCTTTTACTTTGCTATGCTTATGAAAAATTTGCAGTAGGAAATATGGCTGAAGATATTGAAACGGAAATTGAAGAAGAACTGTCCGATAACGAAGAAAATGAAGAGGATGCGGTAACAGAAAACGAAACCGTTTTAAACGAAGAAAAATGGCCGACGCCTCATGATTTTCTTTCAAATCTTCCTGATGCTGATTCCAAGACCCGTGCCGTAACAGATGCGGTTTATGATGACAGCTTTACTGTGGCAAGGTGGTATATCCCAGACAGAAGTATTCTTCCCGACAAGGCAAAATATAATCTTGATATTGATATGGGTGACGGCACCTTTGTAACACAGACATATTTTACAATGTGGCCGAGAATGGGATTTATTCTTCTTGCCGACGGAAATAAGCGGGAAATACTTGCACCAAACGGTGCGGTGATAAATGTTGAAGACGATCATTATCTTTCTTTTGCTTCGGCAAGAACATCGTCGGGAACTCCCGTTTTTTTTGATTGCAATACAGGTAAATATGTAACTCTTCTGACCGACGGAACGATAAACGAATGTGATTACGACGAAAAGAGAGATTTCAGAGGACTTGTTTTCGATTATCCGTCATACTTTGGGCAAAGCGATAACTATAACTGCAACATATCTTTTGACGGAAAGCATTTCGGCTACGAGATAACCGGCGAAGACGCAAAAAATGTTCCGAATTCATATGAGATGGCACATAACTATTCCGAAGGATTCGGATGCTGTTATGACAAGGATAACAGAGTATATTTTTTCAACGAACTCGGAAGACTGAGAATAGGCGGCCTTATGGTAAACGCAGATATGTACGGAAGCGGCGGTATCAACGACGAAAGAGCGCTGGGGTATTACTATTTCGACGAAGGACTTACAAGGGTAACTGTAAAAAAATACCAAAAAGGAAAGCTTGTTGAAAATTATCATACATTCATCAACCGAAAAGGAGAGGAATTTAAAACTCCCGCCGATTACAGCGTATATTCCTACAGCTGCGGCAGAATACTCCTTGAAAAAGACGGGAATTTCGGATATATGACATCCCGCGGCAAATGGATATGTGATCCGGTATACACATATGCCCGTCCGTTTTTTGAAGGTCTTGCCGTTGTCGGAGAAAAAGACGGTAAAAAAGGTATGATAGACAGAAACGGCGAATATGTGATTCCCCCGATATTTGATGAAATTTGCGATTGTTCGGGCGGAGTAATAACTGTTTATGACAGCGATATGGGCTGGCAGATACTTAACAAACAAACAGATATCCCGGCGGTCTGAAAGAAAGATTAAAAAAGAAAGAAGGTGTAAACAAAGTGGCGGTTTTTAATGACAAGACAAAAAAAGAAGAACTGTCTGAGGATGCAAAGCTTGTTTTTGCGGCAATAGACGGCGATAATGATGCTTTTGGAAAACTGCTTGAAAAATACAGCTCCTTTGTTTACAGAACTGTTTTTTACGATATAAAAAGCAAGGAAGATGCCGAGGATATTTCACAGGAAGTTTTTATAAAGGCGTATAAGGCTCTTGCTAATTTCAGAAGCGACAGCGAATTTTCCACATGGATATACCGCATATGCAAAAATACCATTTATGACTATATAAGAAAGTCGTCCCGGGAAAAGAGTATCCCGCTTTCGGAAATGTCAAGCGGCGATGAAAATGACAGAATATACGATATTCCGGATGACAGCGGTAAATACGATCCGGAAAAAACATATATTTCAAAAGAAACTGCAGATATTGTGAATGATGCAATATCTTCTCTTTCGGAAGAACACAAAAGCATAATTCTCATGCGCGATATCGAAGGATACAGTTACGGAGAAATTGCAGATATTCTATCAATAGAAGAAGGTACGGTAAAATCCCGTCTTTCAAGAGCAAGGAATTCATTAAAGAAAAAGCTTGAAAATTTGAAAATGCTTTGAAAAAAGGGGAACAAAACGAAAAATATTTCGTCATATATTATGTAAAGAGAATAAAACGAAAGGAGGGACATAAAATGGCAGATAACAGTCTGTGCGGAGAAATAAGCGAGCTTTTGCTTTCGAAAAGCGGCGGGGAAGAGCTTCCCGATCACGCCAAAGAGCACATACAGTGCTGTGAAAAATGTAAAGAACAGCAACAAAAGATCCTCAAAATGAATAGTCTTATAAAAAGCTCAAAGCCTGAATGTCCCGAAATTCGAAATGCGGTTCTTGAGCGTATAAAAGAAGAAAATATTGTAATAGCACAGCCTAAGAAAAAGCACCATTTCCCGATAGGTATGATGGCGGCGGCCGCCGCAGTTTTTGCAGTATACCTTTCGGTTTACGGTACAAAACTCCCCGAAATGGTCTTGAATATGAACGATACGGAGCAGGACGCTGTTTGTGACGAAGAAGCGGAAATTGCTTTGGAATCCGAAACAGAGGAACTTTTTAATTACGCTGATAAAGCGATGTTTAAAAAGGCGGAAACGCATTTGAGCGCTCAATTGTCAGCAGCGGGCGAAAATGCAAAAATGCTGAATGATGTTTATGCCCCTGATGATTGCTATGAGATTTCTGAAGGCAGTGCGGTTACGGAAGCCGAAGCCGAGACTGCTTTGGAAAAAGAAGCTGTTTTAGAAACCGACTCTTTGGCGGCGGAGAAATCAGATTCCGAAAAGCTTTTCGAAAAGTATTCTATACTTTACCCCGGCGAAATTTCGCTTGAAGATATTGAAAGTTCGGGATGGGAAGTATACAAGGATTTTGTGATGTCGGTAGAGGACGGAATTTTTGAATATACTCTCGAAGAATTTTTAAATTTTGCACAGTAAACACAAACACACCCTTAAAAGCCCGGGACTTTTAAGGGTGTGTATTTTTTTCAAAAAGCGTTTTTTTAACACATTGCGATAATTTTTGTTTTTTTATAAAATAAATCTGCATTTTTATCAAAAAAATATATTTTACCACTATACAAAACGCAGTTTTTGTGTTAATATATATAATAAAGATGTAGTATGGGTGAGGTCTGTTCGCAAAAAGGGGCAGGCATATATCCCGCAAGACCGAAAGGATTACATATGTATAACAGAAACGATAATAAAAAGAGCCGTTCTTCGAGGCCATACGGCAAAGCCGCAGGCAAAAGACCGTCCGCAAAAAAAGACTTTTCAAAAAGAAATGCTTTTGATGAAAAGGGAAAAAACGAAGAATTCAATAACGGTTCCGTTCCTGGAAGAAATGCTGTAAGGGAACTTTTGAAAAGCGGTAAGGATATTGAAAAGATATATGTCAGAAAGGGAGAAAGGGAAGGTTCGATAACAGTTCTTGTTGCTGAAGCGCTTAACAGAAAAATTCCCCTTATCGAAGTTGAAAAGGAAAAGCTCGATGCTCTTTGCGGTTATGAACAGCATCAGGGGATCGTCGCAATTGCTTCCGAAAAGGAATACTGCACTGTCGATGACATTCTTGCAATTGCACAGGAAAGAGGAGAAAAGCCACTTATCATTATAGCTGACAGCGTTTCCGATCCTCATAATCTCGGCGCGATAATCCGTTGTGCGGAAGGCGCAGGAGCTCATGGTGTTATTATCCCGAAAAGAAGAGCGGCAGGGGCAACCCCCGCGGTGTCAAAAGCTTCGGCAGGTGCGCTTGAGCATATGGCAGTTGCAAAGTGCTCAAATATTTCGGATACTATCCGCAAATTGAAAGACAAGGGCTTGTGGATATTTGCAGCTGAGGCCGACGGCACAGATTATACAAAAGCAGATTTTGATATTCCCGCAGCAATTATTGTAGGAAGCGAAGAATACGGCATTTCCGACATCGTTAAAAAGAACAGCGATTTTATCGTGTCAATTCCGATGTTTGGAAAAGTAAACTCTTTGAATGTATCGACAGCCGCCGCAGTTCTTCTTTATGAAGCCGTAAGACAGAGAACATTAAAGAATATATAAACGGAGGTCAAAAGGATGTCAGAAAACGGTGTTTTCGATAAGATTGTCGAAGCAAACGCTTCAAAATCCGATGGTCCCGACGGGGAAACAAAAATAACTCTTGACAGCATACTCAAAGAGTATGATGCAAAAAAAGCCGCCGCTGAAAAACTTAAGATCGAAGCGGATGAAAAGGTTTATGAACCGAGCGCTTTTATGAAAGAGATAGAAACTCTCAATAAAAGCTTTCTGAAGGTTGACGAGGAAGAACAGGATGATGTAAAAGAAGAAAGTTCTGATGATTATGACGACAGCGATATGAAGATCGCACCGTCACATGACGAACTTGATTTTGAACAGACACCCGAAAAAGAAGAGCCCTCCGAAAGCGAACCCGAGGACACAAGAAAGCTTGATATTATGAATGCAATATCAAAACATTTCGAGGAAAAGGAAGAGGATACACAAAAAGAAGAGCCTGTTCCCGAAAAAGAAGAAAAAGCGCTTGAAACCGAAAAGGAAGAAGTTCCGGTTTGTGATCCTTCGGACAAAAATTGTGCAAAAAGACTCGGAATCGACGACAGTGCTCTTAAAAAAGCATTCAACGACGACATATTTGATAAAAAGAGAAAAAAGAGAAAAGAAAAGATAAAGCTTGACGAGGAAGGCGAATCGGTTTCTTTTGCCCCGATTTCCGCAAACGAAGAGGAGGACGACGGGGAAAAAGAAAACAAGAAACGCAGAAGATATGATGAAAACGGTTACCGTATATCCTCCGTTCCCGAGTTTTTCACAGCAAAGGACGAGTATAAAAAGAGTACAGATATAGGTATCGTTACAAATGAATTGCGCACAAAGCTTCTTTATTCCTGCTTTGCGATGTTTGCAGTTATCGCACTTCTTTTTGTAAGTTTTTATTCAGAGGTTGCACCTTCAATAGGTCTTCCTCATTTCTCGGTACTGGAACCGGGAAAAACAGGCGTTGTATTTTTGCTTTTTGATCTTCAGATACTGTTTTTTGCAGTTATTCTGAAGCTCAACAGCATTGCAAAAGGCGCAATCGCTCTTTTCACAGGCACTCCTGCCGCTGAAAGTGTGGCATTTGTATCGGTAGCTGCCGCCGCAATACATACAATAACTCTTGCAATAGCAGACCCGAGAGGAGATCAGTTTGCACCCATCTGCTCTGTTGCGTGTCTTTCTGTGTTGATACTTTCGCTCGGCGATTTCTTCAAGGCCAGAGCTGAATATATGTCATTCAGAATAGTTTCCTCCGAAGGTGAAAAGTATTCATTTATCGACCTTTCGGCATCCGAAGAAAAAACCCCCGATGAAATCGGTAAATTTGTTCCTGCAGGTACAAAAGTTCTTGATATACGCAAAGCAGAATTTGCAGGCGGATTTTTTGAAAAGATCAAAAAGCCTGTCTTATCCGAAAAGAGTACAGCTATCGCTATATACATAGCGGCAGGCATTGCTCTTGTTGCATCTGTTGCGTACTGTATTATGAACAAAGAACCCGCATATAAAGCATTCTGCTGCTTTGCGGCGGTATTGCTTACAAGCGTACAGTCCTGTATGCTCATTTCTTCAAGCCTTCCGACATTCATTTTTTCGGACAGGGCATCAAGAAGAAAATGTGCATTTATCGGAAACAATGTTTGCGAGGATTTCAGCAACATTTCGGTTGTTTCCTTTAAAGATACAGAAGTATTTTCTCCCAAAGACATAAAGGTTACAAATATACGCACATACGGTACAACAAGAATCGATTATGTTATCGTAACAATGGCAAAGATCTTCGGCACCATCGGCGGTCCTCTGTCTTCTGTGTTTAAAAATTCCATCGCCGGAATTGAAATGACAAACGATAATATGAAGATGATCGATGTAGCCCCCGACGGATTGTGGGTCAAGATCGACGGAGCAAACTATTATGTAGGAACTTCAAGCTATATGTCGGTCAACAATTTTGATACAAGTGCAGATATGGCAGACGAAACATTCAGCCGTTCAAACGGCGGTATACTTTATCTTGCGTCTTCCGAAAGGGTACTTGCAAAGTTTTATATCAATTACAGAATAAATCCTTCGTTTGAACAGATATTAAGAACCCTTTTTGATCAGGGCATATGTGCAAGAATTAAGACTCTCGATCCTTGTATCAGCAATGATTTTATAAGAGCTTGTCTTCGCCGTCCCGAAAGTCTTTTCAGTGTTGTGAAGGCTCCTTATGCAGAAGATATCGAAAAGATAGAGGAAGTTTCCGACAGCTCTATGGTTTCATCCTCCGGAGAAAATTCGCTTATCCGTTCATTCCTTCTTGTTGATAAGATGAGAAAGGTGATAAATATAAACAACAAGCTCAAATTCCTTGCACTCGGTCTCAGCCTTGCACTTTCGGCCTTTGCACTTCTTGCAGGAAGCGTTATACTTCCCGGAGTTGTTATGATGCTGATACAGATATTCTGGCTTGTTCCTGTGTTTATTACAGCTAAAATGGCGTCGAAATAATCACAAAAGAGGATTGTTTTACAATCCTCTTTAATTTTGAATGAATTAAGCTTTATTACGGACAGAGGTTTTATGAAAAATAAGAAGATTAAAAATATAGTGCTGTCTGCACTTTTTATAGCAATGGCATATATTTTGCCGTTTTTAACCGGCCAGATACCTGATATCGGAAATATGCTTTGTCCGATGCATCTTCCTGTTATTTTGTGCGGATATATTTGCGGCTGGCAATACGGTCTTGCGGCAGGGGTTATTTCCCCGCTTTTAAGATCGCTTACAATCAGTATGCCGGCACTTTTTCCAAGAGCTGTGTGTATGGCGGCAGAACTTGCGGTGTATGGTATGATGGCGGGACTTATGTATAAAATATTTCCCAAAAAGAAGATATACATATACCTTTCCCTTATCATTTCTATGATAGCGGGAAGGATCGTTTGGGGATTTGCGATGTTTATCTGCATGGAAGTTTTAGGAAAAAGCTTCGGATTTTCCTATTTTATGGCAGAATCTGTTTTTAATGCTGTTCCCGGGATTATAATTCAGCTTGTCGTTATTCCTTTAGCGGTTATGCTGATAAATAAAAGAAAATAAATAAAAACAGCTCTTGCAAAAGTTTAATATGCAAGAGCTGTTTTATTATTTTACAGTTATCTTTATAAGGCTTCCGCATTTGTAAGCGTTGGCTGTAACAATATATTGGGGAATAACTTTATAATTGCCGTTTTCATCGACAGCAAAGCTTCCATCAAGATTTTTGCCGACGATCTCGGTATACATATGATTGTGCCAGTGACCGCAAAAAACGCCTTTGATTATATCATAATTCTTCGCTATAAGGTCATAAACCATCATAGTTTCAAAATCACTCGGATCGTATCCTGTAAAACGGTCATCCATCATATTTGTGAACCATTCCTCCGGCGGAAGTCCGCCTACATCTCCGGGCTCGTAAAAGAAAGTGGCTTTTGCATCTTGTGGATTATTGGTACAAACAGGATCGTGCTGGAAGATAAGGACAGGAATATCAAGCGCCCGCGCCTTTTCTATATCGGCGGCAAAGGGGATTGCCTGTTTTATACCCCAGTATTTATCTCTTTGATTATCAAGCGCAACAAGCATTGCCATATCTTCGCCGGTTTTATTTTTGAGTATTTTTGAGTGATAGAAAAGGTTTTGCCCGTCTGCCCAGAGCGATTGAATTCTTTGGTATCTTTCATCAAGAGAATATTTATATGAAAGTCCGGGAAGATCCTCCTGCATAAGTTCGGCAGGCTCGTGGTTGCCGACAACAAGGATAGCATCACGGTCTCGGTCGATAATCATCTTTTTCATAATTTCGCCGCAGCCCCATGAAAAATAATCCATAATATCGCCTGTTATTACCGTCTGGTCAAAAAAAGATGCATATTCCATAACTCTTGAGATATTTTCGACAGAATGTCCGTCTCTTTGCCATTTTCTTCCTCTGTATGTGGAAAGGGTGTTTATTTCACCTTCTTCAAGATCTTTTTCGTTTATGAAATTGAGATGGGTGTCGGCAAAATGTACTATTTCAACCGGCTGGCTGTGAGCCTTTCCTGTATCGATCACAACTTCTCTTACTTTTATGCCGTTTTTAAGTGCATACATTGCGTGATTGGGATTTTTGTCGGCGGTATCTTCGTATCCCGAAAGATTTACTCTGTTATCATAATTTTCTGCAAGATATTCGTCTTTGAGTATAGTTTCGCAATATTTTACAATTTCGCCGGCTGTGCCGTTTTTATTTGTACAATCAAGGGCGGTATTATAAAGGCTCGCCTGATAATAATCCGAATAAAAGACCTTTGATATACCGTTAAGGTCAACATATTTGATATAGCCTCTTACGGTGTAGAAGGTTTTGTATAACTTTTTGTCAATATTTGTAACACATACGGTGTATGAAAGGCTGTTATCACAGTTTTCAAAAACATTTTTACAAACGACATTTAAAGGCGTATTTCCGTTTGAAGATTTGACTGTGAAATTTAATTTTGTTTCTTCATCCCAAGCCCATTCCGCAACGATGGGAGAATCAAGATACATACTGCGGCCCCATGTTTTGTCGGTCGGAAGAATCAGCGCTCCGAATTCATTGGAATTCGGAAGCTTGTCGTAAAAAGCTTTGTTTTTTTCTATTATAAAACGCAAAGCCGGACTTTCTCCGTCTTTTATCTGCGCCTCTTTTACAAAGAAATCTGATTTATCAAAGTCTATATAATGTGCCTTTAAAACATCTCCGCTTTTTAAGAATACTTTTGCGGGTATTTCCGTACCGTCTTCCAGCTTCCAGCCGATGAAAACCTTCCACGGAATTTCAAGATGCTTTTCGTTTGCAAGATCGATTTCACATTCACTTGTAGCAGTTATTGTTTCTTTATCGTTTATGTATGAAATGTTGTTCATTTATAAAACCTCGTTTTTGCGGATATATTTAAAACTTAATTTTTGACGGTAAACTCTCTCCATACGGAAGTGTCAAACACAAAATGTTCCGAAAAAGGAGCTTCAAGTATAAATTCGCCGCAAATTCTGTCAAAATAGAGCTGAAGACCAAACATTTTGTTTTCAAGGGTATAGCGGTTAAGAGCCGCTTTTGTGAAATTCCACTTAAGACAGTCGCAATCGCAAAAATCTGTCATTTGTATACGGCAGACATCATCTTTTTTAAGAACGGCAAGATACTTATTTGTTTTTGCATTTTTTAAGCGTATATAAAAACCGCATCTTTCTATTTTCCACATTTGTTTTTCGTCCGAAAGGAGAATGCAGCCGTCATAAACCGAGAGATATTTGCCGTTAAGTTTAAAGCTTAACGGATTTTTCTCATCAAATTTCCAGTATTCTTTTGTCGGCATCCACGCAGTCATTCTTGAATCACGCCGCCATGTCTTTCCTGCAGATGCATAATCGACAACTGTAATAAAGCTTCCGTCTTTTTGCTTTACGGCATATTCAAGATGTCTTGCGAATTTTGCATTATTTGTTTCTTTTGCAACTGCAAAACCGTATTCATCTGTTTCAAAATCAACTAAAGAATCGATCTCCTGACCGAGTCTTGCATCTCTTGCAAGAACGATAGGACCGCGAACAAGAGCCTTATGATATTTTGCGTTTTTGTCGTCTTTATCATCAAAAGCATTTATAATTCTGATACGCATATCAAAAGAAAGAGTGATCTCGTCATCCTTTTCCCATACTCTTTCTATTTCTGTGTAGCCGATATGGGCTTCCTGAGGTTTTCCGTTTATCTTAAGGAGGGTTTTCTTGCTCCATGCGGGAATACGAAAGGCAAGGGTAAACTTTTCAGCCTTTTCGGGAGAAACCTTTATATTTATTTCTCCGTCGTAAGGATATTCTGTATCAAAGAAAAGCTCCAAATTATTCCCCGACGGAGTAAATGCTTTTACCTGTCCCTTTTCATAAAGATTTACAGCAATTCCGTCTTGACGCGCCATAACAGCGACGGAAGGAACATGACCTGTACCGGCGGCGCCTATTGCAACACAGCATCCGTAAACTTCAGTTCCGTTTCTCATAGTTTGTGTGCCTCCGAGCTGGCGGGCGCGGGTCGCCATAAGAAGGGGGCTGTAGCTGTCAAAGGTAAATCCTGCAAGAGCGTCGCTGTGTTCGGTATTTATAGAGCCGAGAAGGGCGTTATATACCGAAGTTTCGATATCGTCGACAAGATGCGCTTCTCCGCAGAGAAGAAGAACCTGAGTTATAAATTTTATCCATGTTACGGTAACGCAGGTTTCCTGCATTATCATCAAGTTTTCGGTATTTGTCTGGCGTACTGCGGAGTTATCAAAAAGCTCATGAGTACAACCTGAGCTTCCGATTATTGTAAGGTCGGATTTTGCGACAAGCTTTCCGAAATTGCAGGCAGCTGTCTTCCATTTTTGAATACCTGTCACACGGTAATACTCTATAAGCCCTTCGAAATTTGACATCATTTCATAAGCTTTTGTTACAGGGTACTGATAAGGGTAAAGTTTACCTTCGTAAGCAAGTTCGAAAATATTTCCGCTTTCTATTCCGCCGGTTGAAACTATATAGTCGGCAAATTCAAGATAATCTTTTTTGCCTGTGAGATTATAAAGTCTTACGACGGGCTCAAGAATGGAACAGGAATTCAATCCCTCCCATCTGTTGCTTGTTTTTGTGATTGGAAGCTTTCCGTCTTCTTCTTTTCCTATTTTTGAGATTATATAATCAAGGCTTTTGCACATTGCGTCTATAACTTTTTCTTTAAGTTCTGTTTCCCGGCAGACATCAAGAAAATACTGCAAACCTAAAAGCACATATTTCCTTCCCCACATATCCCAGCCGTTAAATTCTCTTTCAACGCTGTATGTGGTGATTCTTCCCAAGTCATCCTGAGCTGTGAGAAGGTCCTTTACGGTTTCAACCATTATTTCATAAAGCTCTTCGTCAAGAGTATATGCGTATGTAAAGGCCGCACCTCTCATCATTTTGCCCCAGTATTCGCTTCTCCAGGAATTTTCCTTGTCATCTGCTTCGGTTTTGAACTGTTCGGCGAAAAGAATCCAGTTATGTTTGTTTTTACACTGATTTTCGGACACAAATCTTATTGCTTCGTCAAAAACGCCTTTGAATTTTGCACTTCCTTTCGGAAGCATAAAAAGGGTGTCCGTTTCGTATCTGTTTTTATAAACGGGTTTTTTCGAATATATTTTTTCAAGAGTCATAAAAGGTTCCTTCCGTCGAAAAATATATTAAATTTTATATAACTCAATGATACATTTCTTTTGTTTTTTTGTCAATAAGAAAACCGAAATATGACAAAATAAAAGGCGGGAACTGATAGGTTCCCGCCACAGGATTAATTTGTCTGCATATCAAGTTTAAAGGTAATATCAACCTGAGCATTTTCCGAATCTCTGAATACCGTAAGGGTTACTTCATCTCCGACAGAGCATCTGTCTTTAAGTCGGTTTATATCTTCAGTTGTCTTTACATCGGAACCGTTGAATTTTACGATAATATCGCCTCTCAAAAGGCCTGCTTTCGAAGCGGAACTTGCGCGGTTTACCTGCATTACCATAACTGCCTGTGGGATACCGTAATACTCTGCTTCCTCGGCTGTTATGTCGTAACACTGAATACCGATAGATGCCTTTCCGCTGACAAGTCCGTCGTTTCTGTCTGTAACTTCGCCGTCTTTTATGAGCTGATTCATAATGCTTATGGCGCCGTTTATCGGAATTGCAAAGCCGATGCCCTCAAATTCATCGGTAAGCTTTAATGTGTTTATTCCTATAACCTGACCGTAACGGTTGATAAGGGGACCGCCGGAGTTTCCGGGGTTGATTGTAGCATTTGTCTGAATAAGATTCATAGTTTTAACAACTCTGCCGTAAGAATCGGTTATATCTATTTTTCTTCCGACAGCCGAGATAATACCGTCTGTTACCGTTCCCGAAAGTTCGATTGAAGCGGGTGTGCCGATGGCAACTGCAAGATCACCAACAGCAACTTCGTCAGAATTTCCTCTTTCCATAACGGGAAGACCGGAAGCTTCTATTTTTACAACAGCGATATCTGTAACAGAATCGGCACCGATAAGAGTTGCCATATGTTCTGTACCGTCATCAAGAACTACTGTTATGCGGGTAGCACCCGATACCACATGGTTGTTTGTGGCGATATATCCGTCTTCGGAAAGGATAAATCCCGATCCGACGCCCGAGGTTGTATATACTCTTCCGAAATAATACTGCTCGGTTTCAACCATAATACCTACAGATGAGGGACGGCATTTTTCCGCAATCTGATTTACAGAAAGGGGCTGTGAAGTGCTGCTTCCGGGGACCGGTGTGCTTAAAATTTCGTCTATCTTTTCGCCGGAATTTGAATTTTTGTTTTCATTCGCACCCTTCGGAAGCTCCATCTGGAAGATGTCGCCGCTTAAGATCTTATCAAAAGCTCCAAGTCTTTCGGCGATGGTAAATGAAACATATGTCATAAAAGTGAGAGTGAAAAGAGCCGCAATTATAAGGGCTGCAACTTTTATTCCGCTTGATTTTTTTGAATTTTTAGAAGTGACAGTACGCATATCGCAAGTGTATCCCGAATCCGTACCCGAAGCATTATAAACTATTTCTGTTTGTTCCTGTTCGCTTTTCTGAGAATCTTGGGAAATTACTTCCTGTTCTTTTTCAGCAGGTATTTCCTCCGGAAGCGGGTTTTCTCTTATTTCAAAAGAATTTGCTGAAATTTCGTTATCCGAACCTTCGGTATTGCCGGTTTCCGAAAGATTATTCTCGGGAATGATCTTGTCAAATTCGTTTTCGTTATTCATATATATAACCTCCGTAAAAGTTACTCTGTTAAGTTTACAAGCACATTATAAATAAATATTTTGTAAAAACAATGACCTCTTTGTGATAGTTTTGTGATTTTTTATTAAAATCAAATGTAAAAAATTATATAGCTGATAATAAAATCGGGAAAATAAAGCTATATTTAAATAAGTTGTCAAAAATAATTGAAAAAAATCTGTTTTTGTGTTATAATATATTTTCTATATAAATTGAAATGTAAAGGAGTATCCGAAATTGACAGAGAGAATCACAGTTGGCGAATATGCAAGTAAGATGCTCGGCTTTGATAAAATTATGATACTTGCTCACGGTCATCCCGACGGAGATACTGCAGGAACGGCATTAGGACTTCTTGACGCACTTTCTCTTCTCGGGAAAGAAGCGGTAGTAGTTTGCGCCGATACTCTTTCATATAATACCGAGTTTTTATTGAAATATGCGGATGAAAACAAATGCTTTTTCGGAAACTTTACTCCCGAAAACTTTACTCCCGAGCATATAGTTTCTGTTGATATAGCATCAATGGGACTTATTGGAGAAGAACTTTCCGAATATTCTTCAAGACTTGAACTTGCGCTTGATCATCACGCGGTAAACACTCTTGAATGTCCTTTTCTTTTTGTGGAAGAAGATGCAAGTTCCGCAGGCGAGGTTATGTACTTTGCAATAAAGGAAATGGAAAGACTCTCGGGCAAAAAGCTTATCGATAAAAATGTAGCCTGTGCCCTTTATGCGGCAATTGCATCAGATTCGGGAAATTTCAAGTATTCGAGCACATCCGCAAGAACTATGCTTGCGGCAAGTGAACTTATAGGGCTTGGTGCGGAAAACGCCGATATTTCGAGAAGACTTTTTGATATAAAGACTATAGGTTCGTTTAAAGCGGAAGCACTTTGCACCGAAAATATATCTTTTTACGAAAACGGAAAAATCGCTTTTTCGTATATGACTAATAAAATGGCGGACGAAAGAGGAATAGATAAGAACGAATTTGATACATGCGTTCAGCTTTTGAGAATGATAAAAGGTGTTGAGGTCGGCGTCTTTGCAAAAGAAAAAACAGGGGAAGACGGCGTTTCAAAATACCGTTTGTCACTCCGTTCAAACGAATATGTCGATGTGGCGGAAATTGCCGCAGGCTTTGGCGGCGGCGGACATATAAGAGCCGCAGGATGTACGGTTGAGGGGGAGCTTTCATCCGTTATTGCAAAAATTACCGAAAAAACAGCAAAAAAACTCTGATATTGCGTAAACAAAAGTATTTTAACGCTTGTTGCTGTATATTATATTATATGATATAAAACAGTCGAAAACGGGTGTCATAACAAAACAGGTCTTTTCCTGAAAACCGTTAACGGAAAGGGGTAAAAGAATGGATTTTTCATACAGAGAACTGCAGGATAAAAAAGAAAGGGAATATCTTTCGCCGTTTGCTTTTTTGTCGAGCGAAACAGCCGGCAGACTTGAGCCTATTGAAATGTGCGAATTGCGAACAGCATTTCAGCGGGACCGTGACAGAATAATTCACGCAAAATCCTTCCGTCGCCTTATGCATAAAACCCAATGCTTCCTTTCTCCCGAAGGGGACCATTACCGCACTCGTTTAACCCATACTCTTGAAGTTTCTCAAATCGGCAGAAGCGTTGCAAGACTTTTAAGATTAAACGAAGATCTTGTTGAAGCGGCGTGTCTGGGGCACGATCTTGGGCATACTCCCTTTGGCCATGCGGGAGAGCGGGTTTTGGCACAGCTTTGTCCCGAGGGCTTTTCTCACAACGAACAAAGTATCCGTACAGTAACGGTTCTTGAAAGGGACGGAAAAGGCTTAAATCTTACAGTCGAAGTTCTTGATGCTATTTTGTGTCATACCGGACCTGTGCCTGCAAAAACCCTTGAAGGACGGCTTATAAAATACGCAGACCGCATTGCTTACATAAATCACGATATCGACGATGCTATCCGTGCAGGCGTGCTTACAGACGATATGATTCCTGTGAAGTATTCAAGAATTCTCGGTTATGACCATTCCCATCGCATAGACACAATGGTAAAAAGCCTTGTGGCAGGAACTCTTGAAAATTTTGAAAAAGGTATAGCTGAGCTTCGTATGAGCCCCGAGGTTGAAGAGGCAACACTCGGACTTCGCGAATTTATGTTTGAAAATGTATATATAAACAGCCTTGCAAAAAAAGAAGAAGGCAAGGCTTGTGAAATGCTCGCAAAAATGTACGAGTATTTCGTTAAAAATCCTGACAGAATGCCTGCGGACAACAAAAAATTCCTCGGTCAGTACAGTGACCACAGAGTTGTTGCCGACTATCTTGCCGGTATGACAGACAGATATGCTCTTGAAGTTTTTTCCGAGCTGTTTGTTCCGAAAATGTGGGGAAGATAATTTTTAAGAATTAAGAGAAAGGGGGGGTTATGTGGCATATCCGAAAACATTCATCGAAGAGATAAAGATGAGAAATGACCTTGAAACGGTTATTGGAAGATATGTGGACTTAAAAAGAGCCGGAAGCAATATGGTCGGCTGCTGTCCTTTTCACAGTGAACGCACCCCTTCTTTTACAGTGTTCCCCGAAAAGAATTTTTACTGCTTCGGATGCGGAGCCGGCGGGGATGTTATTACTTTTATAATGCGAATTGAAAATCTCGATTATCAAAGTGCGGTACAGTATCTTGCGGATGCTGCGGGGATACCCGTTCCGAAGGATGAAGGATTTTTTGTCCGTAAAGAAAAGGAAGTCCTTTCAAGAGAACGGAATTATGAGATGAATAAAATTGCCGCAAGGCATTATCACGATAACCTTATATCCGAAGACGGGAAAGAGGCTTTGCAGTATTTCCTTGACAGAGGTCTTTCGCCTGCAACGATCCGAAGATTCGGTCTTGGATATGCAAAAAACTCTTTTGACGATCTTTACAAGCTCCTTCTTGAAAAGGGTTTTACAGTAGATGAAATGAAGGCGGCTTTCCTTTGCGGAATATCAAAAAAAGGTACTCCTTTTGATATGTTCCGAAACCGTGTAATGTTCCCGATAATCGATACTTCGGGAAGGGTTATTGCCTTCGGCGGCAGAGTTATGGACGGAAGTCTTCCGAAATACTTAAACTCATCCGATACTCCTGTTTTTAAAAAGAAGGACAACCTGTTTGCTCTGAATTATGCGAAGAATTCCTGCGTAGGAAATGCAAATTCCGATAAGGCAAAATCTGGCGAACTTATCCTTTGCGAGGGATATATGGATGTTATTGCCCTTCATCAGGCAGGCTTTTCGGGAGCTGTTGCAACACTTGGAACTGCGATTACGCCCGATCAGGCAAGACTTATCGCAAGATATGCAAAGACGCTTTATGTTTCTTATGATTCTGATGCTGCAGGAAAAAGAGCCGATGAAAAGGCGATAAAGTATATGAATGAAGTCGGTGTCGATGTCAAGATATTAAAGGTTACGGGGGCAAAAGACCCTGACGAATATATCAAAAAATACGGAGCTGAGAGCTTTCGGAAGCTTATGACGGGAGCATCGGGACAAATTGATTACCGGTTAAACGAAATAATTTCAAAATACAATATAGAAATTCCCGACGAGAGAGTTTCGATGCTTCAGGAAGCGTGTTCGCTTATTGCGACGATCGGTTCTGATATTAAAAGAGATGTTTACGCAATGCGGCTTTCGCAGATGAGCGGAACGGATAAGGAAGCAATTCTTTCGGAAGTCAAAAAGAGAATAAGGCAAAACGGCAGAGAGGAAAAAAGAAAATTCCTTAAAACCACCGAGGATACACTCAGACGCTACGGCGACAGGATAAATCCGGATGCTATGAAAAACATCAAAGGTGCCTCCGCCGAAGAACAGATAATCGGAATACTTTTGCTTTATCCCGAATATATGTCAAAAATTTCCGAAGATACATTGAATGAAAGCGATTTTATAACCGATTTTAATAAAAATGTATTTTCGGCTTTGAAAAAAATATACAGTGAGTCCGAAGTATTTGAAATATCGGATCTTAATGAGTTTTTCAGTCCCGAACAGATGGGAAGAATTCATTCGATGTACCGTAAGCGCCGTGAGCTTACAGTAAACGACATTTCGACACTTTCAGAGCTTATCGGAGCACTAAAAAAAGAAAAAGAGAAAGAAACGGCAAAAAAAGCCGGGGATATAACGGTGGATGAACTTGCCTCATACTTGAAAGCAAAGCGAAACACAGACAAAAAGGATTAACAGCACCCCTTCAGAAAGGTAGACAAATAATGGCAAAATCAAAGGCAAATGACAAAGCAAAGAATGCCGAAAAGAACGGCGCAGTAAAAGAAAAGAAAAACGAACTTCTTCAGCTCATTGAAAAAGGTAAAGCAAAAGGACATCTTACAACCGAAGAGGTTCTTGAATATATTGACGAAACAGATCTTGATGTTGAACAGATTGAAAAGCTTTATGAAACTCTTGAAGAGGCGGGAGTTGAAGTTGTCGGATATGCGGATGACGATTTGACTCTCTCTGAAATTTCCGCGGAAACTCTAAGTGATTATGAAGACCGGGAAGAAAACGACGAGGCAACTTTTTCGCACGATACAATGATAGACGATCCCGTGCGTATGTATCTCAAAGAAATAGGAAAGGTAGATCTTCTTGATACTGAAAGAGAACTCGCTCTTGCCGAAAGAATGGCAAACGGCGACGAAGAAGCAAAAAGCATTCTTGTCGAAAGCAATCTTCGTCTTGTTGTAAGTATTGCAAAGAGATATGTAGGCAGGGGAATGTTTTTCCTTGATCTTATTCAGGAAGGAAATCTCGGCCTTATGAAGGCTGTTGAAAAATTCGACTATACAAAGGGCTATAAATTTTCAACATATGCTACTTGGTGGATCCGTCAGGCAATAACAAGAGCAATTGCCGACCAGGCAAGAACCATCCGTATCCCTGTTCATATGGTCGAAACCATAAACAAGGTGCTTCGCGTTTCAAGACAGCTTTTGCAGGAACTCGGCAGAGAAGCTACTACTGAAGAAATTGCAAAAGAGATGAATCTTTCCCCCGAAAAAGTGAGAGAGATAATGAAACTTGCACAGGAACCCGTCAGCCTTGAAACTCCTATCGGTGAAGAAGAAGACAGCCATCTCGGCGATTTTATACCTGACGATGACGCGCTTGCTCCTGCTGAGGCTGCATCCCAGACACTCTTGCGAGAACAGCTTTCTGAAGTTCTTCATACATTAAGCCCCAGGGAAGAAGAAGTTTTGAAATTAAGATTCGGGCTTGAAGACGGCAGAACAAGAACGCTTGAGGAAGTCGGACTTGAATTTAATATTACCCGTGAAAGAATCCGTCAGATAGAAGCAAAAGCGTTAAGAAAGCTCCGTCACCCCAGCCGTTCCAAGAAACTTAAAGATTATCTTGATTAAGGAGAAAACAGTATGAAAAGAATCGGACTTATTGGCGCGATGGAAAGCGAAGTCGAAACATTTTGCCGTGATTTTAATGCTGTTGACACGGACATCAAGGGCATATTCAAAGGATCTTTCGGCGGCAAGGAAATATATATCTGTAAGAGCGGTATTGGGAAGGTTAATGCGGCAATTGCAGTTCAAAGGCTTGTTGATATTTTCTCTGTTGACTGCATTATAAATTCCGGCGTCGCAGGAGGAATTTCCGAAGATCTTTCAAAACTGGATATTGTAATATCAAAAAGACTTACATATCACGATTTCAACCCAATCGATATTCTCGACAGAAATCCGCCTTACGGAAGTATGATGGAAGCCGATGAAAAAATGGTTGAAAAAGCTGTTTTGGCATGTCGTACTCTTAATAAAAACCTCGAAGAAGAGGGAAAGGATACTTTCAATTCGTTTGTGGGTACGATTGTATCGGGCGACTGCTTTGTAAACTCGGCTCAAAAGGCAAAACAGTTAAGAGATGATTTTGACGCCCTCTGTACCGAAATGGAAGGGGCGGCGGTTGCACATTCTGCAAAAGTAAACGGTATCCCGTTTGTAATAATACGAGCAATATCCGATTTCGCGGATGAAGATGCCGATGCATCTTTTGAAAGCTTTGAAACTGTAGCGGCAAAAAGAGCAGCATTTATTGTAAAAGAAATACTCTCGAAATAAAAAATAACAGGATAAGGAGACACAGCAATGGCAAAATCTGCATCAAAGAAAAAAAGCGCATCTCCGGACAACAGCATAGTTACAACTTTGGCAGAAATACTTACAGAAAGGGCAAAAGGCACAGGAAGTCTTGCAAGTGCCGATATTCTTGACTGCATAGAGGACTCGAATATCACAATAGAGCAGATAGAAATGCTTTATGATACCCTCGAAAGCAAGGGTATCGAGATTACCGATTTTACCGAAGAAGAAGCTTTTCTCGACGAAGTTTTAAGCACAGAGCAGACAGACGAATCTTCCGAGAACTTCGAGGAAACAAACGAGGATGAACTTGCCGGTGACAATACTGTCGTAAACGATTCCGTAAGAGTTTATCTTAAGGATATAGGCAAAATCCAGCTTCTCAGCACAGAGCGTGAATTCGAGCTTGCAGAAAGAATGGCAAACGGAGATGAAGAAGCAAAGGCTGAAATCATCGAAAGTAACCTCAGGCTTGTTGTAAGTATTGCAAAAAAATATACCGGCAGAGGCATGCCTTTCCTTGACCTTATACAGGAAGGTAATATCGGCCTTATGAAGGCAGTTGAAAAATTTGATTATACAAAGGGTTATAAATTTTCAACATACGCCACATGGTGGATCCGTCAAGCAATAACAAGATCCATCTCGGTTCACGGAAGAACTATTCCGCTTCCCGTACATATCGTAGAAAAAATAAATAAATTAAGACAGATATCACGCACTGCGATGCAAAGACTCGGCAGAGAACCCAACGATTATGAAATTGCAGAGGAAATGGGTTGTTCTGTTGAGAAGGTTCGTGAAATAATTAAATATGCGCAGGATCCCATAAGCCTTGAAGAGCGTGTGGGCAAGGAAGAAGACAGCGTTATCGGTGATTTTATACCCGATGCGAATGCTCCCGATCCCGAACAGATAGTTTCTCGCAAGATATTAAGGGAAAAAATTATGGAAGCCCTTGATAGCTTAAATCCGAGAGAAGCAAGCGTTATAAAAATGCGTTTCGGCCTTATCGACGGCAGAATCAGAACGCTTGAAGAGGTCGGAGAAGAATTCAATATCACCCGTGAAAGAATTCGTCAGATAGAGGCAAAGGCGTTAAGAAAGCTTCGCCATCCCAGCCGCATAAAGATGTTTAAGGAATTTGGCGGAGAATGAGCAATAAGGAAAATTTACACACAGACCACAGAAAAAGAATGAAAGCCCGTTTCCTTGAGATGGGTCTTGATAAATTCAACGACCACGAGAAACTCGAATTTCTTTTATACTATGCTCTTCCGAGAGTGGATACAAATCCGCTCGGACATGAGCTTTTAAACACATTCGGCTCTATATCGGCGGTTTTTGATGCATCGGTTGAGGATTTGTGCAAAGTGAAAGGTGTATCCGAACACACAGCTATCCTTATAAAGATGATGCCGCAGCTTGCCCGTGCGTATATGTGCGACCTCGAGCGCGAAAGAAAAACCTTAGCCGGCTTCAGAGAGGCGGGAGAATATTTTTCCGCAAGATTTATCGGTTCTTCTACAGAAGAATTTTATGTGGCTTTTCTCGATAATTCGATGAGGATAATAGATTGTGTGAATATGAGCAAAGGCGATATAAATTCCACGCAGGTGAGTATGAAAAAACTGTTATCGAAGGCCATATCAACAAATGCATCCTGCGTTATGATGGCACATAATCATCCGGGCGGGGTTGCGATTCCGTCAAATAACGACCTCAATGTTACAAATTCGTGCCGTATGGCTCTTGAAATGGTAGGAGTTAAGCTTGTTGAGCATTTTGTTATTGCGGGAGAAAATTATGTGGGTATAATTAATCTACGCTCGGCACTTGACAGCAACAGTTCACTGAGCTGAATAAACGCATACAAAAAGATAAATACAGATGGCGCAAAGAGATATGTTGAAATATGAATATCTTACAGCCAGAAACGAAAGAAATGTTAATACTATCAAAGATAAAAGCTCTGTGATTTTTATAAATCTCAGAGCTTTTTCATATTCCATAAGAGAAAAAGCAAGCGATCGCACACATCTTCCGCCATCAAAACTTTTAACGGGAACAAGGTTTATTGCGGCAAGAAAAAGGGATGAAATCAGCCCGAAAAGAGGAACGGGATGTGGGCATAAAAGATAAATACTCCAAAAGATCCCGCCAAGGATAATGTTTGAAAACGGCCCTGAGATTGCTATTATAAAATCGTAAAGGTATCCGACGGTATTTTTCATTTTAATTTCCGCCCCGAAGGGGAGAAGGGAGATTTCAGATATGCCTGCTTTTAAGAAATATATTGCCGCAATATGCCCCATTTCGTGAATGAGGGCACAAAAAAGTACGACAAAAGAATAGATACTGCTTTCTGCAAAAATCAGCGCAAAGACCGAAAGAGGCGAGAGGAAATGAATGTTTACTCTTATATTTCCGAGGGAAAAGTGTTTTAAAATCTTCAATTATCTGACACATTCTTTAAATACAAGTTGTTTGCAAAGTCCTCAAGTGTTACGCTTTTCTTAAAATCTCCTCCTCCGGAAAATGTCATAACGCTTGTTCCTTTGCTGTCTGAAAACCGTATGAAAAAGGCGCATACGATTATGAGAAAAGAAGAAATTAATACTTTTTTGTTCATATGTATTCTCCTTTCTTGTGGTTGTGTTAAATTATATTTTATAGCTTCAATTTTTATACTGAAAAAAACACCTGTTGCGGCGCAAAATGCAATAGGTGTTTTCGTATAAGAATTATTTGTTAATTATCAAAGTTACAACACAATAAAATTATTTTAAGATAGAAAAAAAGCCCTGAAAATCAGGGCTTTTTATAGGGATATAATTTATTAATAATTAAAGGCAATCTTTTCTCGAGAGGTTGATTCTGCCCTTATCGTCGATTTCGACAACCTTAACACGGATCTCGTCACCAACAGAAACTACATCTTCTACCTTTTCAACACGCTTTTTGTCAAGCTTGGAGATATGAACAAGACCTTCCTTGCCGGGAGCGTATTCAACAAAGCAGCCGAATGTCATAAGGCGTGTTACCTTACCTACGAATTCTGTACCTACTTCGGGATCCTTTGCGATTGCATTGACGATTGCAAGAGCCTTATAGCCGGCATCTCTGTCAACTGCCGCAATAAATACGGAACCGTCGTCTTCAATGTCGATTTTAGCGCCTGTATCTGCACAGATCTTCTGAATAACCTTTCCGCCGGAACCGATTACTTCACGGATCTTTTCGGGATCTATCTTTGTGGAGATCATCTTGGGAGCGTATTTGGATACATCTTCTCTGGGTTCGGGAATAGCCTTGAGCATAACCTCGTCGAGGATATACATACGGCCTTCTCTTGTCTGTTCGAAGGCTCTCTTGATGATTTCGGGTGTAAGACCGTCGATCTTAAGGTCCATCTGGATTGCTGTAATACCCTTCTTTGTACCTGCAACCTTAAAGTCCATATCGCCGAAGAAGTCTTCAAGACCCTGAATATCAAGCATAGTCATCCATCTTTCGCCTTCTGTCACAAGACCGCAGGAGATACCTGCAACGGGAGCCTTGATCGGAACACCTGCATCCATAAGAGCAAGTGTGGAAGCACAGATAGAGCCCTGAGATGTAGAACCGTTGGAAGAAACTACTTCAGAAACAAGTCTAAGTGCATAGGGGAAGGTCTCAACATCCGGAATAACGGGAACGAGTGCGCGTTCAGCCAAAGCACCGTGACCGATTTCGCGGCGTCCGGGGCTTCTTGTGGGCTTTGCTTCGCCGACAGAGTAGCCGGGGAAGTTGTAGTGATGCATATATCTCTTGTATTCTTCGTTGTCAATACCGTCAAGAAGCTGCTGGTCGCTTACAGGGCCGAGTGTTACAGTTGTGAGAACCTGTGTCTGACCGCGGGTAAAGAGAGCAGAACCGTGAGTTCTGGGGAGAAGTCCGACTTCGGATGCAAGAGGACGGATCTGGTTGAGGTTTCTGCCGTCAACACGCTTGCCGTCATCAAGAAGCCATCTTCTTACAACAAACTTCTGGAGCTTGTAAAGACATTCGGACATCTGAGCCTTTGAATCGGGATATTTTTCTTCGAAGTTTGTAAATACTTCGTCGTAAACAACTGCAAGTCTTTCTTCGCGTACAGTTTTATCGTCTGTATCAAGAGCGGCTCTTACCTTTTCGATAGCAAACTCCGCTATTGCATCATACATATCGTGATCAACTTCGCAGGAGGGATAAGAGAACTTGGGCTTGCCGATTTCAGCCTGAATAGACTTGATGAATTCAACAACCTTGCGGATCTCTTCATGAGCCTTCATAATAGCTTCGAACATCTTGTCTTCAGGAACTTCCTTAGCGCCTGCTTCGATCATAACAACTTTCTGTTCGCTGCCGGCAACAGTAAGTTCAAGTTCGCTCTTTGCGCGCTGTTCAGCTGTGGGGTTAACAACGAGTTCGCCGTCAACAAGTCCCATAAATACGCCGGCGATAGGTCCGTTCCACGGAATATCAGAAATAGAAAGGGCAATAGATGCACCGATCATAGCTGTAATTTCGGGGGAGTTGTCGGGATCTACCGAAAGAACGAGAAGGTTAAGACAAACATCGTTGCGCAAATCCTTGGGGAAAAGCGGACGGATAGGTCTGTCGATAACTCTTGATGTAAGCACTGCCTTTTCGCTGGGCTTACCTTCGCGCTTTAAAAAGCTTCCGGGGATCTTACCTACCGAATAAAGTCTCTCTTCGAAATCAACCGAGAGAGGGAGAAAATCGATGCCGTCACGGGGAGCGGCGGATGCTGTTGCTGTTGCAAGGATAACTGTTTCGCCGTAGCGCACAAGTGCGGAACCGTTGGCGAGCTGAGCGATCTTACCTGTTTCTACAACGAGGGGACGGCCCATAAAGTCAAATGAAAATTTTCTTGCATTTTCAAACATTTCTTTTACCTCCGTTTCATTTTTGTCGCGGAGGCTGTTGAAAAAATTTTTAATACCGTTGAACATTTTGTTCCTCCGTTTGATTTATTTATAACACGGTGCGGTAAGATCTTAGCACTTACAGATACGCAAAAGTTTTTTGCGCATTTGTAAATGCTAAAAGCATCTTTACCATACCGTAATATACATTTACAGGGCTGCCGCTATACAGCAACAGCCCCTTTTTGTTTCGAAATTACTTTCTGAGACCGAGCTTTTCGATGATTGCACGGTAACGATTGATGTCTTTCTTCTGGAGATAACCGAGAAGGTTTCTTCTGTGACCGATCATCTTGAGAAGACCGCGTCTTGAGTGATGGTCGTTGTGGTTTGCACGAAGGTGTTCTGTGAGAGAGTTGATACGAGCTGTGAGAATAGCGATCTGAACTTCGGGAGAACCTGTGTCGCCTTCGTGTGTCTTGTAAGTTTCGATAATCTGGAGCTTTTCGTCCTTGAGCATCATAGTGTGTTTCCACCTTTCAAAAAAATATTTTTGTGTTATGAAGTCCGCAGGCAAAGCATCGGGCGGGTGAAGACCTCTTAAACCGGCAAGGCGGTAAGGCTTTTGTCCACAATACTGTGTCGGGGACACATACACGCAGAATTAAGTATATCATAAAATATTCCAAAAGTAAACACTTTTTTTGAATTTTTTCGAGTTTTTTTGAAAAAATCTTTTTTACACAGATATTTTGCCCCTATATTATTGAAAAATAAGTAAAGATATATAAAAAAACTTGCAGTAAATACAAATTTGTGGTAAAATAATTATATATTTTTATAAGGGAGTTTTTTTGTGGCGGAAAACAGATTTAACAAAAAAATATTTTCCATGCTTATCGGGCGTGCCTGCGGCGACAGAAGTATCCGTGCTTTTGCAAAAGATGCGGGTATAAGCTATGTTCAGCTTAGGAAGCTTTATGCTTGTCAGCAGGAAAATGCTCCGGGTAAAAAGCTTATAAAAAAGCTTTCCGAAAACAGTTTAAACGGGGTGGAATACGAGGATTATATTTTTGCCGCTGGTCTTTTTGAAGATGAAAAAACGCAAAAAAACGAATTTTCACCAAAGGATAAACAAATTCTCTCAAAGCTTTCAAAGCTTTCCTCCGGTCAGCGCAAGACTGCCGAGGAGTTTATAGATTTTCTTGCCCACAGGGAGTAATCGCAAATGGATATATTTTTCAATATTCTTGCCTTACTTTTTGTGCTGATTGTAATTTTGCTTATACTTGTGGCTTTCTTGATTGTTAAGATTTGTTTTAATTACAATACAGACACAGGAAAGATGGATCTTTATCTTAAGGTGCTTTTTTTCAAGTATAAAATTTTCCCTAAAGATCCTTCAAAGTCAAAAAGAAAAGCTCTCAGAAAGTCAAAGAAAAAGGGGAAAAGTAAAAAAGCAACAGATGAAAAAGCGGGGCAATATATTACAGACGAAGAATTGAAGACTATGGAGCAAGACGCAAGAGGTGCATCCGAAAAAGAACATCCTGAAGAAAAGAAGTCTTTTTCAGACCGTATCAATCATTTTACAAATCTTATACGGTCATTAAATGCTAAGATAAACATACTTGCACCTGCGGTTCGCTCATCATTAAAGCTTGAAATAAAGCGGTTAAGAGTAACCGTAGCTTCAAAGGATGCAGCAAATGCCGCCATATACTACGGTCTTGTGTGTGCCGCAATAGAAGGACTTTATGCGGTAGGCAGTGAAGTCAGAGGATTTAAAATTGCGGACGATGTCTTTGTTGATGTGGATTACTGCAAAGAAAAATTCAGCGCCGATATCGGGCTTATTCTTCACATAAGGGCGTCAAAGCTCATTATTCCGGCTATTAAAGTTTTGTTTTTATAAATCTCTATATACACGAAAGGAAGTGGAATTATGGCTGATATGCCATTGAGCGATGTTATAAGAACATCCCTTGAAAATATTAAAAAGGTGCTTGACGGAAACACTGTTATCGGAGAACCCATAACAGTTCTTGAAGATACCGCTATTGTACCTGTTTCAAAAATTTCCGTAGGATTTGCTTCTGCCGGTGCGGAATATAACGGTAAAAAAGAAGCTAAAACGAAAAATTTCGGAGGAGGCGGCGGAACAGGCGTTACCCTTACTCCCGTTTGCTTCATTGTTGTAAACCGTTCGGGCGATATCAAAATGCTTAATGTTGATGCAAACAGCGGATATTCCGGTAACGAAGGCTTTGTCGGAATTGTTAATGCTGTGGATGAACTCATCAACAAAGCACCCGGTATGGTTGAGAAAGTTAAAGATATGTTCGCAAAAGACGACGAAAAAGAAGAAAACAAATAAGGAGCAATACCCCTTTTTCATATGAACAACGCACAGATCAAAGAAAATATTAAAAAATATCTCGAAGATAATAAAGAAGCAATTATTTCCGACCTTATTACACTTTGCAGAATACCGAGCGTTTCGGAGGAGGGCAAAGACGGATATGTTTTCGGAAAGAATGTAAATGACGCATTATTCGAAGTTAAAAATATCGCCTCAAAATTCGGTTTTGAGGCGGATGTAAAGGAAAATCTCGGATATGCCACACTTTCGCTCAAAAAAGGCGAAAAATCGATGGGACTTTACAGCCATTGCGATGTAGTTCCCGTAAAGGCTGACGAATGGATAAAAACAGCTCCGTATGAGCCTTTTATTGACAGCAACGGATATATGTACTGCCGCGGCTGTGAAGACAATAAATCGTCTGCAGTTGCTCTTATTTATATTGCGGATATGATAAACAAGGGAATTATTCCTTTTGAAAGCTCATATATCGCATATTTCGGCGGTAGCGAAGAAACAGGGATGCAGGATCTTCAGAATTATGTCGCAAACGAAAAAATGCCTGATCTTTGCCTTGTCCCTGATAACAGCTACCCTGTATGTGTCGGCGAAAAGGGGATTATGCGCTTTATCGCCCGTCCCGAAAGAAATTTCGAACAGATAAAGGCTTTTGAAGGCGGTATTGCCGTGAATGCGGTAATCGGAACACATATTTCTAAAATTAAAGCAGACAAAGCACTTTTTGAAGAAATAAAGGAAAAGATTTCCGAAAACACATCGTTTGATATAAAATATGATAAGGGGTTAATAACCCTTACATCCTACGGAAAATCTTCCCATGCGGCGATGCCCGAGGGTTCGCAGAATGCGGCTGTTATGGCAGCAGAGCTTCTTTGCGGCTGCGAAAAGCTTTGTGAAAATGACAGAAAAATACTCTCGGATTTGGCTGAACTTTCTCGTGATTACTATGGCAGCGCTGCGGGAATTCTTGCAGATGATGAGCATTTTGGGAAAAATACATATGTGCTTGGAATAAGCTCTTGCCGTAACGGCAGAGGATTTTTCAAATACGATATCCGCTATGGTATGACAATACCCTCGGACAAAATGATAGATAACATCAAAAAAGCATTTGAGGAAAAGGGATTTGAAACCGAAATTGATGAAAACTGTCCCTGTTTTGTGACGGGTGCTCCGAGAAAATATATAGATGCTGTTTTAAAGGTGTATGCCGAAGAAACAGGCATTTCTGATGCTAAGGAATACTACAGCGGCGGCGGAACATACGCAAGATATCTTGGAAACTCATTCGGTATGAGTATTCACGATTATTCAAAGCTTGAATACCCGGATTGTGAGCTTCCCAAAGGTCACGGCGAGGCGCATCAGCCGGATGAAAAAATATATATTGATGCGTTTTTCAAGGGAATTGTTACCGACTGTATGATGATGGTCGAGCTTGACAGACTTCTTAATGAAAAATAAACAAAAACGGAAGGAATAAATCCTTCCGTTTTTTTGTTTATTTTTTAACCACTTTACAATACTTGACATTGTAGTATTCAAATGCTTCGAGTGTGTTTTTATCGATAATTTCTCCGCATATGACAATAGGTACTGCAGGAGGACAAGAAACATTTGCATCTGCAAGGATTCTGCCCGGAGCGTCACAAACAGATACCGTTTCATACTTTGAAAACATAGCCTCCCTTATGCTCATTGCTTTTTCGGGGCAAATACTTTTCGGAGGTTTTTCCTCTATTTCGGAAAGCTTTTTTATAGACAAAAGTGCATTTTTTATTGTGCAAAGCGCTTCCGTTTCATTTTCCGGTGTGAGCATCAAAACCAGATAATCGGGATCGGAAAATTCACATTCAATGTTTTTCTCGGAAAGAAGCTTTGAAAGCTCATACCCTTTGTATCCGTAGGATTTTGCACAAATACAGATTTTTAAAGGTTCATTACCATACAGTAAAAATCCGTTTTTTACAAGCTCAGTCTTTAAATTTGTTATCTCATCGCAAAAAGCCGAAAGCATTTTTGAATAGCCGTCATTTATATAGCTGTTTGCCGCATCAAGCGACTGTAGTATCAGATATGAAGGGCTTGTAGATCCAAAAAGTGCAAGTGCATCTTTGGCATTTTTTGAAAAAAAGTCTTTGTTTTTCCCGCTTATGTGAAGATAGGCACCGCCTGTGAGAACGGGGAGGGTTTTATGTGCTGAATCACAGCAAATATCAGCACCAAGATCGCTTGGATGAAGCGATTCGGGCAAGAATTTAAGATATGCACCATGAGCATTATCCACACAAAGAAGCACCTCGTGTTTTTTGCAGACTTTTGAAATTTTCGAAACATCGGAAATTCTGCCGAGATAATCGGGACTTGTGATATATATTGCACACGGTTTTCTTTTTGCTTCCGAAAGCATTTTGTCGAGCATTTCCGGGTCGGGACAGCAGGACAGATAGCTTTCATCCGGCGGGAGCCACTCTACATCCATATCGGTAAGCGAAAGTGCGGAAAGGAGAACTTTGTGGGCATTTCTTGATGCGAAAATAAGCTTTTCTTTACCGAACTGCATTGCGTACTGCAGCACAAGAAATATAATTGCTCTTATACACAGCGAAGATCCTTCTGCAGAATAAAATGTATCGCATCCGAAAATTGCCGAGGCGTTTTTTTCACTTTCGGCAATTATGCCATCTGCGGCATAAAGGCTGTCTGCGCCGGAAATCTCGGTTATGTCATATTCTTCAAAGCCGAGAAGTTTTTTTCCTTTGTGACCCGGCATATGCGCTCTTACGCCGTTTTTCTTTATGTATTCATTTACAAAATCGCATATCGGCGTTGTCATTATTTGTTACCCGAAAGAATTCTTGCAACTTCAACCATAATAGCACATTCCATACGCTTTTTGAAAAGCTCACAGCCGTACTTGTAAACACCGCGGACAGAGCCTGTTGCGTGGTAAGCGTTTGCGGCACATCCGCCTGAACAATAAAGCCTTGCCCAGCAATCGCGGCATTCGGGGCGGGCATATACATTACAAGCGGCAAAATCATCCTGCTTTTCCTTGTTTGTAACTCCTTGCCAGATATCGCCGAGCTTGAAGCTTTCATCGCCTACAAACTGATGGCAGGGATAAAGATCGCCCCAGGGGGTAACTGCCATATATTCTGTTCCGGAACCGCAGCCGGAGATTCTCTTGTAAATGCAAGGACCGCCCTTAAGATCTATCATATAGTGATAGAAGGTAAAAGGCTTGCCTTCCTTGTCCTTTTCAAGCATAAGCTGCGCGAGTTTTTCATACTGATCCATAATTATGGGCATATCGTCTTCTGTCAGTTCGGATTTATCACCGGGAGCACAAACCACAGGCTCCATACTGAGCTCATTAAAGCCGAGCGAGAGCATTTCTTTGATATCTTCAAGAAAATCGGGGTTTTCGTGGGTGAAAGTTCCTCTCATATAATAATCCTTGCCCCCGCGCATCTCGACAAGCTTCTGGAATTTGGGAACAATTCTGTCCCAGCTTCCGTTTCCGGCAAAGTCTACACGATAACGGTCGTGGACTTCCTTTCGTCCATCAAGGCTTAAAACCACATTACTCATTTCGCGGTTTGCAAAATCAATAACATCATCGTCGATAAGAAGACCGTTTGTTGTAAGGGTAAAACGGAAATTCTTGCCGTGCTGTTTTTCTACCGAACGGGCATAAGCGACAAGCTGTTTTACTACATCGAAGTTCATAAGAGGCTCTCCGCCGAAGAAATCTACTTCGAGATTGCGGCGGGTACCCGAATTCGCGATAAGAAAATCAAATGCCTGTTTTCCCACTTCAAAGCTCATCATCGCTCTTTCGCCGTGATATTTTCCTTGACTTGCGAAGCAGTATTCGCAGTTTAAGTTACAGGTGTGGGCAATATGAAGGCAAAGGGCTTTTATAGCTCCCGAGGTCTTTTCTTTAAGATGACCTGCCATAGGCTCAAATGTATCGGGAGAAAAAAGTTTGCCCGATTCTTTCAGCGAAACGACCTGAGAAAAACATTCCTCTATATCCTTTTCCGTAATATCTTCACGGTCAGCATATTTTTCGCTGATCTTCGAGATTATTTCATCTTTGTTGTGATTTTCAAACATTGAGATGATATCGTATGCAACTTCATCAACTGCGTGAACGGAGCCGGAGCAGATATCAAGAACAATATTATATCCGTTTAACTGATACTGGTGTATCATATAAAAACATTCCTTTCGTATTTTGTATTCACTTGAGGTGAAACTCAAAAATGCCGCCTGAACGGCGGCATTTCAGACTTTTAATAAAGCTTACTTGCTTTCCTTGTTTTCGCACTGCTGATTTGCGATACCGCAGCTTGTCTTACAAGCGGACTGGCAGGAAGTCTGGCATTCGCCGCATCCGCCCTTTTTTGCGCTTTCGCAAAGGTTGCGAGTTTCTATTGTTTCAATATGCTTCATTTTGAGAACCTCCGTGAAATATTTTATACGAAAGTATTATATCACTTTATGTCGTCAAAGTCAATACCAAAGGGTAAAAAAGGAAATAAAAAACGGCAAGTTTCGGATACGAAACCTGCCGAGCTTTGGGGTGGGTAAAGAGACTCGAACCCTCGACCTTCAGGGCCACAACCTGACACTCTAACCAACTGAGCTATACCCACCATATAAATGGCGTGCCTTGAGGGACTCGAACCCCCGACCTACTGCTTAGAAGGCAGTTGCTCTATCCAGCTGAGCTAAAGGCACATAAATGGAGCGGGTGATGGGAATCGAACCCACGCAATCAGCTTGGAAGGCTGAGATTCTACCATTGAACTACACCCGCAAAAATCAATATATAAACGGAAAAGTTACGAAAACTCAAACCGCTCATATATATTACCACAATTATTTTCGTTTGTCAATATCTTTTTTGGGTTTTTTTTGAAAAAACCGAAAATATCCTGACAGATTTTTACATATAAATATGAATTTTTTTGTGCATATCATATAATAACTTAAAAAGCAGGACTTTTGATATAAAAAGTCCTGCTTTGATTTTTATTCCTGAGGTGCTGCTGTTTCTTCAGCGGCGGCAGTGTTTTCGCTGTCTGTATTTTCAACAGAGTCTGTTTCCTCGTCTTTTTCCTCTTCGGGAGCGACAGCAGTAAAGCCTACGATGGTTGTACCTTCGGCAACCCTCATAACGGTTACACCGCCGGCAGATCTCGAATAGGTGTTGATAGATGCTATCTTTGTACGGATGATTGTTCCCGAATCGGTTATAAGCATTACATCTTCATCTTCTGATACCGCTGCAATACCGCAAAGCTTACCGTATTTACCGTTGACATTATGGCATATAACACCCTTACCTCCACGGTTGTGCAAGGGGAATTCGGACTGAACTGTTCTTTTACCGAAACCGTTTTCGGTGATGGAAAGGATCTGTTTTCCGTCATCGGGCTTTGTAGCTGTTGCACCGACAACCCAGTCGCCGTCTGCAAGTTCGATCGCTTTAACACCGCGTGCGGTTCTTCCGATGGTTCTCGCTTTCTCTTCAGAGAAGTGAACTGCCTGGCCGTCGTGGGTTGCGATAGTAAGATGATGTTCGCCGTCGGTCTTGAGAACATATAAAAGTTCATCGCCTTCATCAAGATTGATCGCGATAAGACCGTTTCTGCGGGCGTTTTTATATTCTGTGAGAAGAGTTCTCTTAATTACACCGTGTTTTGTAATCATTGTGAGATATTCGCTTTCGGCAAACTCTTCGACAGAAATATATGCTGTGATCTTTTCGTCAGGAGAAAGCTCGATTACATTTACAAGGTTTGTTCCCTTTGATCCTTTTGATGATTCGGGAATCTCGTAGCATTTCTTTATAAATACCTTACCGAGATTTGAGAACATCATAAGATAGTTGTGAGAATGGGCAATAAATACATTTTCAACAAAATCTTCTTCTTTTGTATGCATAGCAATTATACCCTTGCCGCCGCGTCTTTGAGCTGTATATGTGTCTGCGGGCATACGCTTTACATAACCGGCATGCGAGATTGTAATAACGCAGTCTTCGCGCTCGATAAGATCTTCCATAAGAATTTCGTTTTCGACGGGAATGATTTCTGTGCGGCGTTCGTCGCCGTATCTGCGGCGTACTTCAAGAAGCTCGGTTTTAACGATTTCGCAAACCTTAGCTTCGTCTGCGAGTATACCTTCGATTTCGTCGATCTTTGCATGGAGAGCTTCGAGTTCTTCAACGAGCTTTTCAATTTCAAGTCCGGAAAGACGGCCGAGAGGCATCTGTACGATTTCCTGCGACTGGATTTCGGTTATCTCAAAGCGTTCAATGAGCTTTTCTTTTGCGTCCTGTATAGTCTTGGAAGCTCTGATGATAGAAATTACCTCGTCGATATTGTTGATGGCTATCATAAGGCCCTCAACGATATGCGCGCGCTTCTTTGCTTTGTCAAGGTCAAAGCGGAGACGGTTTTCAACGACATTCAGCTGATGGCGGATATAATGCTGGAGTATCTGCTTAAGGGTAAGAACTTTAGGCTCGCCGTTTACAAGTGCAAGCATATTCATAGCACAAGTATCCTGAAGCTGAGTGTATTTATAGAGCTGATTTAAAAGGATATTGGCATTAACATCGCGGCGAACATCAACAACGATACGCATACCGGCACGGCCGGATTCATCGCGAAGTCCCGTTATACCTTCAACACGCTTTTCCTTTACAAGATCCGCAATGCTTGCAACAAGAGCGGATTTGTTGACCATATAGGGGATTTCGGTAAAGACGATCGAGGTTTTTCCGTTGTGTTCTTCAAAGGTGGCTTTCGCTCTCACCATAACTTTGCCTTTACCTGTAGCATACGCTTCATGTATACCTGCAGTACCGTAGATCTGACCGTATGTGGGGAAATCGGGGCCTTTTATAAACTGCAAAAGGTCGGCAAGTTCGGCTTCTGGATGGTCGATAAGATGAATCGTACCGTCGATAACCTCGGTAAGATTATGGGGCGGAATATTTGTCGCCATACCAACGGCAATACCGATAGAACCGTTTACAAGGATATTGGGGAATCTTGCAGGAAGGACAGTAGGCTCTTTGAGCTTATTGTCGAAGTTGGGCATAAATTCCACAACATTCTTTTCAATATCAGAAAGCATTTCTTCGGATATTCTTGCCATTCTTGCTTCGGTATAACGGTAAGCAGCAGCGCCATCGCCGTCAACATTACCGAAGTTACCGTGACCTTCAACAAGAGGGTAACGAAGCGAGAAAGGCTGTGCAAGACGAACCATTGCATCATAAACAGAAGCATCGCCGTGAGGGTGATAGTGACCGAGCACATTACCGACTGTAGTTGCGGATTTGCGGAAGGGCTTGTTATATGTAAGGCCGTCCTGATGCATAGCATAGAGTATTCTTCTGTGAACCGGTTTAAGACCGTCGCGTACATCGGGAAGCGCACGGTCGATAATTACCGACATTGCGTATTCAATAAAAGAACGCTTTACTTCTTTTTCTATTTCGGTATTTAATATTTTGTCTTTGCCGTTTATATTGGTTTGTTCATTCATCATTTCTTCATCCATTTATTATTCCTCCGATACTAATTGAATTTTGACAGCGGTCATTGTGGATATGCAAGGTCTTCTGGAGTAAGATTTTTGATTATATCAAAATACTTTTTTGCGATTTCTTTTGCACCGTCAAGGTCGTGACTTAAATAATTCCCACATTCTATTTTCTTGGCACCGGGAACTTCCTTTTCGGAAAAATTCTTTATAAATTCAAAAGCTCCGCATAAGGTCTTCAGCATATCTTCTTCTGAAAGTGTATCAAAAGTAACAAGATAAAACCCTGTCATACAGCCCATAGGCCCGAAATATACTATCTCTTGCCCGAACTTTGAATTTCTAAGATACATAGCACAAAGATGTTCGATGGTATGGGATGCGGCGGGAGTGAGATAATCTCCGCCGTTGGGTATCTTCATACGCAGATCGTATGTGTTTGTGTTTCGGTCCTGCCTTGAAAGATAAACTCCCTCTTTCAGAATATCGTGATTGATAGTAAAGCTTTTTATAAGTTCCATTTTAACACCTCTGATATTATCCGGCATTCGAAGCGTTTTGTATGCTTGATTCATACTCTTTTTGTTCCTGTTCAAGTATGGCACGGTTTTGAGCTTCTCTTTCCGCCTGTGCCTTTTCGTATGCCGCAAGAGCGTTTCTGCATTCTTTGGCAAGGCGTTTTCCTCTTGAATGGTTTTTAAGATAAAGTTTTGCGACTTCCATTTGGGAATCCGAATAAATATATTTATCTTTATATGTGTTTATAATAAGGGTCATATTAGTAACCATTTCGTCGTCAATACAGGAATTCGGCGCATAATCGCTCATACCGGCATATTTATAAGCAAGAATTGCGGCCTGTGTGCTTTCATCGCACAAACCGTCGATTGCAGAATCTCTCAAAATTCCGAGTATGCCAAAACGCTGTTCAAGAGCCAGGGTTGCATCGTTTGTTATTCCGTTTTGGATAGTAACATAATTTTCGTGATTGAAAAACGAAAGCCCTGTGGGAAATTCGTACTTTTCGGGAACGAGTGGTACTTCAATATCGGGTACTATTCCTATTCCGTTATAGGCGAATTTGTTACCGTCAAGTATTTCGAAGGTTGTAATTGTGAACATATCGCCGTTTGAAACATTGTATGCTACCTGTCCCAAAGCTTTGCCGTATGATGTTTCGCCGATTATTGCAGCGCCTGTGCCTTCGCGTATAATGTGTGCGAAAAGTTCGGCTGCACTTGCGGTATTTGAATTTATAAGAACCACATATTCATCAAAGGCATCTCCGATATAGTTTCCTTCGGACATATGAGCTATCGGTTCTTCCGAATCGCGGCTGCGTACATAAAACATAGGCTTTACACCGTTTGTAAAAAGACTGCCGAGCTTCTTTGCGGCATCAAGATATCCGCCGGGGTTGTCGCGAAGGTCTATTATAAGCTTTTTACAGCCCGATTCTTTTGCCTCTTCAAAGGCCTGCAGAAATTTTTCGTAAATATTTTCCGATTCAAAACTTACAAGCTCAATTGTAGCAACAGAGTTTTGCTTGTCGGTATAAAGATATATTCCTTTGTTATCGGAATAGCCCTTCGGTACATTTATTTCAACAACGGTTTTTGTGCCGTCTTCCAAAACTCGCTCAAGACCGAAGGTTACTTCCTTTTTAGGATCCCAGAAAAGCTTTGTGTATTCCGAATATTTTTCGGAAGAAGTATCTGCTGCGTATTCAGAAAACTCCTTGAAAACCTTTGAATCTTCGGGGTTTTTATCTGCAAGAGGGAAGAAAGCCAAAAGATATTTTAAGCCTTGCAAAGTCAGACCTTCGACATTTATTCCGTCAAGAGAAACTATTCTGTCGCCGGGAAGCATTCCTGCAAACTTCGCATTAGAATTGTTTAGAACATCGGTGATGTAAAGGCCCTCAACTGCTTTTCTCGGATCATCATCCTCAAAATCGTTTGAATCCCGAATTACTATACCGTACGATTTCGTTGAGGAAGAAAGAAAACCCGAGGATGACATATGATATGCGCTGTAAGGGTCGTTTGCTTTAAGAGCGGAATTTGCAAGCTCCGGCACAAGATCCGGATTTTTTGCAATGAAATTATAAAGCATCTGATTTATAAGAGTTTCTTTATCTGTTTCATAAAGGCTTGTACTTACATATAAATCAAGAATTTCCTGTATGAGTTTGTAATTTTCGTCTGCCTGTTTTGAGAAAAGGGTTTGTGCATTTACATTAAAAACAGACCCTGAACATACCGCACATCCTGCAAGGAGACCGGCGATTATTCTTTTTATTCTGTATGTCATATTTCGTTCCTTTCTTTTTCATCGGAAAGAGGGGGTGTATCTTCTTTTGAAAGGGGAGCAAAATCTATTGATAATTTTCCGTTTTCACATTTTGAAGCTCCCACTTCAAGATAATATTCGATATTTAGTGTTCCCGTAAGATCCTCGCGGAGCATAAGGGAAAGATTTTTTGTATATGTTGAAAAATCAACCTCGATATTTTCGGGAGGCAAAAAGGGAGAAAACTGTACGGGATAATCTATTGTCTGAAGCGTTCTTTTGCCTTTTACAAAGGAAATACTTGAAAAGGGCGAAAAAGGAAGCATCATTGAAACCGCATTTTCCGTAATGCAAACAGTTGAAGGAATAATCGAACCGTACATAAGAACAAGAGTGTCGTCTCCGTGAAAAGAAACATTCCCGAGATACGAACAGGAAAGTTTTTTGCCCCCGCGCGGCATATCTGTTTTGACCGTTTTTGGCAAAATGAATTTTTTGTCGACATTCTGCATTATATTTTGCCTTATGTTATAATCCTGTTTTACACCCGAATTTGAATAAGGCCCTTCGCTTAAAAAATCATCGAGGATGCTCGGGAAACCCGAAAGTATGGGGGATATATGCGGATTGCTCGTATATTCGTCCGTAGGAGAAAAGAAAGCTATTCCGTAGAAATTGGTATATAGTTTTTTGTCCGAAAAGAAATGCTCGCCAGATACAGTCACTTTGCAGTTTGGATCAAACATATCTTTCATACCGAAGGGACGCAAGAAATCTGTCATTTATACTTGTTTATTAAGACCTTTCTTATTTAGCCGATGGATACTTTAGTCACATTTTCGGCAGGTTCGCCGAGAAAAATAGAAGCTGTGGTTTTGAAATTCTGAGTTTCGTCACTTACAAAGTAACGGACAGAACCTTCATCTTCGCAGTTGTTTTGAAGACCGAGCTTTATGAGAATTTCCTTTGTTGCTCTTGCGGCTTCAAGACCGGAATCGATAATTTCAATCTCTCTTCCCAAAACTTCGGTTGCCACATCGCCTATAAGTTCTTTTATTATTGGATAATGGGTGCATCCGAGAATAAGAGTATCTATATTTTTGTCTTTGATTTGTTCGAGGTATTCTGCTGCGATAAGTCTTGTCACAGCACAGTTTTTGTCTATGTATCCCGCTTCAATAAGAGGAACGAACATAGGGCACGCAACCGGATATACCGAGATTCCGCCGTCAAGCTTTTTCAGCTCCTCATCAAAAGCTTTGCGGTTTATTGTAGCCTGTGTTGCAAACACGGCAATGTTCTTTGTTTTTGAAACCTGAGCCGCCGTACATGATGCGGGATTTATTGCTCCGATTATGGGAAGAGGGAATTTTTCTTTAAGTTTCGGAAGTGCGATAGCGCTTACTGTCCCGCAGGCGACAACTGCGGCTTTTATGTTGAAATCCATAAGAAAACGCATATCGTCATCGGCATACTGCAAGACCGTTTCAAAAGAGCGGGTTCCGTACGGAACTCTGCCCGTATCACCGAAATATATAAAATGCTCATTCGGAAGTATTTTCTTAAGTTGCTTTATGGCTGTAAGTCCGCCGAGACCCGAATCGAATACTCCGATGGCACTTTTTTTATCTGACATAACATAGCTCCGAGTTATAAAAATCTACATATTATATTATATCACTTTATTTGTATTATGTCAAATAAAATCTCTAAAAAATCACTGTTTTCTTTTAGTTTATTTACATTTTTCCGCTTTTGCTGTATAATGATAGAAAAGGCATTCGGAAGGGTGAAAAAATGGCGTTTACAAGACACGAAAAAGACGGAATTTTGTATTATACAAGCCCGCTTTTTGATGAATACAAAATACCCCATTTCTTTTGTGCGAAGCTTGGGGGAGTAAGCGACGGAGTTTTTTCAAGTCTTAATTTTTCTTCTGTGCGTAAAGATAAGTGCGGAAATACAGATAAAGAAGAAAATATCCGTGAAAATTTAAAAAGAGCGCTTGATATTATCGGTTCGGATGAAACAAAATGTGCTTTGATGAAACAGACACATTCGGCAGAAGTTGTAAAAGCCGAAAGATCTTGTTTTGATATATTCGGCACAAGGAGCGATTTTCCGCCCTGCGACGGCATTTTTGCTCCATATGGAGGGAATATTGACACAGTGGGGGTAAAAACCGCAGATTGTGTGCCTATACTGCTTTATGATCTGAAAAATGACATACCTTGTGCAATTCACGCAGGCTGGAGAGGAAGTGTCGGCAATATTGTGGGAAATGCGGTAAGACTAATAAAAAAAGAATATCCCGATGCGGATATTATAGCGGCAATAGGCCCTTGTATTCTTGATTGCTGTTATGAAGTAAATGATGTTGTCAAAGATGCATTGTTTTCACATTGCGATTCGTTGGGGATAAAAAGAAGCGCGCCCGAGGCGTGCTTTACGGAAAGCTATATAAAAGACGGAGAGAATAAATATAAAATCAATCTTCCGCGGATAAATGCTATATATCTCGAAAATGAGTCAGTGACAGCTGATAAAATATCGTTTAGCGGTATATGTACCTGTTGCAACAGCGACATTTTCTTCTCGCACAGAGCATCCGGCGGATATTCGGGAACACAGCTTTCTGCGGTTGGTATGCGGAGTTTTTAAGAAAGGAGTGAATTTATGAAATTGAGAAAAAACCTTTTAACTGCCTTGTTTATTGTGTTATGCCTTATGCTTGTGTCTTGCCATAAGACTGTCGTAGATGAGGAAAAAAACAATCAGAGCGAAACGATATCGGAAACGGAGGGCTCGGAAGAAATCCTTAAGCATCAGATACAATCGTATTTGTCCGAAATCTTCGACGAGGCGTATCAGCCCTATTATGAGGGGATTTATTATGAAATCTCCGATTACAAACAAGAAATTGAGGAAAACGAGTTCAGTTCCGAGTTTCTCTTTACTATGTGGCATCTTGACAGCGGCGGAGATATCAGCTCCGAGCAGGGGAAGAAGACGCGCGCGAATTTTCGGCTTATGGTGAAGGGCACATATATAGGCGGTCAATCCGCAATCGACAGCGTTATGATGGATGTAAGCCCTGTGGGCGAACCCAATTATTCTGTACCGATTGAAGAATGTTTCCCGGATGAAAACGCCGTTCTTTCTCTTGTGGGTTATATAAGCCGGATAGACACAGCCGACAGAAAACTCGTTTTTGACAAGTTGTTTTTCCTGACAAGCTTTGAAAACGAGGAACTTTTGAATCAGCTTGGTGTATCTACCGAATATTTACCCAACGGATACTATTTATACAATCCCGAAGAAAGATTTTTTGAATATGAGATATCGGAAGAAGTCGTATGCCGTAGATTTGAGATGCACGAGGATAGGTCCTGGCTTCTTACACAAACCACACTTTCAACAATGGCGGAAGCTCTTAATACAAACACTCCGCTGTATGATATAACAGTGAAAAACGGAGTTGTAACAACGATTTCAGAGCGTTATATTCCGTAAAATAAAAAATGCGGCACCTCAAACGAGGTGCCGCACATCTTTTTTAAAGAGAGTTCAATAACATTCCTATGAAAGGAACAACAACTGTGGGAATCGCAATGAGAGATACGATAATTCCAAGTATGGAAAGGATAAGACCGATGATGCTGAGTATCTTGCCTGCCTTTACCTTCTTGTCTTCGGGATCAGCTTTCTTTGCAAGAACCAAGCCGATGATAGCAAGGATAATGCCGATGATACCCGAACCGGAGAAAACCAAACTGCAGATACCGAGAACGAGAACTGCAACGGGATTCATTTTCTTTTCTTCCATGATAAGAACCTCCTTTATGTATTTTATTTATAAAGCCGTTTTGTTTTCAACAAAGGTTGAATCAAAAGAGCGTTTATTTTACGATCATAACACCAAAACCGATATCCGGGCCGCCGTCTATGCTTATTTTGAGGTCGGAGCAACGGTTAAGGTCAACAGAATATCTTTGAGGCTTGCATCCTGCGGGAAGAGAAACGGTTCCTGCGTTTTTGCCGTCAATGATAAATGTGACACTCTTATCTCTGTCGGTAGTATCGCTGTGTCCGATTGTAACCTCTAAAGTCTTGTATTTTCCTTCGAGGTTAAACTGAGCGTATCCTGCGGATGAGAAGAGTCTGAAACCACGGTCGTATTTCTGACCGTCCATATTAAAGTAGTCACCGACGCCGTAAACCGAGCAGTTTTTGGATTTGTAAGGGGGACAAACTACAACAAGATCCTGTTCGGGAACGGTTCTGTCCCAAAGGTAAACGGATTTTGTGCTGTCATCCCATGTAACTGTCATATCAGCAAGTTCAGCTACAGCTCTTACCGGGAGATATGTAGTTCCGTTGTAGATGAAAGGCTCGATTGTGGTTCCGTTGGCATCTTTTAAAGTTTGTCTTTCGTTGTCCACATAAACCTTGATGTTGTTATAATTTACGCTGATGTTTTCAACAGCAGTCTTTGCGTAAGAAATACCGCCTGTCAAAAGTACGCCGATTAAAACGCCTGCAAGTGCGCCCTGAAGTCTTTTGTTCATAATAACCTCTTTTAAATTAAAATTAATATCCGAAAATGCCGGTTGCAATAGAATTCCCTGCTGTACTTCCGAAGGATTCAGCAGAAGAAACTCCAAGAGCAAGAAGAATGGGAGTCAAAAGTCCGCCCACACCTACAACAATCGCAAGAACGATAGCGCCGATGTCAATAATGATATCAATAACGCCTAAAATAATACCTATAAGACCCATAGTTCTTGCAGGCTTTGCAAGGTGATGGCCTTCAGTTTCCATAGCCTTTTTAGCCATTATAAACGCAATTATTCCGCAGGGAAGAGTTGCCGGAAGTGCAAGGATTGCAAGAGGAACTGTCAAAAGCACTCCCAAAAGCTGTCCGATGATGGGGATGAGCTGTAAAAATGTTGCAACAACAGTAATTACAGCACCCAAAACACCCTCCATGAGAGTACAGGTAAGGATGCTTATAAGTCCCAGCACAAAGGCTGTTACCGATAAGCTTTTCTTATTATTTTCGTTCATATGATAAGTCCTTTTTAATAATTCATACCTTCAAGTATGACGGGAATAAATCCTATAATCAGTCCGAGACCGAATGAAAGGATTGTAACGATGATGTTAAGAATAAGACCTACGATGCTGAGGATAAGACCTATTTTCGCATTCTTATGACCTTCTTTTTTGATGCCGATAATTCCGAGAATTATACCCGCTACGCCCGCCGGGTAGATAAAGGGCGCTGTCAAAAGAGAAATGAAAGGTATGAAGGAAGTAAGAATTCCTACAAGAGATACTATTCCGCAAACAAGAGCTATTGTGGAAATGGGGTGTTTTGTTTCGTTTGTATTAGTTTCAACTTTGATGTTTTCATTGTTATCCATGATGAAACCTCCTTTAAATATATAATAAATAATTATATCTTAAATGTTGCCTTTTGTCAACAATTGATATAAACAAAAGGAATTTTTGTCAGCAGTAAAATGTCGGGGCGGTCATTATTGCTTCAAATGAGCCCAGGAAAGGAAGAGCTACAGCAAGACCTGCCGCAAGGCCTGTTACAATAGGCGTAATAAAGCAGATAGCAACAAATCCTATAATTATAAGAAGAGCAAATATTGAAAGGATAAGACCGAAAGTTGCCGCTTTCTGCTTTTCTTTTTTTATTCCCATTATTCCGAGGGCAAAACCTGCTGCTGCCATTATAAAAGGCACACAGCAACAGACAATAGGCGCCAAAAACGGGAAAAACAAAGAAAGAATTATAGAAAAAATACCTGCAACTATGCCGAGTACAACAGATGATATCCCCAACAGGAGAGATGCTACCGATAAACCTTTAGGTTCATTTACCACTGTATCCATATATAACCTCCGAAAAAATATGTTTCTAAATTGATTATATGTCAAAAAAGTTAATATGTCAAGAAAAATAAAAAACAGGAATAAAGGAAGCACCTTTATTCCTGCATTTTTAGTTATAGAATTATTTCTTAAGATTTTCTTCGAGCTTTACAAGTTCTTCCTTGAGTTCGGCAGGGATAGTGTCGCCGATCTTAGCGTAGAATGCCTTGATGCTGTCCAAATCTTCAAGCCAGTGTTCTTTGTCAACAGAGAGAAGTTCACGGATTGTATCAATGGAGATATCAAGACCTTCGATGTTGATGTCTTCAGCCTTAGGAACAAAACCGATAGCTGTTTCAACCGCATCAACCTTGTCTTCGCAGCGTTCAAGGATCCAGTGAAGAACGCGGAGGTTGTCACCAAAGCCGGGCCAGATGAAGTTTCCGTCGTTATCTGTTCTGAACCAGTTAACATGGAATATCTTGGGAGCCTTTGTGATCTTCTTGCCCATAGCGAGCCAGTGTGCGAAGTATTCGCCCATATCATATCCGCAGAAGGGAAGCATAGCCATAGGATCGCGTCTTACTACGCCGACAGCACCTGCAGCTGCAGCTGTTGTTTCGGAAGCCATGATGGAGCCGACAAATGTACCGTGCTGCCAATCTCTTGACTGGTATACAAGGGGAGCTGTCTTTGCTCTTCTTCCGCCGAATACGATAGCGTCAAGCGGAACACCCTCAAGGCTGTTGAACTCGGAGGATACGCAGGGACACTGAATAGCGGGAGCTGTGAAACGGGAGTTAGGATGAGCGCCGTATGTGGACTTGTCGTTCTTGTCGAACTTTTCGCAATCCCATTTTTCGCCCTTCCAGTTGAGTGCATTGTGAGGAGGATTCTTGTCGAGACCTTCCCACCATACTGTGTTGTCATCAAGATTGTGAACAACATTTGTGAATATTGTATTGCTCATTGTTGTAGCAAGAGCATTGGGGTTAGACTTGTTGCTTGTACCGGGAGCAACGCCGAAGAAGCCGTTTTCGGGGTTGACAGCCCAAAGTCTGCCGTCCTTGCCGATACGGATCCAAGCGATGTCATCGCCTACACACCAAACCTTGTAGCCCTTTTCACGGTAAAGTTCCGGAGGAATGAGCATAGCGAGGTTTGTCTTACCGCAAGCAGAGGGGAATGCGGCAGCGATATATTTGATTTCGCCGTTGGGGAATTCAACGCCGAGGATAAGCATGTGTTCTGCAAGCCAGCCTTCTTTTCTTCCGAGGTAGGAAGCGATACGGAGAGCGAAGCACTTCTTTCCGAGAAGAACATTTCCGCCGTAACCGGAGTTAACGGACCAGATTGTGTTGTCTTCGGGGAAGTGGCAGATATAGCGGTTTTCTTCATCGAGATCAGCTCTTGCGTGAAGACCCTTGATAAAGTCTGCGCTGTCGCCGAGATTGTCGATAACTTCCTTACCTGCTCTTGTCATAATGAGCATGTTGAGAACAACATAGATAGAGTCTGTAAGTTCGATACCGATCTTGGAGAAAGAAGAACCTACAACGCCCATGGAATAGGGGATAACATACATTGTCTTGCCCTTCATGGAGCCTTTATAAAGCTTTGAAAGCTTTTCGTAACATTCACCGGATTCCATCCAGTTGTTTGTAGCGCCTACATCTTCCTTTTTCTTTGTGCATATAAATGTTCTGTTTTCAACACGAGCAACATCGTTGATAGCTGTTCTGTGGAGATAGCAACCGGGAAGCTTTTCCTGGTTAAGGCGGATCATTTCGCCTGTGGAAACAGCCTCTTCGCGGAGAGCTTCTGTCTGCTGCGCACTGCCGTCGATCCAAACGATCTTGTCAGGGCAAGTAAGAGCAGCCATTTCATCAATCCAAGTAAGGACATGCTTGTTTGTTGTCATATTTATTTCCTCCTAAATAGTATAAAATTTACTTTTTTGAATCAGACAATACCAAAAGAGTTAAATTGTCTTCAATCCTAAGCCAGTATAATTATATACGGAAAACATAGCAATTTCAAGTGTTTTTTTACATTTTTTTCATTTGCTACGTAAAAGATACATATTGTTAATAATTTGGCGAATTGTACGCCTTTGTTTTTGGATTTATTGTGCCGTGAGTAAAATATTTTAACAAAAAGTGCTTTTTCGGTTGAGTTTTTGGAAAATATGTGTTATAATTACATATTATTATGGATAATTGTTTTTACGGAGGATATTATGCCTGCAATAACATATACAACAAAAGGTACCTGCGCAAGAGCCATAAAAGTCGAAGTTGAAGAAGGCGTTATTAAAAGCGTGGTATTTCAGGGCGGCTGTTCAGGTAACACCCAAGGCGTTGCGAAGCTTGTTGAGGGGATGAATGCCGACGAAGCCATAAAAAAACTTTCGGGAATAAAATGCGGGTTCAAAAACACATCCTGCCCCGATCAGCTCGCACAGGCGCTGCGTGAGCTTGAAAAATAAAACCGAAACATCGAGAAAGGAATATAACAATGGCAAACGACAAGAAACTTGTTGAAAGAATCACATCAAGAGATACCGATTTTGCACAATGGTATACAGATATCGTAAAAAATGCGGACCTTGCCGATTATTCGAGTGTCAAGGGCTGTATGATAATCCGTCCCTACGGATATGCTATCTGGGAAAATATCCAGAAAATTATGGACAGACGCTTTAAGGAAACCGGACATGAAAATGTTTATATGCCTATGTTTATCCCCGAAAGTCTTCTCAACAAGGAAAAGGATCATGTTGAAGGCTTTGCTCCTGAAGTTGCATGGGTAACACACGGCGGAAGCGAAAAATTGACAGAACGCCTTTGCGTTCGTCCTACATCAGAAGTCCTTTTCTGCGAACATTATGCAAAGATAATAAATTCATACCGCGATCTTCCGAAGCTCTACAATCAGTGGTGCTCCGTTGTGCGTTGGGAGAAAACAACAAGACCTTTTCTCAGAACAAGAGAATTCTTGTGGCAGGAAGGTCATACAATGCATGCGACTGCACAGGAAGCGATAGACGAAACACTCCGTATGCTCAACATTTACGCCGATGTTTGCGAAACCGATCTTGCTATGCCTGTTGTAAAGGGGCCGAAGACTCCTTCGGATAAATTTGCCGGTGCTGAAGATACATATGCAATAGAAGCTCTTATGCATGACGGAAAGGCTCTTCAGGCGGGAACATCCCATTACTTCGGCGACGGTTTTGCAAAAGCGTTTGATATCACATTTAAATCAAAAGATAATAAGGATGAATATCCTCATCAGACTTCATGGGGAACAACCACCCGTCTTATAGGCGCTATCATTATGACACACGGTGACGACAACGGACTCGTTCTTCCTCCCGCTGTTGCTCCTATTCAGGTTGTAATCGTTCCTGTTGCACAGCATAAGGAAGGTGTTCTCGAAAAGGCTAACGAACTTTACGAAAAACTTACATCCTGCGGAATAAGAGTAAAACTTGATGACAGCGACAACAGCCCCGGATGGAAGTTTGCCGAATATGAAATGAAGGGTGTTCCGGTCAGAATTGAAATCGGCCCGCGCGATATTGAAAACGGCCAGTGCGTTGCGGCAACCCGACACAACGGCGAAAAGGCATTTATCCCCCTTGACGAAAACTTCGAAAATGCAATCGCTGCAAAACTTGAAGAGGTTCGTTCGGGCATCTATAAGATAGCTCTTGAAAACCGCGAAAAGCATACATACAACTGCACAACCATCGACGAAATAAACGAAGCTATCGCAAAGAACGGCGACGGATTTGTTCGTGCCATGTGGTGCGGAGATGAGGAATGTGAAGACAAGGTCAAAGAGCTTACCGGTATCGGTTCCCGCTGTATTCCTTTCGAGCAGGAACAGCTTTCCGATAAATGCGTATGCTGCGGAAAGCCTGCAAAACAGCTTGTTTACTGGGGCAAAGCGTATTAATTTTTGAGCAAAAAGAGTTACATTTATTATATATAATATATACGCTCAAAAAGTGTGAAAACAAAAACCTTTTCCGCAAGATATTTTATTTGGGAAAAAGTTTCTTGTTTACAAAATGTTTACAAAAGGATTTGCAAAAAACTATTGCAAATCCTTTTATTATGTGTTATACTAACAGAGCTTGATGTGCGATGAAGCGGGAGGTTGCGTCCGAATGGGCGGTAATTTCCGTGGAGTATGTCCGACAACCGGGCGACAGCAATACTGGTCACAGGTGCGAGCGTCAATGTGCGGCAGGTTCTTCAAGCGGGACCTAATGACCACGCAATGACTATGCAAGCACGCGGCTTGATGCTTTCTTTATAATACCGTAACAGGAACGGTGTCTACTTGTAGCCACACGCCTGTGGGTATGCCGATAAGTTTCTTCCCCGTATTGGGAGAACTATGGGTAAAAATAAAGATAGTGTGAAGCACCCGGACAAGTTCCTGCAGTTTTGGTTTCAAAACGCTTGGAAATGATCCGGTTTTATTTTGGGTAAAATACGAAACACCCGGATGAGTGTTCAGAAATTACTGTGCCGCATTTAAAAGCTTCCCTCAATATATAATATAAAGCAAAATTGAGGGCGAAAAAATTTTAAAGGAGGCAGAAAAATGGCAGCAAAGGAAAAAATCAGAATCAGACTTAAGTCTTACGACCACACTCTTATAGATCAGGCATCTGAAAAGATCGTTGATACAGCAAAGAGAAACGGCGCTAAGGTTTCCGGTCCTATACCGCTCCCTACCGACAAGGAAATTGTTACAATTCTCCGTGCGGTACACAAGTATAAGGATGCGAGAGAACAGTTTGAATTCAGAACACACAAGAGACTTATTGATATCTTGAATCCTACACAGAAGGCTATCGAAGCTCTTATGGGCATCGAACTTCCCGCAGGCGTTGAGATTGAAATAAAATTATAAGCTGCGATTATTACCGTCGCAGTGATGCATTCCGCATCACAGGTCATGTTGTCCGTTGCCGAAAGGTAAATACAAGCGGCCAACCAATAACCTAAGGAGGAAAAGAAAATGAAAAAAGGTATTATCGGTAAGAAACTCGGTATGACACAGATTTTCGATGAAAACGGAAATGTCATCCCTGTTACAGTGGTTGAAGCCGGTCCCTGTGTTGTAACACAGAAGAAGACGGTTGAAAACGACGGCTATGAAGCAGTTCAGCTTGGTTTTGTTGACCAGCCTGAAAGAAAGCTTACAAAGCCTATGAAGGGCCACTTCGCAAAGGCGAATGTTCCTTTCAAAAAGCACCTCAAGGAATTCAGACTTGATGACTGCGCTTCCGTAAATGTTGGCGATGAAATCAAGGCAGACATTTTTGAGGCAGGCGAAAAGGTTGATGTTACCGGCATCACCAAGGGTCATGGTTACACAGGTGCTATTAAGCGCTGGAACCTCCACAGACTCAGAATGACTCACGGTACAGGCCCTGTACACCGCCAGTCCGGCTCTATGGGTGTTATCGACCCTGCGAGAATCTTCAAGAACAAGAAGATGGCCGGTCAGTACGGTCACGAACAGGTAACAACACTTAATCTTAGCGTTGTTAAGATCGACGCGGAAAAGAATCTTATCGCTATCAAGGGTGCCATTCCCGGTGCCAAGGGCGGTATCGTATTTATCCGCTCGGCAGTTAAATAAACCGAGGAGGAGGAAACACAATGCCAAATGTAGCAATATATGATATGGCCGGCAAGGAAAAGGGCACAATCGAACTTTCCGCTGAAGTATTCGGCGCAGAAGTAAACGAAGCTGTTCTTCATTCCGTTGTTCGTGCTTATCTTTTAAATCAGAGACAGGGTACACAGAGCACACTTACTCGTGCTGAAGTATCCGGCGGCGGCATCAAGCCCTGGAAACAGAAGGGTACAGGCCGCGCAAGACAGGGTTCGACACGTTCTCCTCAGTGGACACACGGCGGTATCGCATTCGGTCCCAAGCCCCGCTCTTGGAGAGTGTCTATCAACAAGAAGGTAAAGAGAATCGCTATTCAGTCTGCATTCTCCGCGAAGGTTAATGACAACGAACTCGTTGTTGTTGATAAGATCGCAACAGCAGAATACAAGACAAAGACTATCGTTAATATGCTTGCAGCTCTCGGTGCTGACAAGAAGGCTCTTATTATCCTTCCCGCAGTAGACGAAAAGATCATCAAGTCCGCAGCCAACATTCCCGGCGTAAAGACTGCGATCCCCGGTACAATCAATGCTTATGACTTGCTCAAGTACGACAAGCTCATCATTGATGAAGCTGCAGTAAAAGTAATTGAGGAGGTTTATGCAAAATGAGAACAGCACACGAAATCGTAATCCGTCCTATAATTACAGAAGACAGCATGGCAAGACTCGCAGGTAAAGCTTACACCTTCGAAGTTGCTGCTGATTCCAACAAGATTGAAATCAAAAAGGCAGTAGAAGAACTCTTCGGCGTTAAGGTTGCAAAGGTTAACACAATCAGCATGAAGAGCAAAACAAAGAGAGTCGGCTACCATGTCGGTAAGACTTCCGAGTGGAAGAAAGCGATTGTTACTCTTAAAGAAGATTCCAAGACAATCGAATTCTTCGACAGCATGATGTAATCGAGAAATGGAGTATTGAAAAATGGCAGTAAAAACATTTAAGCCTACTACTCCGGCAAGAAGACAGATGGCCGTACCGGGCTTCGACGAAATCACAAAGAAGACTCCCGAAAAAAGCCTTATTACGGTTAAGAAAAAGCATGCCGGTCGTAATAACACAGGTAAAATAACAGTTCGCCATCAAGGCGGCGGTAACAGAGTTAAGTATAGAATCATCGACTTTAAAAAGAACATACTTGATGTTCCCGCAAAGGTACTCGGTATTGAGTATGACCCCAACAGAACAGCATATATCGCACTTCTCGAATATGAGAACGGCGTAAAGACTTACAGCATAGCTCCCGTTGGTCTTAAGGTTGGCGATACAGTGCTCAACGGTAAGAACGCAGATATCAAGCCCGGTAATGTGCTTGCTATCGCAGATATCCCCGTAGGTACACTTATCCACAACATCGAGCTTCACCCCGGCAAGGGCGGTCAGCTTGTCCGCAGCGCGGGCGCAGCAGCTCAGCTTATGGCTAAGGAAAACGGCGTAGCTCAGGTAAGACTTCCCTCCGGTGAAGTTCGTATCGTAAGACTTGATTGCAAGGCTACTATCGGTCAGGTAGGTAACCTTGAACACGAAAACATCAACATCGGTAAAGCAGGTAAGAAACGCCATATGGGCATCCGTCCTACAGTTCGCGGTTCCGTAATGAACCCCTGCGACCATCCTCACGGTGGTGGTGAAGGCCGTGCACCTATCGGTCGTCCTACTCCTGTTACACCTTGGGGCAAACCTACTATGGGTTACAAGACTCGTAACAAGAAGGCACGCACCAACAAGTTCATTGTTAAGCGCAGAAACGACAGATAATTTTGTGCTTACAACTTTCAGAATTTCATAAGGAGGAAATATAGATGAGCAGAAGCGTTAAAAAAGGACCTTATGTCGAAGCGAAACTTTTCGCAAGAATAGAAGCAATGAACGCTGCAGGCGAAAAGAGAGTTCTCAAGACTTGGTCAAGAGCTTCCACAATTTTCCCGCAATTCGTTGGACACACAATCGCAGTGCATGACGGCAGAAAGCATGTACCGGTTTATGTAACCGAGGATATGGTCGGTCACAAGTTGGGCGAATTCGCTCCCACAAGAACCTTCAAGGGTCACTCGGGTTCTAAAACATCCAACAACTAATGTATCAATGCCCGCATAAATGCATCTGTGAGAAACGCAGATCCAATTTTGCGAAAGGAGGAATTTAACGATGGAAGTTAAGGCTTATTTAAAAGATTTAAGAATTTCACCTCGTAAAGTTAAAATCGTTCTCGATCTGATCAGAGGAAAGGACGCAGCAACAGCAATTGCTATTCTCAAGAATACACCCAAGGCTGCATCCCTGCCTGTTCTTAAACTTCTGCAGTCGGCTATCGCCAATGCAGAAAACAACAATCACCTCGACGCAACAAAACTTTATGTGTCGCAGTGCTTTGTAACACCCGGCAGAATTGCAAAGAGAATCCAGCCCCGTGCTCAGGGCAGAGCTTTCAGAATCTACAAGAGAAGCTCTCACATCACTGTTGCAGTAGCCGAAAAAGAATAATTAACGGTTTAAACCGTATACCAAATAATCGATATGCAAGAAAATCTTGCATAAAGCTCTAAGAAGGAGGCAGTTAACGGAGTATGGGTCAGAAAGTTAATCCGCACGGACTTCGCGTCGGTGTAATTAAAGACTGGGATTCCAGATGGTTCGTAAAAGATGAAGTATTTGGAGATACCCTTGTAGCAGACTACAAACTCAGAACATGGCTTAAGAAAAAGCTTCGCGATGCCGGCGTTCCTACAATCGAAATCGAACGCGACAGCGCAAAGGTTAAGGTCATCATCCACTGTGCAAAGCCCGGTATGATAATCGGTAAGGGCGGTACAGAAATAGAAAAACTCAGAGGCGAAATCGAGGCATTCACAGGTATGCCCTCTTCGGTAAATGTTATCGAAGTTAAGCAGCCCGACCTCAATGCTCAGCTCGTAGCTGAAAACATTGCTTCTCAGCTTGAAAAGAGAATCGCATTCCGCCGTGCTATGAAGCAGGCAATCGGCAGAACTATGAAGCTCGGCGCAAAGGGTATCAAAGTTAACCTCAGCGGCCGTCTTAATGGTGCTGAAATTGCGAGAAGCGAACATTACCATGACGGTACTATTCCGCTTCAGACAATCAGAGCTGACATCGAATACGGCTTCGCAGAAGCAGATACAACTTACGGCAAGATCGGCGTAAAGGTTTGGATCTACAAAGGCGAAGTTCTCAACGAAGTCAACAGAACAAAAAGAGTGCCCTCTAAGGCAGAAGGAGGACGCAGATAATGTTAATGCCAAAAAGAACTAAATTCAGAAGAGTTCAGAGAGGTAGAATGAAGGGTAAGGCAACCCGCGGTAATTTCCTTAGCAACGGTGCTTACGGCCTTCAGGCAACTGAACCCGGCTGGATCACAAGCAATCAGATAGAAGCAGCCCGTATCGCTATGACTCGTTACATTAAGCGTGGCGGTCAGGTATGGATCAAGATTTTCCCCGACAAACCTGTAACAGAAAAACCTGCTGAAACTCGAATGGGTTCCGGTAAGGGTTCACCTGAATACTGGGTAGCAGTTGTTAAGCCCGGACGCATTATGTTCGAAATGGAAGGCGTTGCGGAAGATGTAGCAAGAGAAGCTATTCGTCTTGCATCTCACAAGCTCCCTGTCAAGTGCAAGTTTGTCAAGAAAGAAGACCAGGAGGCATAATGATGAAAATTACTGAAATCAGAGAAAAAACCTCCGCTGAGCTCGCAACTCTCTTGAAGGAAAAGAAGGCTGAACTTTTTAACCTTCGTTTCCAGCATGCGATCAATCAGCTTGACAATCCCCAGAAGATCGTCGAGACTAAGAAGTCCATCGCTCAGATTTTGACAGTTATGACAGAAAAAGAGCAGGCAGAAGGCTAAGCGGGAAGGAGATAAGGTAACATGGAAAGAAATCTCAGAAAAACCAGAGTCGGACGCGTTGTCAGCGACAAGATGCAGAAGACAATCGTTGTTGCCATTGAAGATAACATAAAGCACCCGCTTTATAAAAAGGTCATCAAAAAGACTGTAAAGTTCAAGGCACATGACGAAAACAATGAGTGCCGTATCGGCGACAAGGTAGAGATCATGGAAACAAGACCCCTTTCCAAGGATAAGAACTGGCGTCTTGTTAAGATCATCGAAAAGGCTAAGTAAGAATTAGTACGCAGTAAACCGGCGCATGGCAAAAGATCCATGCGTTACAAGGAGGACACATATAATGATTCAGCAGCAGACGTTCATGAAGGTTGCCGACAATACCGGCGCCAAAGAACTTATGTGCATCCGTGTGCTCGGCGGAACAGGCAGAAGATATGCTCGTATAGGCGACGTAGTCGTTTGCAGCGTTAAAAAGGCAACTCCCGGCGGAGTTGTTAAAAAAGGTGACGTTGTAAAGGCAGTTGTTGTTAGAACTGTACAGAGCCTTCGCCGTCCTGATGGTAGCTACATCAAATTCGACGAGAATGCGGCTGTTATAATAAAAGACGACAAAAACCCGAGAGGAACTCGTATCTTTGGCCCTGTTGCGAGAGAGCTTCGTGACAGAGATTACCTTAAGATACTTTCCTTGGCTCCGGAAGTTCTTTAATGGAGGGCAGCTTTAATGGAAAATAAGACAAAATATCAGAAGAAGCTCGCCGTTCGCCGCGATGACACAGTAATCGTAATCTCCGGTGACGATAAGGGCAAAAAAGGTAAGGTAGTTGAAGTAGCTCCCGGCGAAGGCAAGATCATCGTCGAAGGCGTCAACATCGTTACAAAACATGTTCGTCCCAGAAGACAGGGCGAACAGGGCGGTCTCATCAAGACCGAAGGTCCGTTCTACGCATGCAAGGTTCAGATTTTCTGCTCCAAGTGCAACAAGGGCGTAAGAGTAGCTCATAAGATCGTAGACGGCAAGAAGACCCGCGTTTGTGCAAAATGCGGCGAAACACTTTAAGTTAGGGAGGATATAGAAAATGGCAAGACTTAAGCAATACTATACCAGTGATGTCGCTCCCGCACTTATGAAGAAGTTTGAATACAAGAGCCCGATGCAGATTCCCAGAATCGAAAAGGTTATTCTCAACATCGGTGCAGGCGACGCAAAGGATAACTCAAAGGTTATCGACAGCATCGTTAATGATCTCACTATCATTACCGGTCAGCAGGCAGTTCCCACAGCAGCAAGAAAATCTGTAGCGAACTTCAAGCTCCGTCAGGGCATGAAGATCGGTGCTAAGGTTACACTTCGCGGTGAAAAGATGTACGAGTTCCTCGACAGATTTTTCAACCTTGCACTTCCCAGAGTTCGTGACTTCAAGGGTATCAATCCTGATGCATTTGATGGCCGTGGAAATTATTCCATGGGTATCAAGGAACAGTTGATATTCCCTGAGATCGAGTACGACAAGGTCGACAAGATCAGAGGTATGGATATCTGCATCGTTACAACCGCTACATGCGACGAACACGCAAGAGAGCTTCTCGCACTTATGGGCGCTCCCTTTGCAAAGCAGTAATAGAGGGGTAGGTAAAGAATTATGGCAAAGAAATCTATGGTTTTAAAGCAGCAGAAAACACAGAAGTTTTCTACTCGTGAATACAACAGATGCAAGATCTGCGGCCGCCCCCATGCATATCTCCGTAAATACGGTATCTGCCGTATTTGCTTCAGAGAGCTCGCTTACAAGGGTCAGATTCCCGGCGTAAGAAAGGCAAGCTGGTAATTAAACAATTCGTCAGATCAAAGAATAAGATCAGGCATTAAGGAGGTCACATTTCATGCAGATTACTGATGTTATCGCGGATATGCTTACTCGTATCCGTAACGCTAATTCGGCTAAGCACGAATCAGTAGACATCCCTGCTTCAGGCGTAAAGAAGGCAATCGCTGATATTCTCGCTGAAGAAGGATATATAAATGGCTATCAGATCATCGAAGACGGCAAACAGGGTATCATTCGTGTTTCCCTCAAGTACGGCGCAGGCAAGAAGAGAGTTATTCAGGGACTCCGCCGCGTATCTAAGCCCGGTCTTCGTATCTACACAAGCTGCGAAGATATGCCCCGCGTAATGAATGGACTTGGTATCGCTATCATTTCCACTTCCAAGGGCATCATGACAGACAAGAAAGCCAGAAAACAGAACATCGGCGGCGAAGTTCTCGCTTTTGTTTGGTAAAATGAATCGATCGTATGCAACCTTTGCATACGGCAAACCGGAAGGAGATAGGTTATGTCAAGAATAGGAAGAATGCCTGTTGCAATTCCCGCCGGTGTAGACGTAAAACTCGACGCTGCAAATGTTATTACCGTTAAGGGCCCCAAGGGCACACTTACAGAAGCTCTTCATCCTAATATGAAGATAACTGTTGACGGTGCAGTTATAACAGTTGAACGTCCCGACGACGAAAAGAACAACAGATCACTTCACGGACTCACCCGTACACTCATCGCAAACATGGTTGAGGGTGTTGTTAACGGATTTAAGAAAGAACTCGAAATCAACGGTGTTGGTTACCGTGCACAGAAGCAGGGCAATCAGATCGTCCTTGATCTCGGTTATTCACACAAAGTATTTATTGACGAGGAACCGGGCATCACTTTGGATGTTCCCGATCAGAATAAGATCATCGTAAGCGGCGCTAACAAACAGAGAGTTGGCCAGATCGCAGCAGAGATCAGAGGCAAGAGACCTCCTGAACCCTACCTCGGCAAGGGCATCAAGTATGTTGATGAACACATCAGACGCAAGTCCGGTAAGGCCGGCAAATAATAGAGGGGGTGCAAGTAAATGATAACAAGACAAGACGCTAACTTAAAGCGCTTAAAGAGACACAAGAGAGTGCGTGCCAAGATTTCCGGCACAGCAGCACGTCCGCGCCTTTGCGTTTACCGCTCTCTCCAGAACATTTATGTTCAGATCATCGATGACACTTGCGGCAAGACTCTCGTATCCGCATCTTCTGTCGAAAAAGAATTCGGCACAGCAGGCGGAAATGTAGAAACCGCAAAGAAGGTCGGCGAGCTCGCAGCAAAGCGTGCTCTTGAAAAAGGAATCACCGAAGTCGTATTCGACAGAGGCGGCTATGTTTACCACGGTCGTATCGCAGCTCTTGCTGACGCTGCCCGTGAAGCCGGACTGAAGTTCTAATAGGAGGAGCAATATGGCACACAATATAGATGCTGCAACACTTGACCTCAAGGAAACAGTCGTTGTTACAAGAAGAGTTTCCAAGACTGTCAAGGGCGGACGCATTATGCGTTTCGCTGCAGTGGTTGTCGTTGGTGACCAGAACGGTCACGTAGGCTACGGTCTCGGCAAATCTGCCGAAGTTCCGGAAGCAATCAGAAAAGCAATCGAAGACGCAAAGAAGAATATGATTACAGTAGCTGTTAAGGGTACAAGTATTCCTCACGAAATCGTTGGTGAATACGGCGCAGCTCGTGTTCTTCTTAAGCCCGCTGCAGAAGGTACCGGCGTTATCGCAGGCGGTACTGTAAGAGCAGTGCTCGATATGGCAGGTATCCGTGATATCCGTGCTAAGTCTTTGAGAAGCAACAACAAGATTAATGTTGTTAAGGCTACATTCGAAGGTCTTAAGGCACTTCGCAGCGCTGAAGACGTTGCTAAGACTCGCGGCAAGGCAGTCGAAGAACTTTAATTTACCAAAGGAGGACGCAATAATGGCAAAAATTAAGATCACTCTTACAAAGAGCCTTATCGGCTGTTTGGATAAGCAGATCGCCACTGCGCATTCTTTGGGTTTACGCAGAATAGGCGACACAACTGTTCAGGAAAATGTTCCTACAACAGCAGGCAAAGTAACTGTTATCAAGCATTTGGTTACGGTAGAAGAGGAGGCATAAATTATGAAGCTTCATGAACTTTCTCCGTCGGCTGGTTCCGCTAAAAAGGCTTGGAGAAAAGGCCGTGGCCCCGGTTCGGGTAACGGTAAAACTGCAGGCCGCGGACACAAGGGTCAGAACGCTCGCTCCGGCGGCGGTGTAAGACCCGGTTTCGAAGGCGGACAGATCCCGATGTACAGAAGACTCCCGAAACACGGATTTTCCAATTATCTTTTCAAGAAGGAATATGCTACAATTAATGTAGAACTTCTTGAAAATTATGAAGATGGCGCCGTTATTTCTCTCGAAACACTCATGGCTGACGGTGTTATAAAGAAAGAACTTAACGGTCTTAAGGTTCTTGGCAATGGTAATATCACAAAGAAGCTGACCGTTCAGGCAACTGTATTCTCTGCATCTGCAAAAGAGAAGATTGAGGCCGCTGGCGGAAAGGCTGAGGTGATATAATTGTTACAAACAATTAGAAACGCATGGAAGCTCCCCGAGCTTCGCAGCAAGATCCTTTTCACATTGTTTATACTTCTTGTTTATCGTATAGGCTCTGTGCTTCCCGTTCCTTTCGTTGATCCTGTTATTATGGAACAGACAATGGAACAGAGCAGCAATGCTCTTATGTATTACACATTCCTCGCAGGTGATGCTTTCTCCAAGGCGAATGTGTTTGCACTTTCAATCAGCCCTTATATCACATCTTCCATCGTTATGCAGCTTCTTACAATTGCAATACCTGCTCTTGAAAGAATGTCTAAAGACGGCGATGAAGGCAGAAAAAAGATTGCCCGCATCACTCGTTATGTAACTGTTGCTCTTGGTCTTATAACCGCATTCGGTTATTATATTTACCTTAAAAATATGGGAATCGTTACACAGGACGGCAGAGGTTGGTTCGGCGGTTTCGTTATGGTTTCCTGCTACGCAGCAGGTGCAGCTCTTATCATGTGGCTTGCAGAAAAGATTAATGAAAAGGGTATCGGAAACGGTATTTCTCTCATCCTTTTTGCAAACATCGTTTCAAGAGTTCCTACAATGGCAATCAGCCTTATCTATAATGTAATGGGCAAAACAAATACAACTGATCTTATCATCGAAATCGTGCTTCTCGTTCTTGCGGTAGCAGTTGGTCTCGGTATGGTTTGGTTCGTTGTTCATATGCACAGTGCAGAGCGCAGAATCCCCGTTCAGTATGCTAAGCGTCAGGTTGGCAGAAGAATGTACGGCGGACAGAGCACATACCTTCCTTTGAAGGTTAATATGACAGGCGTTATGCCTATCATCTTCGCAAGCTCGATTGTCGCTCTTCCCACAACAATCGCTATGATGGCTGGTAAGTCCGGCGCAACTACAGGTTTCTGGGGCGTTATGAATTCTCTCTTTGCTCCTTCAAGCTGGCTTTACGCTGCTCTTACTTTCGTACTCATCATCGCATTTGCTTATTTCTATATCTCGATCTCCTTCAGCCCGATCGAGGTTGCAAACAATCTCAAGAAGAATGGCGGCTCTATCATGGGTATTCGTCCCGGTAAGCCTACCACTGACTATATCTCAAAGATTCTCACAAAAATTACTCTTATAGGTGCAATCTTCCTTGCTCTTATCGCGGTTGTTCCGCTTATTGCAAGTATGTTTGCAAGTTCGTTTAATCTTCTCGCTTTCGGCGGTTCTTCCATCATCATCGTTGTTGGTGTTGTAATCGAAACCGTAACAGAAATCGAAACACAGATGACTATGCGTCATTATAAAGGATTCCTCGAATAATCCTGTGTTCATTTAAGAAATGGAGTAGCTTAATGAAAATCATATTCTTCGGAGCTCCGGGTGCCGGAAAAGGCACACAGGCTGAAATCGTAAGCGAAAAGCTTTCGATTCCTACAGTTTCAACCGGTGCAATAATTAGAGAAGCAATCAAAAACGGTACTGATATGGGCAAATCTGCCAAGAGCTACATCGAGCAGGGCGCACTTGTTCCTGATGAAGTTGTTATCGGTATTATTAAAGACAGACTGTCCGAAAAGGACTGTGAAAACGGTTTTATCCTTGATGGGTTCCCCAGAACCGTACCCCAGGCAGAAGCTCTTACAGCTATGGGCATCGATATCGATGTTGTTTTGAATATCGAAGTTTCTGATGAACGCATAGTTACAAGAATGAGCGGCAGAAGAACTTGCCTTGCTTGCGGTGCGACTTATCATATCGTATATAAGCCTTCCGAAAACGGCGATATGTGCGATAAGTGTGGTGCTGAACTTACTATCCGCAAGGACGACGATCCTGCAGTAGTACTTTCAAGACTTGAAACCTATCATAAGGAAACAGAGCCTCTCAAGGACTATTATGAAAAGCTCGGTATCCTCAAGACTGTTGAAGGTCAGGAAGAGCTTAATGATACCACAGCTCTTACACTTGCCGCACTCGGCATAAAGTAAGACAGAGGCAATCAGATGATAAAGCTTAAATCTCAGCTCGAAATCGAGAAAATGAGAGAAGCCGGTAAGATAACTGCGGGCGCGCTTGAAGCCGCCCGAGAGGTTATCAAACCCGGTATCACTACTAACCAGATAGATACGGTTATCCGTAAATACATCGAAAGCCACGGTGCAAAACCTTCCTTTTTAGGATATGCAGGTTTTCCTGCAAGTGCTTGTATCAGTGTAAACGATGAAGTAATACACGGAATTCCCGATTCCCGTCATCTTATCGACGGCGATATTGTCAAGGTGGATGTGGGTGCGTATTACAAAGGATTCCACGGCGATTCCGCAAGAACATTCTTCTGCGGAGAGGTTTCCGAAAAGGCTAAGGATATCGAAAGAGTTTGCCGCGAAAGTTTTTTTGCAGGTATCGCAAAAGCGGTGCCGGGTGCAAGACTCGGAGATGTTTCAGCAGCTATTCAGGAATATGTTGAATCAAACGGATACTCGGTAGTAAAAGAATATGTAGGACACGGAATAGGCGAAAAGCTTCACGAATCTCCCGATGTTCCGAATTACGGAAAAGCGGGAAGAGGAGTAAGACTTTCTGAGGGGATGACCCTTGCAATTGAGCCTATGATAAATGCGGGAGATGCAGGTGTTTATGTTCTTGCAAATGAATGGACTGTGGTTACTCGTGACCATTCACTTTCTGCTCATTACGAGAATACAATACTTGTTACTGCAAACGGACCTGAAATTCTTACAAAAATCTGAAAACCATTCACAGACAGTTTTGGAGGGATAGTTCTGGCTAAGGACGATGTTATAACATTTGAAGAGTGCACAGTAATGGAAGCACTCCCAAATGCGACATTTTTGGTAAAGCTCCCGAACGAGCATACTATTACGGCTCATATTTCGGGTAAACTTCGTATGAATTATATCAAAATTCTCCCCGGTGATAAGGTTACCGTCGATGTGTCGGTATACGACCTTACAAAGGGCAGAATCACATGGCGTGCAAAGTAATTCTTTTCACGCATCAGGAGGGAATTAAGAAATGAAAGTTAAACCTTCGGTAAAAAAGATCTGCGAAAAGTGCAAGATTATCAGAAGACGCGGTATCGTTATGGTAATCTGTGAAAATCCGAAGCACAAGCAGAGACAGGGCTAATATTGCTCTGATGCGGAAAACGCATCCGCAAGGCAAATCGGATAAATCCGATAAATCACATTTAAATTTTGAAGAGAGGTGCACATAAATGGCTCGTATAGCTGGTGTTGACCTTCCTAGAGAAAAAAGAATCGAAATCGGTCTTACTTATATCTACGGAATCGGTCGTACAAGCTCCAACGCAATCCTTGAAAAGACAGGCATCAACCCTGATACAAGAGTCAAGGATCTCACCGAAGACGATGTTGCAAAGCTTCGTGAAGTTATCGAACACGAATACGCTGTAGAAGGTGATCTTCGCAGAAACATCGCTATGGATATCAAGCGTTTGATCGAAATTGACTGTTACAGAGGCCAGAGACATCGCAAGAATCTGCCCGTTAGAGGACAGCGTACAAAGACAAATGCAAGAACTCGCAAGGGTCCTGCAAAGACTATCGCCAACAAGAAGAAATAATGTATCTTAGTGTAAGGATTTTTTCTTACACGGGAAGGAGATAAGCTATGGCAAAGGCTACTACAAAGAAGACAGTAACCAGAAAGCGTCGTGAACGCAAAAATATTGAAAAGGGCGCAGCTCATATCAGCTCGACTTTTAACAACACCATCGTAACAATCACTGATGTAAACGGCAATACAATTTCGTGGGCATCTGCCGGCGAAATGGGCTTCAGAGGCTCCAGAAAGTCTACTCCTTACGCAGCTCAGACTGCTGCTGAAACTGCAGCAAGAGCAGCTACAGAACACGGACTCAAGTCTGTTGAAGTATTTGTAAAAGGCCCCGGTCAGGGAAGAGAATCTGCAATCAGAGCTCTTGAAACTGCAGGTCTTTCCATCACAATGATTAAAGATGTAACACCTATTCCTCACAACGGATGCCGTCCTCCCAAGAGAAGACGCGTATAATCTTTGTGAAAAATATAATGCACATCTGTGCATAATGAATTTCTACTAAGGAGGAAATTACAATGGCAAAATATACTGGTCCTGCTTGCAGACAGTGCCGCAGAGAAGGCGTTAAGCTTTTCTCCAAAGGTGAGCGTTGCTATACCGAAAAGTGTGCTCTTAACAGACGCAGCACAGCTCCCGGTCAGCATGGCGCTGCTCGCAAAAAGATAGGCGAATACGGTCTCCAGCTTCGTGAAAAGCAGAAGGCTAAGAGATATTACGGAATTCAGGAAAAGCAGTTCAGAAACTACTTCAAGAAAGCTGCAGCTCAGGATGGTCAGGCTGGTGAAAACCTTCTCACTATGATCGAACGCAGATTTGATAATGTAGTATTCAGAATGGGCATGGGCGAAAGCCGCAGAGATGCAAGACAGCTCATCGTACACGGACACTTCCTCATCAATGGCAAGAAGGCTGATATTCCTTCGATGATGATCAAGGTTGGCGATGTTATCTCTATAAGAGAAGCAAGCCGCAAGTCTGAAAAGATCAAGTCTCTTGTTGAAAATCTTGACAACCGTCAGGTTCCCGCTTGGCTTACAGTTGACAAGGAAAATGTAACCGCAACAGTTATCGCTCTCCCCAAGAGAGAAGATATCGACTTCCCCTTCGAAGAGCATCTTATCGTCGAGTTGTACTCCAAGTAATACAAAATCCTCGCATAGTTACAGTTATAGACTGTATAGAAAGTATTCGACAATTTACAGAAAGAGGAGGGTATTTGGATGATAGAAATAGAAAGACCGAACATTACTACTGTTGAAATGTCCGAAGACGGTTCTTACGGAAAATTTGTAATTGAACCCCTTGAAAGAGGCTTTGGCACAACTCTCGGTAACTCGCTTCGCAGAGTGCTTTTGAGCTCTCTCCCCGGTGTTGCCGCAACATCAGTAAGTATTGCCGGTGTTGTACACGAGATTTCCGTTGTTGACGGCGTAAAGGAAGATGTTCCCGAAATTATTCTTAATATTAAGGGCATCACAGCAAAGCTTTTCAGCGATGCTCCCGCAAAAACGGTTATAATTGACGCTCAGGGTCCTTGCGAAGTTACCGCAGGCAGCATCAAGAGCGACGCAGATATCGAGATTCTGAATAAAGATCACCACATCGCTTATGTAAGCGAAGGCTCGACTCTCCATATGGAGATCACTTTCAGCCACGGCAGAGGCTATGTATCCGGTGAAAAGAACAAGGCTGAGGTTGCAAATCCTCCCTTGGGCACAATTTATACAGACTCTATCTACACACCCGTTTACAATGCTAACTACACCGTTGAAAACACTCGTGTGGGCTCCAGAACAGATTACGACAAGCTTACGCTTGAAGTTACAACAGACGCGACAATTACAGCTAAAGATGCTATTTCGTTGGCCGCCAAGATTCTCAATGAACACCTTACCTTGTTCGTAGATCTCTCCGAGGAAGCAAGCAAGGCAGTTACTGTTGTTGATGCTATCGAAGCAAAACAAGAAAAAGTCTATGAGATGACCATTGAGGAACTTGACATGTCGGTTCGCTCCTTCAACTGCTTGAAGAGAGCCGGCATCGATACGGTTAAAGACTTAGTCAATAAGACTGAAGAAGATATGATTCGTGTGAGAAACCTCGGTAAGAAGTCTCTCGAAGAAGTTATCCAGAAACTTCAGTCACTCGGACTTTCACTCAAGAAAGAAGACGAGTAAAATATTACCTTACAATTTGAACGAAGGAGGAATATACAATGCCAGGCACAAGAAAACTCGGACGCCCGACAGCCCATAGAATGTCTATGCTCAGAGGCCTTGTTACTTATTTGCTTGAAAACGGCAGACTTGAAACAACAGTTACCCGTGCAAAGGAAGTTCAGGCTCTTGCTGATAAAATGATCACTCTCGGAAAGAAGAACACTCTTGCTACAAGAAGACAGGCTCTTGCTTTCATCACAAAGGAAGATGTTGTTAAGAAGCTTTTCGATGAAATCGCTCCCAAGTACGCTGAAAGAAACGGTGGTTACACCAGAGTTCTTAAGACAGGTCCCAGAAGAGGCGACGGCGCTGAAATGGCTATTATCGAGCTCGTTTAATTCGATTTATTAGTCTTTTGATCCCCACAGTTTTAAACTGTGGGGATTTTTGTATATAAAAAGACGAATCCGTTTTTGGATTCGTCTTTCTATACTTAATTAATTTATTATTAAAGTTTTTAAATGTACTTTTCTTTCTTTGCTTATCCGTAAACTGTCACATGCCTTTGAAATCGTCTTGTTATTGCAAAATTTTGACAGTCGCTTTTCTTTGATAAATGGTAAAGTTTGTTCATATCTTTTAGCAAGGGCTGTAGCAAAAAACCAAGAGATCATCATATTTATATAGTATTCCTCCGATTTTACAGATGCAGCAAGTTCAAGATACGATTCCGAAAAATCTTCATCAAGGAAATGATCCATCAGCATTTTAAGTCCAAATCTGACAGTATAAAGATTTTCCGAGTAAATCCAGTTTCTTATTTGGAACAAAAGGGCTTCTTTATCTTTTTTAAGAGCTTTGGGATTCATCATATCGCAGGTCGCCCAATTATCTACATACGGCAAAAATCTGTTAAGCTCAGACAGACAAATAGTAAAATCTTTTTCCTGCTCTATCAGAAAAGCATGAAGATTGTTTTCGTCGTAATATTTATGGGGAAGACAGTCAAGAAACAAAATTCTTTTCTTGGTTTTCTTAAGAGTTTTTGCAAACTTTCGAAGATCGGGAGTTCTGACTCCTATAATCATATCCTTATTTACCGTCGGTATAAGCTTTGAATGAAAGTCTTTATAGCTGCTGTCCGCCATTTTAAAAAGCTCGCCGCGTATTTCAGCGGCGAGTAAAAGCTTTTGATTATCCATTAACCGTTTCTTTCTGGTTCTTTTTAGCATATTCATATGTAAAAGCTTCGTACTCTTTAACATTTTGTACGGTTTCGCCGTCTATCTGGGCAGATACAGGGCGATCATATTCTACTTTTATATGTTTGCCTTTGAGAACCTCAATATATTTTGTATATTTAACATGTTCTCCTTTGAATATAGAGGGAAAAATAGTAAGAAGATGAAGACTTGAAATGTTGTGTGCAACAACGACAGTAAGCAGGCCATCCTCAGAGAGTCTGTTCTGGCTTGGTGCCATCATCATACCGCCGCCGTAAAATCTTCCGTTCATAGTAGGAGTTATCCATACTTTTTTATACTTTTTAGTAACACCGTCAACAGTAACAGTTGCGTTTGCATGGTGATAACGGAAAAGAAGGCCTAAAATTGCGATCTTTGTATAATTTATAGGCTTTTTTGAAAGGGACCTTTGTCTGTCGCCTTCTTCACAGCAATATCCGTCAAGTCCGTAACCCATACCGTTAATAAATTTATAATTTTTGCCGTTGACAATAACTTCCGGCAATTTTTCAATATATTTGTTGATCGGAAAAGGAGCTGCGCCTTTTTGCATACCGAGATCATGAAGAAAATCATTTCCGCTGCCTGTGGCATAGTACCATATTTCATTTTCATATTTGACATTCGCCGTTTCGTTTATAAAACGGTTAAGAGTTCCGTCGCCGCCTGCTATAAGAACCTTATCTTCAGAGGGGATTGATGAGAAAAATGAAGTATAGTCGGAAATTTCTGTCATATCGTGGAACACAAATTTATGATCCGCTAAAGATTTATTCAAATTTTCAAGCTCATTTTTTCCGTTTCCGCTGCCTGCGTGGGGATTAAAAAGAACATGCATAATATTCATAAAAGTATTTCCTTAAAATATGTTTATGTTTATTTGTTTTCAGAAAGAAAATTTTTTATTGCTTCAAACGAGCTGTCGCTTATGACATGCTCGATCTTACATGCATCTTCGGATGCGGTATCTTTTTCAACGCCCAAAAGCGTTAGAAATTCTGTAAGAGTATTATGACGGTCGTATATTTTGTTTGCGATATATTTTCCTGTTTCGGTAAGGGTTATAAAACCGTCTTTATCGACTTTAATAAAGCCGCCGTTTTTCAGAAGTCCGACAGCTCGGCTTACGCTGGGCTTTGAATATCCCATATGCGTTCCTATATCAACAGAGCGCACACCCGCACCCGGATTTTCTTTTAAGAGCACATATATCGTTTCAAGATACATTTCGCCGGATTCCTGCAAACTCATCGTTTTTCCTCCTTTTATAATTACTTTGACATTATACCACAAAATTCGAAAAAAATCAACCCAACATTTTTAAGGAGCTTGTGCATATTATATAACCAAAACTTTACAAAAAATAAATGATTTTGTTGCTGTTGCTGAAATTGACATTTTTCAGCAAAAATCTGTTGACATATAAAAATACGAATGTTATAATATGTAATAGTTAGCATACGCTAACTTGATTTTTTGTTATATCAGTTAGCATATGCTAACGCTAAACAGACAAGGTTTAAATATATAGATAAGGTTATTTATACACATCGGAGGAAATATATGAAAACGCTGAAGGATGCTAAGATCGGCGAAACGGTAAAAATTATTAAGCTTTATGGTGAAGGCGCTCTTAAGCGGAGAATTATGGATATGGGAATTACAAAGGGAATTCAAGTGAAAATCCGTAAGGTTGCTCCTTTTGGTGATCCTATAGAACTTACTGTACGAGGATACGAGCTTTCTTTAAGAAAAGCCGATGCTGAGAATATTGAAATAGAATAAACGGGGGATACCCTGTTTCTTCAAAATCCCAAGTTAGCTTTAGCTAACATAAATCAACGAAAGGATATATTATAATGGGCATAAAAATCGCTCTTGCGGGAAATCCGAATTGCGGCAAGACAACGCTTTTCAATGCATTGACAGGCTCCAATCAATATGTTGGTAACTGGCCTGGTGTTACTGTTGAAAAGAAGGAAGGAAAACTTAAAAAGAGAAGTGATGTTATTATAACGGATCTTCCCGGTATATATTCGCTTTCTCCTTATACACTTGAGGAAGTTGTGGCGAGAAACTATCTTATCGAAGAACGCCCTGATGCAATACTTAATATTGTTGACGGAACAAATATCGAAAGAAATCTCTATCTTACCACCCAGCTTATCGAGCTTGGAATTCCCGTTGTCGTTGCTATAAATATGATGGATATTGTCCGCAAAAACGGGGATAAGCTTGATACCGAAGCCCTTTCTAAGGAACTCAGCTGTCCTGTCGTTGAAATTTCCGCCCTTAAAGAAACGGGAATAGAAGAAGCGGCGGAAATTGCGATATCGGAGGCTGAAAAAGGAAAGCCTGTACCAATGTATAATTTTTCCGGACTTGTCGAACACGCAATTGCCCATATCGAAGAGGCAACAGTTCACGACCTTCCCGAAGAAAAGCAAAGATGGTATGCAATAAAGGTTTTTGAAAGAGATAAAAAAGTACTTAAAATGCTTGGTCTTTCCGATCAAGTTATATCACATATCGAAAAGGATATAAAAGCGGTAGAAACAAAGCTTGATGATGACGCGGAAAGTATTATTACAAACGAAAGATATCTTTATGTTGAAAAAATTCTGAAAGACTGCTATAAGAAAAAGAATTCAGGTAAGCTTTCTGTTTCCGAAAAGATAGACAAGGTCGTAACAAACAGAATTCTGGCTCTTCCGATTTTTGTTCTTGTTATGTGGCTCGTTTATTATATTTCAATCGGCTCAATCGGTGACTGGACAGTCGGATTTGTAACCGAGGGGCTTTTCGGAGAAGGCTTTTACCTTTTTGGAAGCGATAGATTTATTTACGGTGTTCCTGTTGTTGTTGAAGCTTTTCTTACAAATATCGGATGTGCAGACTGGTTTGTAAGCCTTGTTACAGACGGTATAATCGGAGGCGTGGGTTCGGTACTTGGTTTTGTGCCTCAAATGCTCATACTGTTCCTCCTTCTTTCACTTCTTGAAGATTGCGGATATATGTCCAGAGTTGCCTTTATTATGGATAAGCTTTTCCGTAAATTCGGTCTTTCGGGAAAAAGTTTTATCCCGATGCTTGTTGCCACAGGCTGCGGTGTTCCCGGCGTTATGGCAAGCAGAACAATCGAGCAGGACAGAGATCGTAAAATGACTATTATGACAACTTGCTTTATCCCTTGCGGGGCGAAAATGCCGATAGTCGGCTTTATCGCAGGCGCTCTTTTCGGAGGGGCTGCTTGGGTTGCAACACTTGCATACTTTATAGGTGTTGCCGCAGTTGTAATTTCGGGAATCTTACTTAAAAAGACAAAGCCTTTCATAGGCAAGCCTGCTCCTTTTGTTATGGAGCTTCCCTCATATCACGCTCCTGTTGCGGGAAATATTTTGAGAACAACGGGTGAGCGAGGCTGGTCGTTTATAAAAAAGGCGGGAACTGTTATTCTTGCGGCAAGTGTTATCATCTGGATATTGCAAAGCCTGTCGTTTGAAAATGGTTTCCATTACATAACAGAAGTAAATCCCGGAGCATCTATATTACAACTTATCGCAACGCCCATAAGCTATTTGTTTATTCCGCTTGGATTTGGCAACTGGCAGTCGACGGTAGCTACAGTTTTAGGTCTTGTTGCAAAAGAAGAAGTTGTCGGAGCATTTGGAGTGTTTGGTGATGAAGCTGTCTCCCAAATATTTGGTATGGGAGCAAAAGGAATGCTCTCCGGCATGTCCTTCCTCATATTCAATCTGCTTTGTGCTCCTTGCTTTGCCGCTATGGGGGCAATAAGGCGTGAGATGAACAACTGGAAGTGGACTGCATTTGCAATTACTTATATGTGCGTATTTGCATATGCAATGTCTTTGATGATATACCAGTTCGGTTTATGGTTTGTGGGCGGAGGAAATATTGTAGGTACATCTTTTGCAGCAATCGTACTTGCAATTATCGCATTTTTGGTATTCCGTCCCGCACCGAAAACAAAATAACCAACTCAGTTAAAGGAGGGTGTTTATGAATTTACCTACAACGATCGGCGTAATAATAGTAGCTGTAATTTTTGTAGCTATTGTCGCAAGAGAAATATATAACAGAAAAAAGGGCAAATCCTCCTGCTCCTGCGGCTGTTCGGGATGTGCGATGAAAGACAAGTGCCATCCTGAAAAATAAATACAAAAACGGCATACCTGTTTTCGGGTATGCCGTTTTTTACTCGGTTAAAAATGCTTTTTTCATAAGTTCAATTGTCTTTTGGACATCTTCTGTGCGGTTGATCTCATCTCTCAGTGCTGCTGCACCTCTTACTCCTTTTATATACCACGAAAGATGTTTTCTGCATTCGGCTGCAGCGATCTTTTCTCCCTTGTCGGCAACAAGAAGGCGCATATGTTCTTCGATGTCACAAAGTTTTTCTTCGGGAGTTTGCAAGGCTATTGTTTGGCCTTTTTCGAGAAAGTATTTAACTCGTTTGAAAAGGTGAGGATCGCCAAGAGAGCCTCTTCCTATCATTATACCGTCGCACCCTGTTTCCTCAAGCATTATTCTTGCATCCTCGGGAGAATATATATCGCCGTTTCCGATAACGGGAACGCTGACGGATTCTTTAACTTTTTTTATTGTGATCCTGTCACAAGGCGGAGCATACATCTGCTCTCTTGTTCTTCCGTGAACAAAAATCGCCGAAACTCCCGCACTTTCAGCGAGTTTTGCGATTTCAGGGGCATTGATATGGGCCGAATCAAAGCCGCATCGGATTTTTACTGTAACCGGAACCTCATCTCCCACAGCTTTAACAACGCTTTTTATAACTTCAAAAGCGAGTTTTGGTTTTTTCATCAAAGCTGAACCGTCACCGGAGGAAACTACTTTGTGTACCGGGCAGCCCATATTTATATCGATAATATCGGGCGTAAACCTTAAACAGCTATATGCCGCTTTTGCCATTGTATCGGGTTCGCTTCCGAAAAGCTGAAGGGCACAAGGACGCTCAAAATCATCTATCTGAGCGAGAACTTCGGTCTTTTTATCGCCAAAAACTATTGCCTTTGATGATATCATTTCGGTAACAACACCGTCAGCACCGTATTTCTTGCACATATGGCGGAAGGCTCTGTCTGCCACTCCTGCCATAGGAGCAAGAAAGATCCCTGTTCCGAAATCTATGTTTTTTATCTTCATCTGTTATCCTTTCAAAGGGAAATTCCGTTTTCCTCGGCACTTATACATAAGATGTCAATACCGCATAAGTAAAGCTCTTTTTTGGATAAAATATCCGAAACGACCGAGTTGTATATAATGTTTCTGCAAGGGAAGTCTGTATCATATCGCTTTTGGGCTTTTATCGGGAATGATGCGCCGATTCTGTCCTCAAGATATGCACATACACCGTCTCTTTCTTTTTTGCAAAGTCGGGAAGCTTTTACTATACATCCTTCAAGTACCATAAGAGGCAGTCTTCCTTTTGCGTAAAAGCAATATTTTACATCTTCGGATTTTTCGATATCCCGCACTGCGGCGAGTTTTAATTCCGGCGAAAGCACTAAGGATTTTAAACCCAACTTTTCGGCATAATACTTTGCACTCAAAGAGTTTGTGATGTTAAGACCGACGCCGCCGTATATTTCAAGCCCTGTTTCTTTTACGGCATCAAAATGTCCGATATTTGAAACTTCGCAAAAAGAAGCTCCGCAGTTTCTGGCGTAAATAAGAGTCTTTTTTGCACCGTCTTTTTCTGATACCGTCATTACTCTTGGGAAAAGAACACCGAGTTTATAATTTTTGCAGAGTTCCTTTATTTTTTCACCTTCTTTTTCAAAGGCATAAAGAGGAAAAACGACACTTTCGATATTCTTGTAATTTTCGATTTTTCTATCAAAGCCGTCTGACTGACTGAAATACAAACGAACCTGTACATTTTTTTCGGATTCCGAAAGTCTTTTCGGAGAAAAAGGAAAATCAAGTCTTTTGATGTTTATTCTTTCTGTCAGCTTTTCATATAATTTTTCCGCCGCATTTCTTCTGAGTTCATTTATAACACCCGCAGGAACAAAAGCGTCGGAAGAAAGATTCATAGATATATCATCATGTGAAAGGGAAAAATTCGTATTTCCGAATTTGACAAGATTTTTTGCGACGCTTTCAAAAGAGGCCCCCGAATTTTTTGCTTTTTCGATAGGGGATGTACCGTTTGCAGTAACACAAAAATCTTTGTAAATAAGCGAAAGAGAGGGAATGTTTCCGACAGAAAAATTGCATACCGCCGAAATTTTTCTTGTCGGTTTTTCAATAAAGGTCTCCTTTTCGAGAATCCTTGTGGTTTCCTTTTGCTTTTCGCTTCTGATACCGTACATATCAGAATTGGAAATAATGAATTTTTTTGTATGGTAACCGTCGGTAAAGCCGCTTCTTGAAAAAAGGCTGTCAAGAGCGGCCATTTCATCATATGTCGCATTTCGCTTTTCGGAAAGCAAGGTTTTGAATATCTTTGTAACTCCGAAAACATACTCGGGGCTTTTCATTCTTCCTTCGATTTTAAGAGAAGAAACGCCCGTATCGCAAAGCTCTTTTATATGCTGTGCCAAGGAAAGATCCTTAAGGCTTAAAGGATACCCTTTTTTTGAAGCGTTTTCGGAAGATACCGTATATTCCATACGGCAGGGTTGGGCGCACATACCTCGGTTTCCGCTTCTTCCGCCGACGATTGATGAAAAAAGACATTGCCCCGAATGGGAAACGCAAAGAGCACCGTGAACAAAACTTTCGGTTTCATAAGGTGCATTTTCGGTAATTGTCTTTATATCTGTCCCCGAAAGCTCTCTTGCAAGAACGATTCTTTCAAAGCCTGCGTCAAAAAGCCGCATTGCACCGTCCCTGTTGTGGCACGCACATTGTGTACTTGCGTGGAGAACAACCTCGGGCATAGATTTTTTCGCAGCAAAGCTTAAAGCCATATCCTGAACAATAAATGCGTCAGCGCCAAGCGATGCCGCAGAATATATAAGATTTAAAACATCATTTATCTCTCTGTCATGCAAAAGAGTATTTATTGTAATATTTGAACTTACACCGCAAACACGGCAAAGCTTTATTGCTTGCGCAAACTCATCTTCATCAAAGTTTTTTGCGCCTTGTCTTGCGTTAAAAGAAGAAGCACCGAAATATACTTCATCCGCACCGGCAGAAATTGCGGCACAAAGGGCATCATATGAACCTGCAGGCGATAAAAGCTTCGGAGTATTGTTTTTTTCTATCATCGATTACCTCAAAACAGGCTCAGTTGATTTTTGTCGGGAACAGGATTCTCGGCAAAGTTCTTTTTGTGCTTGTCCTTGTGCTTTTTATGCTTATGATTGTGATTGTGATTGTGATTGTGATTATTGCTTTTTTCTGCTTTTTCAAGACGGTCGATAAGATCCATACATACAAAAAGCGCCGCCTTATGGCTTGATGCACCTTGTGAGGTTATATCTTCTATCATAGAAGAAACCTTTTCTTCAAGACGGCGGATATATTCTTCGGACTCTTCCGATCGTATGGCAAAGCTTGTGCCCTGTATATTCAGTAGATAAGTGTTTTTCATATCGTTGAATACGCCTTTCTTATAATATACGGTAAAGTTCATAAAAAAACATTGCAAAGATACATTTATTATATTATAATATAAAGTAATGTTAAAATAAATAGTATTTTTATAATTTTTCAAAAAATGTCGAAAAAACTCTCTGAAAGGGGAATTTACGGAATATGCGTCTTGGTAATGTCAAATCGCACTTTTTCCCGATAATGCTCGGAATATCCGTAGGGCTCAGCGCGCTTTCTGCGGTGATCTATCATACCGATGCTTTTTCATACATATACGATGCGGCGGCAAATATCGTAACGCCTGTAGAAAAACTTACAATAGGAATAAGACAAGCTTGTGAAAATACAGTTTCGTATTTTGCGGATGTGGGACAGCTGCGCCGTGAAAACGAACAGCTTATAGAAGATAATGCAAGACTTCTTGCTCAAACAAGAGCGAATGCTTCGCTTGCCGAAGAAAACGAATGGCTGAGAAAATTTTTAGGGCTAAAAAACGAGCGTACGGAAATGGAATTTGTAGATGCCAAGATAGTAGCAAGGGATATCGGCTTTATAAGAACATTTACCCTTGATAAAGGCAGCATGCACGGAATTTCCGAAAATATGCCTGTAATTACAGAAGACGGTCTTATCGGTCTTGTTACAGAAGCGGGTATTTCAACCTCGCGCGGAATATCGCTTATCAACAATAATATGTCTGTCGGCGTTTATATGGAAAGAACGATGACCTCGGCGGTTTTGACGGGTTCTTTTGACCTTTACAGCGACGGCCTTTGCAAAGTGATAAATCTTCCGTCGGATGCGGAAGTTTATGTCGGCGATATGGTATATACTTCGGGATACGGGAGTATATATCCGAAGGATATTGTTGTGGGAACTGTTGTAAGTGTTGAACCCAATCCTGAAAATTATACCTTGTCCGCAATAGTTCAGCCTGCGGCGGATGTCAATCTTGCCGATTATGTTATGGTGGTAACTGAAAGTGAAACTTTATATGAATAAAGTCTTTTGAAAGGAAGAAAAATGCACGATACTTTTACATCAACCGTGGCGGCGCTTTCTACCGCAAGGGGAAAAGCGGGAATTGCGGTTATCCGTGTTACGGGAAGCGATTGCTTTGAGATAGTGAAAAAAGTTTTTGTTCCCCGATCGGGAAAAGACCTTGCCGACTATCCCGCATCAAGCGCAGTTTTCGGCGACATATATTATGACGGCGAAATAATAGATTCGGGGCTTTGCACAATATTTTTTGCCCCCCATTCTTATACAGGCGAAAATACAGCCGAAATAAGTTGTCACGGCAATGACCTTTGCGCATCTCTTGTTCTCTCGTCGCTTTTTGAAGCGGGTGCGCTTCCTGCAGGAGCGGGCGAATTTACAAGACGAGCTTTTACAAACGGTAAACTCACTCTTACGCAGGCAGAAGCGGTAGCGGAGCTTATCGACGCGGAAAGTACAGCTTCTTTAAGGCTTTCAAACGCCAAGGTCGCAGGAAAACTTGCAAAAGAGATTGACGATATAAAAGATGAGCTTACAAATATTCTTGCCTCGGTATACGCTTTTATCGATTATCCGGATGAGGATCTTACAGATATGTCATCCGATGAGATGAAAGAAAAGCTTTGTTTTGTTGAAAAAAGACTTGATACCCTTTGTAAAAGCTATGCGACAGGAAGAGCGGTTTCAGGAGGTATCGAAACTGCTATCGTCGGACTTCCCAACAGCGGAAAATCTTCGCTTTTGAATCTTCTTGTGGGTTCTGAAAGAGCGATCGTTACCGATATTGCCGGAACGACAAGAGATGTTATAACCGAAAAGGTAACGCTTGGAAATATAACCCTTAATCTTTCGGATACGGCGGGAATTCGTGAAACCGACGATACCGTCGAAAAAATCGGCGTAGACAGAGCTTTTCTGAGTATGGAAAAAGCAGAGCTTATACTTGCTCTCTGCGACGGTTCACAGCCGCTTTGTGAGGAGGAAAAAAAGCTTTTTACTCAAATTTCAAATCTCGAAGGAAAAAATATAATTATTGTTGTCAATAAAAACGATATTTCTCCCATATGCGAAGATAAGGAAAAGTTCTTAAAGGATGTTTGTAGCGGTATAAAGACCGTTTCAATATCTGCAAAGCTCGGAAACGGAAAAGATGTGCTTTCCGAAATGATAGGAGAGCTTTATCCTGCGGGCGACGAGCTTCTCATAAGCGGTCTTGTTATTACAGGTGCAAGAGTATATGCCGCTGTGAAAAATGCCCATAAGGCAGTATGCGAAAGCATCGAAACGCTTGAAGTGCTCACACAGGATGTGGCAGGTACGGATATCGAAAGGGCAATAGCCTTCCTTTCCGAGGCCGATGGCAGACAGGTAACCGAGGAAATAGTAAATAATATTTTCTCAAGATTTTGTGTGGGGAAATAGTCATATATAGATTGGTATAAATATCAATTTATATACCCCAAAAGTAAACCTACAGTTTAGCAAACTCTACCTTTCTTCGGTTTACTTTTATTTGGTTTAATGCTACACTGATTTTGCCGAAAATATAAAGGAGGTAAATCAAATGGCAAATAAATCTATCGGAGAGCTTATAAGTACTCTCCGTAAAGAAAAGGGTATGACTCAAAAGGAACTTGCAGACATGCTGAATGTTACTGATAAGGCCGTTTCAAAGTGGGAACGGGATGTTGCTTGTCCCGATACTTTAACAATACCAAAGTTGGCAGATATTTTAGGTGTTTCTGCTGAAGAATTGCTGAATGCGAAAACAGTATCTGTTAACGGACATAAAGGTGCAGGATATCTGACAAATATTATCTTAAGAGCAATTCCCGTTGCCATGGGGGTGGCGGTAGTTGTAACCTCTATACTTGGTAAACTTGATATAAAATCCGGATTGGTAATGCTTGGAACAGGACTTGCATGTGTCGGAGTTTTTTTATTAAAGAATGTCAAATAAAGAAGAAAAAACAGAAGCCGTACGGCTTCTGTTTTTTACTTTTATAAAGCTCAGCTATTCTTTTCTTTAAGAAGATCGCGGATCTCTGTAAGAAGAAGCTCTTCGTTCGAAGGCTTTTCGGGTTCGGGCTCTGCCACTGCGGCTTCTTCTTCGGCTTTCTTTTTATCAAGTGCTTCTGCTCTTGTGCGGAGAGTCTGTGCCACTTCAACAAAAATAAATACACAGATTGCAACAAGGAGGAAGTCGAATATGTTCTGAATGAAAGCGCCGTAATTTACGGTAAGTGTTTCAATAACTGCATTTCCTGCTTCGTCAAGAACAACATTTCCTGCTTCATCAAGCTTTTCTGTGGCTCTTATCACCCAGTGGAGTGTTGAAAAATCCACGCCGCCTGTGAAAAGGCTGATAACAGGGGTAAAAATGTCTGCAACAAGGGAGTTTACAATTTCCTTGAACGCGCCGCCGACAATAACGCCGACTGCCATATCCATCACATTGCCTCTTGCGATGAAATCTCTGAATTTCTTTAACATATTTTTATCTCCTTATGTAAAAAATTATTTTTCGTAAATTTCTCTTTTGAGAATTCCCACATAGGGAAGATCTCTGAACATTTCGTTATAATCAAGTCCGTAACCGATAACAAACTCATCGGGAATAGTAAAGCATCCGAAATCGACGGAAATGGGTTTTTCGCGTCTGTCGGGCTTGTCGAGAAGTGTGCATATCTTAATGTCTTCGCAATTGTGCTCACGCTTGAGATAATTAACAAGCCAGAAAAGAGTATTTCCGGTATCGAGAATATCTTCAACAATAAGGACATTGTATTCGGACAAGTCCTTTTTTTCAAGACCTGCTTTGATAACGATATTTCCCGAGGAAACCGCACCTTTGCCGTAGGAGGAAAGACGCATAAAATCAACCTCAAGAGGAAGGTGAACTTCCTTCATAAGATCTGCCATAAAAACAACGGAGCCCTTTAAAATACCGAGCATGAGAAGTTTCTTTTCGGAATCTTTATAATAATTTTCAATATCCCTTGCAATGATTTTTACCTTTTCTTTGATTTCATTCTCGCTGCAAAGAACTCTTTCGACAGCGTTTTCGTAATTGAGATTCATTTTATTTCTCCTTGGTTCTGTTTTTCCAATTTCTCGTTGCGTTCCCGTTCCGCCTGCGAAAGACGCAGATATATGGGAGAAAGGGACGAGCCTTTATAATTTTCTTTTTCAAATGCTTCGGATGATATGATCTCATATGCAGCATATGCAACGGAAAAAGCATTTTGCAAGAGGTTTTCCGGCCTCGCAAGGCTTACTTTAGGTGTGTTTTCTCCGGCATATTTAGGAAAAAGGGAATGATAAAGCTTTGCTCCGTCGCCGCAGACAATAATTTTTTTGCCCGGATAATTTGCGGAAAGTTCGTCTGTCAGCTCTTTTGCTGTAAGCACACGGTCATCGCAAAGTCTTTTAAGCTTTCCCTTTGAAACTTTGAAAAGGGCGTTATAAAACTGTTCTCTTCTTGCATCCATAACAGGACAGACAATTGTGTTTTCTCCGTATGCCGCCGCATTAAGCGCAAGACAGTAAAGGGTGGAAAGCGGGATGCAGGGGATGTTATCGCCCAAAGAAAACGCAAGTCCTTTTACAGAGGATACTCCTATACGGACACCGGTAAAAGACCCGGGACCTGCGGTAATTGCAAGGCAATCCATATCGGAAAGCTCAAGCGATGCGAGCGAAAGTGCCGTATCTATCATCGGAAGAAGACTTTCGCTGTGGGTGGATGTGCTGTTGAGATTTAATTGTGAGACAGGGATAAGCCCTGAGATCTCATCAGTTTTTGCAACGCAAACTGTTGCGCTCTTGGCGGTCGTATCGACCGAAAGTATATACATAATAACCTCTTTTTCGGCTTTTTTGCCGTAACATATTGATTATACTACCTTTTTTTGCAATTATCAAGGCTTGATTTATCAATCGCGCCTGATTTTTTCGATAAGAATATCCTTGTCTTTCGAACGCATAACTTTTATTATGCCGTTAGCTACACAATCGTGGGGATTTTGGGATACAAATACCTTCAAATGTGTTTTCTCGGCGATAAGTGTATCAAGTCCGCACAAAAGCGCGCCTCCGCCTGTCAGAACAATTCCGTTATCGTATATATCCGAACAAAGCTCGGGGGGAGTTGACTCAAGGGTAGTCTTGATAACATCGACGATTGAATTCAAAGGCTCTTCTAAAGCTTCCCTTATGTCGCTTGAATATATATTCATAGCCGCGGGAAGTCCCGAAAGGATATTTCTGCCCCTTACTTCGGCAACGCCGAAGTCTGTCGAAGGGTGAGCGGAGCCGATAGCTATCTTTATATCTTCGGCTGTGCTGTCGCCTATCATAACATTGAATTTTTTGCGGATAAAGTTTGAAATCGCCTCGGTGCATTTATCGCCGGCAACTCGCAGTGAAACCGAGCGGGCGATACCGCCCAGCGAAATTACGGCAACTTCGGTCGTACCGCCGCCGATATCAACGACCATACAACCGCGGGCTTCGTGTATGGGAAGACCTGCTCCGATTGCGGCTGCAACAGGTTCCTCGATGAGGGCAACACTCTTAGCGCCTGCTTCAAGAGCCGCTTCCTGCACCGCTTTTCTCTCAACATCCGTTACTCCGTAGGGGATACAGATAACGAGATTGGGACGGGAAATAAGAATACTGTTGCCGACCGCTTTTCTTATGAAAATCTTGAGCATTTCGCTTGTCAGACCGAAGTCGGCGATAACGCCTTCTCTCAAAGGGCGCATAGCACTTATGTTGGGAGGGGTTTTGCCGTACATATTTTTAGCTTCGTTTCCGACGGCAAGAACGCGGTTTGTGCGGGGGTCGTATGTGACATATGAAGGCTCGCGGATTATTATACCGTCGTGCTTTGTGCAAACGATGGTGTTTGCTGTGCCGAGATCTATTCCGATATAGTTTCCCGTCATATTTCAGAACCTCCGTTTTTGATTGAGTTTATGCGGTCGAGTATTTTATTGGGATTTAAAAGAAGCTCTGTGCTGTCGATAAAAAGCGGAATAAATCCTTTATTCGAAAGAAGTTTGGCTTCATACATAGGGGAATTGCTGTCAGAGCATATGATAGCCGCATAATATCTTCCGCCGATCTTGACGGAAGCAAATCTTCCGGAATTTACTGTGTATACAGAAAAACCGTTTTCACTCATAAGCCTTGCAAATTCCAAAGTATATTCATCATAAGAATTTTCATAAGGATTTACGAAAAATCCCTTTGAATATGCATATTCTGCAAAAAGAGCGATCTTTGCACATCCGTAAGCTCCGACGGGATTTGGATATTTTGAAAGCGACGGAGCAAATACCGCAACGGTTTTAGCTGCACTTCCCGAAAGTGCACGGACACAAGGTACGGGAAGACCGAAAATTTCATTTTTGGGTTTATCGTGGTAGGTACAGGAGATAGACATACCCGAGGTTTCGTCCTTGTCAAACACAGGCGAGATATAAAGTATATCACAATCGCAGGAAGAGGTATCCTTTGCACAGGAAACAGAAATCTTTTGGTTGGCAAGAGCTTTTCTTACGGCTATGCTTTTTTCGGAAACCGCTGATAAAACTTCGTATACCGTTTCGCACTGATTTTCTGTAAAAGTAAGCACCTGAATTTTATTTTCCGGATGTTCGGCAAGGTTTTTCATTATTTCAAGCCCTATTGTCTGAGCTTCAAGCACATTTGTGTTTCTTTCTTTGTCGTAAGAAGAAACGGGGGAGCGCAAATAGTTTATATCCGAAAGTTTTGATATTCCGTTGATTCCCGGTTTTTCGGCAGATATTTCAAAAACATTTGCTTTAAGGCAATCGAGTGCAAAATTCTCGGACATATAAATGAGATTTTTGTTACCGCATATTATAGTCTTATGCCGTCCGTTGTAAAGAATGGGAAGAACACTTGAAGTGCTGATACTGTCGGCATCACAGATTATTATATTTTCTGCATCCCCTGTCATTCCTGCATAAGAAGCTTCGGCGATGATTACAGGGAAAAGAGTCTTTACGGTTTCGCAGTTTCGAAGAATAAGTTCTTCGGGCGCAAACTTTTTATCGGAAAGACATTCCGAAAAGGCTTTTGATTTTGCGGGATTTGACTTTATGTAAGCTACGCAAAAATCGATATAAGAACGGGCAAGTTCCTTTTTGTTGTAATCGCAAAGCTCCTTTAAAAGCTTAAGATAACGCTTGGAATCTTCCTCAAAATGGTTCATAGAAAGGAAATTTCTGTCATAAAGTGTTATTTGCTTTAAGGCAAGGAACAAAAGTGAACGGGTAAATATTTTTTCGGTTGCAGGGGTGTAAGCATTGTTTTCAAGATAATTTACAAAGCTTGAAAGTCCGACCTTTTTGCACTCCATAGCGCATTTATTATATTTTGAGGCAAGGGGAAGTATATCTGCCGCATCGCTCCATCCTTTTACCGTGGCGCTTATTCCGTCATCCGAAAAAATGCCGTTGTCAAAAATCATACCGTAAAGATCGGCAGAAAGTTTTGATGCCAATGAAACTACGCTTCCGCCTTCAGAAAACATTTTATCAAAAAGACTTGCCGTACCGATTACTTTTGCAACAGCGGTCTTGTCGGAGGAGTATCCGGCAAGAGCGGGGAAAAATTTTGCGGCTTCGTGTCGTTTTTCGGAATCGTGTCCGTATATCTTTTTGAGAAGGACATCTGCCATTTTTGAAAAATCCACAAGAACGGAAATTTTATCCCAATCTGTGTTGTAACCGTTCCAGTAGCCTGCAAAAATTTCTTCCATCTGAACATCCGAACCGTCAAATTCGACTGTCAGCTCATTATGCTTTGCGATAAGGCAAAGGACATCAAAAACGCTCTTTTTGTCAAAGCCTTCCGCAGGAGAAAAGATGCGGTATGCATTTACTGTTTTTGAAATGTCGGAATGTTTCATTTCCCCTTCATTCCATTCATTCAGAAGCAATGAAGCATCAAGAGAGAACAATTCTCTGTCAAATTCGCAAAGTTCCTTTTCTGTTGAAAGGATTTCTGATGCAATATTGCGAAGTTCTGCAATCTTTTTTGATATGGGATATATGTCTTTTGAAAGAAGCGAAGGAGAAATACCCTCGTCATATTCTTTTGAAACAAGAACTATCAAAGACAAAAACGCGTGAAGTGCGGGCAGCGTTTTTATGTGGGAAAGATCAAAACCCGATTTTTTCGCAATATCCTTACAGTTTTCGACAAGTTCCGAAAGTTCGGCAAGTGCCATATCTGCAAGAACACGCAAGCTTTCGGCATCGTCAGTTTCGTCAACAACACCGGCTCTGAAAAACGGATTTTCTTTGTAGGGCATCCGGGGAAGTGCGCTTGCGGCTCTGCAAAGCCTCATCTGAGCTTCGAAGATATCACTCGCACTCTTTTTGGAAAGGTCGGGGAAGAAGATTGATTCAGGCTCTATATGGAGAGCTTTTTCTTCGGCCGTAAGTCCTTTTCCTGCATTTATATATGCTGTTGCGGCATCGTCAAACGAAAATTCGAAATCATAGTTTCTTGATTTGCTGTTTGAATAGGCTGCAAATTTTCGCTGTAATTCCAGCAGTTCGGTTTTTTCGTTCTGCTCTGTTTTCGGAAGAACCGACTCTGAAAGAGCATTGAGCTTGGTTTCTATATTTCCTTTTATATCTGTGTCGGAAGACAATATAAGAACGGCGTTTGAAAGTCCGCAGTTTTCAAATGCTTTTTGAATCTGCGTACGCTTTTGAGGATCATCCGATACGATAAGAGTAGATTTTCCTATTCGTATATTTTCACTTGCCACAGCAAGGCAGATATCGGATGCAGTATCGCCGCAAGCGTCGGTAACAAGAACATCGCCGCAGGAAGAGTGAGCGGCGGCATCAAGAACACAGCCGTCGAAAATCTCGGGGCTTCTTAACTCCAGATCCCCCGAACCTTTTCCGTAGGGGAGATTTTTGTCGGCCTCGCCGAATGTTTTTCCCGAAAGTATTGCCGTAGACAGAGGGTCAGAGTTGATTTTATCGCATTTGTCCGCTATTGCAAATGAGATCGTGCTGTTTCTGTAGGGGAAACGGCCGACACCACATTCTTTTATAATTCTGAAATCACCGGGGATAAGTGCGCAAAGGGTTTCAAAACAAGCAATAATATCGTCAAGATCTCCGCCGGGAATACCGATTTTATCAAAGAAAGCCTTGCAAGGTGCAAAGGTTTTTAAGGTTTCGCACAAAAGTCTGTTGCAATAGGGCTTGGGAGAATTGAATTTTGCGGTGACTGCCGCGTTTTTACATACAAGCTCTGCAGGATAAAGCGCTATAGGTGCTACATTACCCTTATAACAGAAGAATCCGCAGGCAAGGTAAAGCTCATTTTTTCTGCTGTTTTTTGCGCTGATCCTGCGGCAGGCTTCGTATATTTCGCCCATACCCCGTGTAGCGCCTCCGCTGTTTGGACTTTCGGAAAGTGTCAGAATCTTACCGTTTTGAGCCGCCTTTATGACAGAGGCAAAATCCGTATTCAAGCATACAAAATCGGGGCTTGTGCGGGTAATGTTCAAAAGGGGAGAGGCGGTGGTATCTGTAAGATATTCTGCGTGTTGTGATAAGGTTTTTGCCTTTATTGACTGAGAATTATATGAGCGGAACTGATTTGTCAGATTTTTTTCGGCTTCAAAATTTTCTGCATCAAAATGGCAAAGATTTGCGCCGTCTGCATATGCGTTTGCAATATTGAGGGCAAAAATCATCTCGGAGGAAAAAAGTTCCTGACCGGCATTTTTTATTGCATCTTCAAGTTCTACGGAATGTCCTGTGAAAAGACAGGAGATATTGAAAAGCTCAATATTGCCGTTTGCGGCAAGAGAGCGTATTTTTTCTGCACAGGACGAAACGGTCGGGAACTCATCAATGGATGAGGCTGTACCGCAAAGTATGGAGGGCGCCTTTTTACCCTTGAGAGCGATTATTACAGGATACAGTCCCATATTAAGTGCGCAGGAACAGAATATAAGTGCCATTTCAAGAGGGGACGCCATTTTAGAACGGCCGGCATAAAAAGAACCGACATCATAAAAGGGCACATTTCTTGCCGTAAAATCACATTCTCTGACTGAATATATAATTCTTTCGGATTTAACTGCATCATAAAGAGAGCCGAGTGTTTTCGCGGCGGCTTTTGCTGTTATTCTCGAAACATCTTTGCAGAAGGGAGAAAGCAAGGTCGAAATAATTGCGGGTGAGGCGGTTGCGGGATAAATTTTTGCAGGGAAAAGAGTTATTGGGGAATCGCCGATATATTTCACGCCGTCAATTGTCACTTCAACGCTTATCTTTCCGGGAGCGGGGGATTTGATCAAGTTTAAAACCTCGCCCTTTATGCGGAAAGGTACGGAAGTGAGATTTATGCTCAAATTTTCGCAATCCTTTTCAAGGAAGATTTCTCCGGAAAATGCGGGAGTGCGTTCGATGAAAAATCCAGCCTTTGAAAGGCCGAAAACATTTATGTTTATATTGTGTGCCGTAGGCGAAGAAAGCCCCTCTATTCTTACAGAAAGAACGGGACAGGTATTAAGCGCCAAAAGCCCCGGTGAATATATCGGAGCGGCAAGAGGTATTATTCTGATATTGTTGTTTTTTGTATTCATAAAAGACCTTCTGAAATTTCACATAAATATACATCTTTATTATAACAGACAGCAAGATATATTTCAACAGTTTTATGACAAAGTTTTTAATTTTGTAAATAAAAATGCCGTAATTTGGTTTACGGCAATGTTTTTTGTTATTTATGATACTTTCCGCCGGAAATAATTGAAAAGGCACGATATATCTGCTCAAGAAGCATAACGCGGAAAAGCTTATGGGGGAATGTCATTTTTGAAACCGAAAGTTTAAGGTCGCATTTTGATTTTACCTCGTCGGAAAGACCGCAGGAACTCCCGATGATAAAGGATACTCCCGAATAACCCCTTTGGGGAACAGATTCGATGAGGGCTGCAAATTCCTCCGAGGACATTTGCTTTCCTTCGATGCACATAGCAATCTTGTAGCTTCTGTCGGGAACAGATTCGAGTATTCTTTTTCCCTCTTTTTCGAGAGCTGCCGATATTTCATTCTGCGAAGGCTGCGGGGAAAGACGCTCGTCCTTAAGGTTCTTTGACCGGAACATACAAAAAGCGGATAGCCTTTTTATATATTCGTCTGCGGCATCGTTGTAATGTTTGTCTTTTTCATTTCCAAGATATATTAAATCAACAGAAAGCATAGTTACCTCCGAAATCAGTTTGATTCATTTTAGCATTTAATCGGCAAAAACACAATACCGTACGGGAGATTTTTGATAATTATTCCCAATATATGAAATTTATTTATCAAAAGCTGATTAAAATACAAAAAGCACTTGAAATATCTGTTATTATGTTGTATAATTATTCATTATTATGATTTTTGAAAGGTTGAATATAATGAAGAACACAGATAAATCAATGGAAAAAATCGTTGCATTCTGCAAAGGCAGAGGATATGTTTATGCGGGCAGCGAAATTTACGGCGGCCTTGCAAATACATGGGATTACGGACCTTTGGGTGTTGAATTCAAAAACAACATCAAAAAAGCGTGGTGGAAAAAATTCGTTCAGGAAAATCCCTATAATGTAGGTCTTGATGCCGCAATACTTATGAACCCTCAGACTTGGGTAGCATCCGGCCATCTCGGCGGATTTTCCGATCCTCTTATGGATTGCCGCGAATGTCATGAGCGTTTCCGCGCGGACAAGCTTATAGAAGACTGGTGCGCTGAAACAGGCTTTACTCTTGAAAAGCCCATAGATGCTTATTCTCAGCAGGAAATGAAGGATTTTGTTGAGGAACACGATATCAAATGCCCTACTTGCGGTAAGCATAATTTTACAGATATCCGCCAGTTTAACCTTATGTTTAAAACATTCCAGGGCGTTACTGAAGATGCGAAAAATACAGTATATCTCCGTCCCGAAACAGCACAGGGTATTTTTGTAAACTTTACAAATGTTCAGCGCACTTCAAGAAGAAAGCTTCCTTTCGGTATTGCACAGATAGGTAAATCCTTCCGTAACGAAATCACTCCCGGTAACTTTATTTTCCGTGTGCGTGAATTCGAACAGATGGAACTTGAATTCTTCTGCAAGCCCGATACAGACCTTGAATGGTTCGCATACTGGAGAGGCTTCTGCCGCGATTGGCTCCTTTCTCTCGGTATGAAGGAAGAAAACCTCCGTCTTCGTGACCACGATCCCGAAGAGCTTTGCTTCTATTCCAAGGCAACAACAGACTTCGAATTCCTCTTCCCGTTCGGATGGGGCGAACTTTGGGGTGTTGCTGACAGAACAGATTATGACCTTACTCAGCATCAGAACACATCCGGCAAGGATATGACATACTACGATCAGGAAGCAAATGCTCACTACATTCCTTATGTTGTAGAGCCTTCTCTCGGCGTTGAAAGAAGCTTCCTTGCATTCCTTTGCGATGCATACGACGAAGAAGAACTCGCAGAAGGCGATGTAAGAACAGTTCTTCGCTTGCATCCTTTCCTTGCTCCTTATAAGGCGGCTGTTCTTCCTCTTTCCAAGAAGCTTTCCGAAAAAGCAACAGCAATATACCACGATCTTCAGAAATATTTCAATGTTGATTTTGACGATGCGGGAAGTATCGGTAAGAGATACCGCCGTGAAGACGAGATCGGTACACCTCTTTGTATCACATACGACTTTGACTCCGAAAACGATGGCTGTGTTACAGTAAGAGACCGTGACACTATGGAACAGGTTCGTATTAAGATAGAAGACCTCAAGGCTTACATCGAAGAAAGAGTAGCATTCTAAATAAATTTTGCCATACTCCGGATTATGGAGTATGGCATTTTGTTTTTAATCCAAAATGTACAAAAAAACATTAGGAATAGTGGATATAAAAATACTGTTATATGGCAAATGTGCACAATAAATGTGTGTAAAAAATCAAAAAAACCTTTTTTTAAAGCTTGTGGTTTGTTAATATTGTGTAAAAGTGCAAAAATTGGAAAAATACTATGGAAATTTGTTTTCAATTGTGTTATAATAATTGATGCGAAACTATGCAAATTTTTATTCACGGAGGTAAAAATAAATGAGCAAGAAATATGTTTATCTCTTTACCGAAGGTAACGCAGATATGCGTGAACTCCTTGGCGGTAAAGGCGCAAACCTTGCAGAAATGACAAAGATCGGACTTCCCGTTCCTCAGGGCTTCACAGTATCTACTGAAGCTTGTACACAGTACTATGAAGACGGCCGTCAGATCAATCCCGAAATCCAGGCTGAAATCAACGAAAACATCGCAAAGATGGAAGAAGTTTGCGGCAAGAAGTTCGGCGATAAGGAAAATCCCCTTCTCGTATCGGTTCGTTCCGGTGCGCGTGCGTCCATGCCCGGTATGATGGATACAATCCTCAACCTCGGTATCAACGAAGAAGTTGTTGAATATATGGCTGCAAGTTCCGGAAACCCCAGATGGGCTTGGGACTGCTACAGAAGATTTATCCAGATGTACTCCGATGTTGTTATGGAAGTCGGAAAGAAGTACTTCGAAGAACTCATCGACAAGATGAAGGAAGAAAAGGGCGTAACTCTCGATGTAGAGCTTACAGCTGATGACCTTAAGGAACTCGCAAATCAGTTCAAGGCTGAATATAAGTCCAAGATCGGCGAAGATTTCCCCTCCGATCCTAAAGAACAGCTTATGGGCGCTATCAAGGCAGTATTCCGTTCTTGGGACAACCCCAGAGCAAATGTTTACCGCCGCGACAACGATATTCCCTATTCTTGGGGTACCGCTGTTAATGTACAGATGATGGCGTTCGGTAACATGGGTGAAGATTGCGGTACAGGTGTTGCATTTACTCGTGACCCTGCTACAGGCGAAAAGAAGCTCATGGGTGAATTCCTTACAAATGCACAGGGCGAAGATGTTGTTGCTGGTGTTCGTACACCTATGCCCATCGCACAGATGGAAGAAAAGTTCCCTGAAGCATTCAAGCAGTTCACAGAAGTATGTAAGATTCTTGAAAATCATTACAGAGATATGCAGGATATGGAATTTACTGTTGAACACGGTAAGCTCTATATGCTCCAGACAAGAAACGGTAAGAGAACAGCTCAGGCTGCTCTTAAGATCGCATGTGATCTCGTTGACGAAGGTATGAGAACTGAACAGGAAGCTGTTCTTATGATCGACCCCAGAAACCTCGATACACTTCTCCATCCTCAGTTCGACGCAAAGGCACTCAAGGCTGCTACTCCTATGGGTAAGGGTCTTGGCGCTTCTCCCGGAGCTGCTTGCGGTAAGATTGTATTTACAGCTGACGACGCAGTTGCTTGGAAGGAAAGAGGCGAAAAGGTAGTTCTTGTTCGTCTTGAAACATCTCCCGAAGATATCACAGGTATGAAGGCTGCTCAGGGTATCCTCACAGTTCGTGGCGGTATGACATCTCACGCAGCGGTTGTTGCTCGTGGTATGGGTACTTGCTGTGTATCCGGTTGCGGCGACATCAAGATGGATGAAGAAAACAAGAAGTTCACTCTTGCAGGCAAGACATTCAACGAAGGCGACTGCATCTCCATCGACGGTACAACAGGTAACATCTACGACGGTCTTATCCCCACAGTAGACGCTACAATCGCAGGCGAATTCGGCAGAATTATGGCTTGGGCTGACAAGTACAGAAAACTCAAGGTTAGAACAAATGCAGATACTCCCGCAGATGCTAAGAAAGCAAGAGAACTCGGTGCTGAAGGTATCGGTCTTTGCCGTACAGAGCATATGTTCTTCGAAGCTGAAAGAATTGCTGCGTTCAGAGAAATGATCTGCTCCGATACAGCTGAAGCAAGAGAAGCTGCTCTTGCAAAGATTCTTCCTTACCAGCAGGGCGACTTTGAAGCTCTTTATGAAGCTCTCGAAGGTACTCCTGTTTGTATCAGATTCCTCGATCCTCCTCTCCACGAATTCGTTCCTACAGAAGAAGCTGACATCAAGGCTCTTGCTGATGCACAGGGCAAGTCTGTTGAAGACATCAAGGCTCTCATTTCTTCTCTCCACGAATTCAACCCCATGATGGGTCACAGAGGATGCCGTCTTGCAGTAACATATCCTGAAATTGCTAAGATGCAGACAGCTGCTGTTATCAGAGCTGCTATCAACATTCAGAAGAAGCACCCTGATTGGACAGTTAAGCCTGAAATCATGATTCCCCTTGTTGGCGAACTCAAGGAACTCAAGTTTGTTAAGAATGTAGTTGTAGCTACAGCTGATGCTGAAATCGCAGCTGCAGGTGCAAACCTCGAATACGAAGTAGGTACAATGATCGAAATTCCCAGAGCTTGTATCACAGCTGATGCAATTGCTAAGGAAGCTGACTTCTTCTGCTTCGGTACAAACGACCTTACACAGATGACATACGGCTTCTCCAGAGATGACGCAGGTAAGTTCCTCGATGCTTACTATGATGTAAAGATCTTCGAAAACGATCCCTTCGCAAAACTCGACCAGGTTGGTGTAGGCGGCCTTATGAAGACTGCTCTTGCTCTCGGCAGACCTGCTAACAAGGATCTCCATGTTGGTATCTGCGGCGAACACGGCGGCGACCCCACATCTGTTGAATTCTGCCACAGCATCGGTCTTGACTATGTATCCTGCTCACCTTTCCGTGTGCCGATCGCAAGACTTGCTGCTGCTCAGGCTGCTATCAAATATGGGGAGGACTAATCTGTACTTCAGTTTTAAGGTTAATTTCGACCAAGCAGAAGCATACAGAAAATCAACAGACCAATATCTTCGTGCAAAACAGTGGGAAGATTTA